>CAJOMV010000001.1 GCA_905235805.1 uncultured Ruminiclostridium sp.
GACGAAGGAGCCAGAGGGGCTGACCGACAGAGGGAGGGAACCCACTTTCTCCCTGAGAAAGTGGGTTCTCTTCCTTCCCTTGGCGGCGCCAGCCGCTGGCTCGAGCGCAAGCGAACTTATCGCCGCGAGGCGACGGCTCAAGCCATACCGGCGGTGATGATAGCCATTTTATAGACCTCATCGGCGTTGCAGCCGCGGGAGAGGTCATTGATCGGCGCGTTGAGCCCCTGGAGGATAGGACCGTAGGCTTCATATCCGCCGAGGCGCTGAGCGATCTTGTAGCCGATATTGCCGGCTTCTATAAGCGGGAAGATGAAGGTGTTCGCCTGACCTGCCACCTTGGAGTCGGGGCACTTGGTCTTTGCGACCTCGGCGGAAACTGCAGCGTCGAACTGGAACTCGCCGTCAATTGTGAGCTCGGGGTCTATCTTGCGGGCTTCGATGACAGCATCGTGGGAAAGCTGTACGGTGCCGCCCTTGCCGGAGCCGTAGGTGGAGAAGCTGAGCACAGCGACCTTGGGGTCGATGCCGAAGTAAGCGGCTGTGCGGGCTGTCTCGACAGCGACCTCAGCGAGCTGCTGAGCTGCTGTGAGGACAACGTTGCCGTCCTTGTCGAGCTTGTCGGAATAGCCGAGATTGATAGCGCAGTCACCCATAGCGATCTTCTCTTCCTGACCGTCCTTTTCTCTGAACAGAATGAACGAGGAGCTTACAAGGTTGGAGCCCTTCTTGGTCTTGACTATCTGGAGCGCGGGACGAACTGTGTCCGCGGTGGAGTATGTCGCGCCGCCGAGGAGCGCGTCCGCCTTGCCTGCCTTGACAAGCATAGTGCCGAAGTAGTTGGACTTCTTGAGAAGCTCGCGGCACTCGTCCTCGGTCATCTTGCCCTTGCGCAGCTCTACCATCTGAGCTACCATAGCGTCGAACTCGGGGTAGGAGAGCGGGTCGATGATCTCTGCCTTGTCAACGGAAAAACCGCCGGCAGCGGCAGCCTTCTTCACCTCGTCGGGGTTCCCGCACAGGATAACGCCCATAAGGTCTTCCTTCAGCAGTCTGTCGGCAGCGGAGAGTATTCTCGCGTCGGTGCCTTCTGTGAATACGATAGTCTTTTTGCTTGCCTTGAGGTTAGCAAGCAGCTTGTCAAACATTGCCATAGTGTTTTGACCTCCGTCTGTAAAATTCTGTTAAATATTATATCACTTTTTCGGAATTATTTCAAGGGGTTGATGCATATTTCGGAAATTTTGCGGAGGTGTTTCGTCCGAGATATGCGGTATATATAATATTGCTTGACAAATATAATAAAATGTGTTAAAATGACTATGATTAGAGTGTTTTATTTTGTGCAATTTTACCGAATTGCCGGTTCGGTTTATGTTTATATTTCCTGAACAAGGAGTTCTTTGATGAAAGAAACGCTTCTGAAGTTAACAGGTCTCGAAAAGCACAGCGATTATGTGAATAAATTCTTCTACACCGCAAATATGAGGGCAAGCATATATATGTCCGTCTATATCGCGTGCATGGAGATATGGATGATAGTGCGCCTTCTGTCCCGTCAGCTCACGGGGACGGATATCCGCTCGGACGAATACTATGTGTCGCACTACCTCAATTATTCGCTGCTGCTTATCGTCGCGCTGAGTATGCTGATTTTCGCGGTGCGCTATGTCACGGGGAAAAAGTGCAGCATCACGTTCGGGTATGTGCTCAAGTGGGTGTTCATGCTGATATGCCTATTCTTCGGCATCGACATTTCCGTCTCCGACTACGGCAAGGGCGAGCAAGTGTTCACTTTCCTGACCATGGAGCTGTTCGCGGCGTGCCTGCTCACATGGAGACCGATCATAGGCTTCCTGATCATCAGCATATCCTACGGTATCTTCTACCTGCGCATTGACCCCATGGAGATAGCTACCACGGGAATTAGCGGTTCCACCGACGCCACAAAGATAAATATGTTCATCATGTGGATAGCTACGCTGTTCTGCAGCTTCGCTATCTACTTCCGCACGATATCACAGGCGAAGAAGGACGAACAGCTCGAGAAGCTGAACAGGCACCTCGAGGATATAGCCGAGCACGATGAGCTGACCGGCATACACAATATGCTCTATTTCCGCATGGAGGCTGCAAAAAAGCTGGAAATGCCCGAAAAAACGGAGCTTGCCTTCCTGTTTCTGGATATCGAGAATTTCAAGTCCTACAATGAGACCTACGGCTTCAGGAACGGAAATGAGCTGCTGAACAAGACCGCGGTACTGCTGAAGAGCACCTTCGGGGACTCGCTCACCGCCCGTATGTCCGACGACCATTTCGTGGTGCTCACCGAATGGGAGGGTGCGGAGGAAAAGACCGCGAAGATATCCGAGGAGATCGAGAGCGGACAGGAGGACGTTCAGATCCACCTCAAATGCGGTGCGTACAGGGTCAAGGAGAAGGATACCGACCCCGTCCGTGCCTGCGACAGGGCAAGATATGCCTGCGCCAGCATAAAGAAATACTACGGACGGAGGTTCAGGGAGTACGATGAGAAGCTTTCGAACGCCTACCGCCTCCGTCACCATATCGTCAACACCATAGATACCGCGGTAAGGGAGGAGTACATACAGGTATACTATCAGCCGATAGTCTCCGTCAAGGACGGCACGGTGATAGGCGCGGAGGCTCTCGCGCGGTGGAAAGACCCCAAATATGGGATGCTCTCCCCCGGCGCGTTCATCGACACGCTCGAGGAGCACCGTCAGATACACAAGCTCGACTGCTTCGTTATCGAGCGCGTCTGCCGTGATATCCGCGAGGAGCTCGACTCGGGCAGCGAATGTCACCCGGTCTCCGTCAATCTGTCAAGACTGGATTTCGAGCTATGCGATATCGTGAAATTCGTCTGCGATGTCACCGAAAAGTACGGTCTGGAGCACAGCCGACTGGACATAGAGGTGACGGAAAGCGCGCTGGTGGACGGAAAGGAGCTGCTGAAATACGCGGTGGAGAAGCTGCGCGACCTCGGCTTCAAGGTATGGCTCGACGACTTCGGGAGCGGTTATTCGTCCCTCAATGTCCTGAAGGACTACAAGTTCGATGTGCTGAAGATAGATATGCAGTTTCTCGACGGCTTCTCGGAAAATGTCAACACAAAGCCGATACTCGAGAATATACTGTCATTAAGCTCCCGCCTCGAAATGGTATCGCTGACGGAGGGCGTCGAGACGGAGGAGCAGCTCGAATTCCTGCGGGATCTCGGGTGCTGCCGCGCGCAGGGCTATCTGTTCTGCCGTCCCGTTCCCCGCGGAGAGTACCGCGAGAAGGTGCAGCACGGCTGTATCAAACCGGCAGAATAACGGATACGGACCGCTTTTTCGGTAGAAAAAGCGGTTTTTTCGTGAAAATCCGCAAAATGCTGTGAGAAAATGCGACTGTATATATAGAAGGGAAAGGAGAAGCTATGGACGATACGGCAATTATCGAGCTGTTCTTCGCCCGTGACGAGAGCGCGGTCGGGGAATTGCAGACAAAATACGGCGCATACTGCGCGAAAATAGCGATGAACCTGCTGCGTGACAAGGGTGACGCGCAGGAGTGTGTCAACGACGCCTACCTCACCGTGTGGGACAGCATACCCCCGCAGCGTCCTGCTTCGCTGCGGGGGTACCTCGGGCGGATAGTGCGGAACATATCGGTCAGCAGGTACCGCAAAATGCACGCGCAGAAGCGCTTTGACGGTCTGGAGATCGCACTCGCGGAGCTGGAGGACGTGCTCCCCTCGGCGGAGAGCGTCGAGCGCACGGTGGACAGCAGGCTGCTGCGGGAGTACCTGAACGAATGGCTGATGAGCATTCCCGAGGAGGACAGAATGCTGTTCGTTCGGCGGTACTGGTATGGCGACAGGACATACGAGCTCGCGAAGAAATGCGGGGTGTCCGATTCCGCGATGTCCCGCCGGCTGACAAGACTGCGTGAGGAGCTGCGGGAATTCCTCGCGGGGAAGGGGGAGACGGTATGAGATATGACAGCGGTATAGCCTTGTTCGACGCTGTGACGGATATCGACGAGGCTTTGATAGAGCAGGCGGAGAGCTACGTCTTTCCGAAGGCGAAGCAGCGCCTGTTCCGGCATATAGGAGCCGCGGCGGCAGCGCTTGTGGCTGTGGCTGGTATAGGTACGGCGTGGGCGCTTTTCGGCGCACAAAACGGCGGAATGCTGAACAGCGGCGGATATGAACCCGATTATGTCTATCCGGCTGTATTGCCGCTCGCCGCGCTGAATAATACGGCGGGCATCACCACGGAGAGGGAGACGGATATCGACCTCGGCTCCTTCCTGACAGGTCAGCCGCCCTTCTATTGGTGCGGTGAGGTAACGGACAGCTATACCCTCACCAACACCACGGACGGGGATATAACCGTGCAGACGGTCTACCCGTATATAGGAAACCTCGCCGGAATGAATGATGAAATGCCCGCCATTACCGTGGACGGCTATGCCGTAAGGACGGAGATATTCGTCGGCGATGAGGTATGGGACGCAGATATCGGCGAGATGTTCACCGAGGAGCAGCAGCGGGATAAGCTGACGGCGGACGGGGAATACCTCCAAAAGGCGCTCGCGGGGAACATAAGCCTCGATATCCCCGTTATCGCGTACAGAATGACAGACTACGGCTACAGCGGTGACCGGACGCCCAATGACCCGTACACCCTCGCGGTGCGTTATGACCTTGTGGGTCATAACGCGCGTATCCTCACCACAGGCTTTGACGGTATGCACTATGACAACGATACGGGGCTGTACAGGCACTCGTTTTTCCTGCCGCACAATGAATATGAGGACTACCCTTATCCGAGATATATCATCGCGGTGTCGGGGGATATCACGAATATCCGCATTGAGGGCTACAAGAACGGCGGCTGTCACCCGGGCGAGGAGCTCGGCGGAGTGTACGGGAGCGTTGAGCGCGTCGAGACAACGCTTTCCGCAATTATCCGCGAATATATGGAGAAAACGGAGTATTACAATGAGCGCGGCTATGACCTCGACCTGCTGATGAGCAAGTGCGACGGAGTTCTCCGTCAGCATTATATTCTCGGCGGAGATGATGTGCAGACGTACAGGGCAGCACGACTGAGTGAGATCATAGGCGAGGCGGTCAGCGAGGATCATGTCATCTATCAGCGCTTTGATGTGACTGTTCCCGCGGGCGGCAGTGCAGATATCTCGGCGGTGACCCGGAAGAAGGCAGACTGGCTCAGCGGAAATGAGGGAAGGTACTATGCCGTCAAGGTCGCTCCGGCGTACAGCATTTCACTGGACTACACCTCGCAGACCGCCTGTGTGTCAGACCTCGGGCATCTGGAGATGATCACACCGGAGCAGGACTATACCGACCGCGAGCTCGGGACGGAGCCTGTCAGCCTTGAGCCGGGAACAGGCAATTATGAGGTGAAAGTAAAACCTGTATCAAAAACCAATAATTAAATATTGAACAAAACAAAAAAATATGTTATAATTAAGAAAAAATCCGCGCAACCACGAGCGGATTTTTTCGTCTATATAAATGAAAGCGCTTGAAAGGGTGAGAGGGAATTGGACGACAACGCGATAATAGAGCTGTTCTGGGCGCGGGACGAGGGAGCTTTACGCGAGACGCAGAGCAAGTACGGAGGATATCTGTACACTATCGCCTGCAATATACTCGCGAACAATGAGGACAGCGCCGAGTGCGTGAACGATACATATATGAAAGCATGGCAGACCATACCGCCGAACAGACCCGTGAAGCTGTCCGCGTACCTCGGAGCTATCGTCCGCAATCTCGCCATAACTGTGTTCAGACGGAGGGGAAACCTGTCGAACGGTGGTTCGCAGTACGCGCTGTCACTCGACGAGCTGGAGGAGTGCGTTTCCGGGGGCGAGACCCCGCCCGACAAAGCCGAGGCAAGGCTGCTCGGGCGGTGCATAAGCGCCTATCTGCGCACCCTGTCGCCGCAGACGCGGGATATCTTCATGTGCAGATACTACTTCTGCGACTCCATAAGTGACATAGCGGGTTATTTCGGGTCGAGCGAGACAAAGATAAAAAGCTCGCTGTTCCGCACAAGAAAGGGACTTAAAGAATATCTGAAGAAGGAGGGCTTCGACGTATGAAGAAAGAAGAACTTTCCGACGCAATAGGTGAGACAGACGAAGAGATAATAGATGAAGCGGCGCAGAAGCGCGTAAAGAACGCGGCAGTGCCGAAGAGAAAGCCGATATACGCGTGGGTGGCGGGCTTTGTTGCCGCAGCGGCAGCAGTGTCGGCAGTGGTGATAGTCCCGCGGGTCAATGACGGGCTCCCGGCTGCCGGGAGCAGTGAGACCGCCGCTGTCACGGTGAGCGAAACGGAGCCTCCGCAGACCGCGGAGAGCACTGCCGCGGTGACTACGACGGCTGCGGCGACAGTGACCGCCGCGGGTACCGAAGCCGCGCCCGATGAGAGCGGAGCTTCTTCCGGCAGCACCTTAAGCCGTGAGAGGCGCACAAGCTCCATTGTCACCGGAGTTTCCGCCGTCAGCATGGCAGGGGACTGCATCGCCTCGGATTCCATGCTGAAAATAGATGTGAACGGTGACATTTCCGAGGACACCCTGCGCAGCCATATTTCACTGAACAACGGCGGGGAATTCACGCTGCACCGTGAGGGAGAGTCTTATATGCTCGCCGCAGCGAAGAATTTCGGGTCCGGCGAGACCGTGCGGCTCACGGTCTCGGACGACAGCGGCGAGGTGTGCGACAGCTACGCGTTCGCGGTAATGAACGAATTCACGATAAAGAGCTTTTTTCCGTCCGATATGAGCAATGACGTGTACATAAGCTCCGGCGTGGAGATACAGTTCACCGGCGACCCGGATATCACAAACGCCGCGGATTATTTCGAGATAGACCCGCCTGTGGAGGGTACCTTCTCCAAAGCTAAAAATACGCTGATATTCCAGCACAGCGACAATTTTGAGCCGCTCACCGAGTACACCGTCACCGTAAAGGAGGGCTTCCCCGCCGCTGACGGGCAGACCCTCGCCGAGGGACGGACATTCTCGTTCATGACGCTTCAGGAGCACGGTGACTCATATTTCTATACCGGAAGCTCAAACAGCGGCTTCTCCGAGAGCTTCATTCCCGGGGACCGCGCCTGTGTGGAGATATACTGCTCCAACAGCCTTACAAATCGGGAGTACGACCTGCACCTGTACAGCTTCGCTTCGTCGGAGGACTATTACCGCGCTGTGCAGTCCCATATCGACGGGGTGCATACCGTCGATACGAGCGGGCTGACGGAGGTTTTCAGCTCGTACGAAAAGCCGTTCCGGCGCAGTACCGAGACAATGTCGGTATCGTCCGTGTACGCTCTGCTGCCCGAGGACCTTGCCGAGGGCTTCTATATCGCGGATATATCCGTGGAGGGTCAGAGCGGTACCGTAACATACAGCCTGCAATATATGGTCGCCGTTACTCCTGTAACGGTGTATTCCCTCAGTCTCGGGGAGGAGAACCTGTTCTATGTGAACGATTCCCGCACCGGACAGCCCGCGGCAGGAGCCTCCGTCACCCTCGATATCGGCGGGAAGAAGTACTCCGGCACCGTGGGGGCTGACGGCATCGCAAAGATATCGACCGGCGGCGAATACGGACGCGCCGTGCTGGATATAAGACAGGGCAGCGACCGCTACATTGACGCGTTCATTCTCTCCGACGCAAAAAATCTGCGCTATGAGGACCTTTACTACACCTATTTATATACCGACCGCGAGCAGTACCAGACCACGGACACGATAAAAGTCTGGGGCGTTATCATACCCAAGGCGCACGGCACGGCTCTGCCCTCCGATCTGAAGGTAGTGCTCGGGGATTATTTTGAGGGCGACGGCGAGAAGCAGCCTGTGACCGTCGGAAGAGACGGTACATTCTCGGCGGAATTCACATTCAGGAACCTCAACGGCTGGAACGACTTCGTTTTTCTGCAAAGCGGCGATGATGTCATCGTCAGCAAGAGAGTGGGTATCTTCGACTACACCAAGCCGGATTATGTGGTGGACATCAGCGTGCCGGACTATGTGATACTTCCGCAGTATGACCCTTATACTGTGGATATCAATGCCGCCTACTATGAGGGAACTCCCGCGGAGGGGCTGAAATTCAACGTCGCGGACGGTCACCCGGTCTGCGTCACCTCCGATGTCAGCGGTCACGCGGTGTCGGAGGTAAAGCCGTCCGGCACCTACCACACCGACTGGCGCGTATCCGGCACGAGCGCGGACGTCACACTCTCGGGCGTCGAGAATACCTACATCGGAGCTTATAAGTATATCCCCGCGTTCTACCGGGACATTATGCTCCGGTACAACCTCGACGATAAGTACAACCTTACCTTCTATACCAATCACATGGATTTCAGCAGAGCTGACGAGTTCTTTGAAAACATGAACGATAACGGCGGCAAGCCCGATTATCTGATACTTAAAGGCGAACCGTCGGAAACGGAGATATCCGTCACGATGAAGCACTTCTGGACGGAGGCTGTCGAGACGGGGAGCTACTACGACTATATCGAGAAAAAGACTGTAACTACTTACAGATATGAGAACCGGTCAACGCAGGTCGCGGCGTACAGACTCACCACCGAGAACGGCAAATTCACCCTGAAATCGCTGCCCTTCGTTGCCGACCACGGGACCTATACTGTGTACATGAGCTACAAGGACAGCCACGGACAGCCTGTGGAGCTGGAATTTTCGGTAGTCATGAGCGAGGACGACGAGTATTTCTATACCCCGGACGGAATGTTCGTTGACAGAAACTCACATCAGAAATACTTCTCGCTCTCACCGCAGACGGATATGCGAAGCGACCCGGACGACGGATATTACGGGAGCTACCACAGCTTCTCGGAGGACGAGGACGTGAGCTTCGCGCTCAGATGCACCGACACAGAGAAGGCGCTGGACGGGAAGCTGCTCCTTGCGGTATATAAGAGCGATATCGTGGGATATAAGCTCTACGACCTCGGCAGCGGCGAGGACATCGTGTACAGGACGACTGCCGCCTGCATTCCCGACGCGAGATTTGAGGGAGCATACTTCGACGGACAGCATATCTACAAGGTCGTAGGCGGTTCGCTGTTCTATGACCCGTCGGAGCGCAGGCTCAATATAGAAGCCTCGTCCGACAAGGCAAGATACGACGCGGGCGAGACCTCAGAGATCACCGTCAGGGTAACGGATATTGACGGGAACGCTGTCAGCGGCGCGACAGTACATCTTTCCCTTGTTGACGAGGCAGCATTCGCGGTGGCGGAGCAGGAAGCGGATATCCTCGGAGGAGTGTACCCGTTTGTATGGTATCCGTCGGCTGTTACCGCGGCAAGCTATGTTCAGCATTTCTACAATTCAGCTGCCAGAGGCGAAAAAGGCGGCGGAGGCGGTGTCGGGACAAGACGGGAGTTCAAGGACACCGCGTATTTCGGCAGCGCTGTAACACGCTCCGACGGGACCGCGGCCTTCTCCGTGAAGCTCGCCGACAACCTCACCACATGGCGCGCGACGATATTTGCGCTGTACGATACCACGGAAAAGAGACTTCTTGCGGGTACGAAGCTGATGCCCGTTGTGGTTAGCCGCGAGATGATGATAAACCCGATAATGCAGAACACATATACCGCGGGGGACGATATCGCGGTATCGGCGAACTGCGCGGGAATGCCGGACGGCGGTACGATAACCGTGCGTCTGTCCGGCGGCACTGCGGACAGGGAGCTTGTCATCAGCCCCAAGGAGACCGCCAATTTCGGTAAGCTCCCGACCGGCAGCTACACCGTGACCTTCCTGACGGACGGCGACGCGGTGGAAATGCCGCTTACCGTAGTCGATACGCTGCTTGAGACGGACATAGCGCGGAGCTTCGACCTTGCCGACCTGACGGACGGCATATCGCCGACCCGTTATCCCGTAAGAGTCGCATTCTTCGACAAGGAATACATTTTCAATACGCAGATAATTCAGAAGCTCGCCTATTATTACGGTGACGACCTCGGCATGAGGCTGGCGGCGGCATATTCGCAGATGGAGCTCGGCTATATCACGAAGGAAGCGCTGCTTGACGAGTTCCTGCCCGAGACCACCAGCACGCTCGCGAGGGCTCTGCCCGCGGCGGATACGAGCATAGAGCTGACAGCTCTGATGTGCGCGGCGTACCCCGACGCGGTCAACCGTGACAAGATAACCGAGGTGTTCACATCATACAAAGACAGCATAGCGGACGAGACAGACGAGTGCGCGGTGCTTATGGGGCTTGCCGCGCTCGGAGAGCCGGTGCTGTCCGATGTGCGCGCAAGGCTTGCGGACTATACGGGCTATGCTCCGAGAGGCGGCATATATCTCTCCGCGGCACTCGCGTTCTGCGGAGACTACAGCGGCGCCTATGACGCTTATATAAAGTACGTTCCCGATGTTGCGTTCAATGACAGCAACCCGGACGCGATAACCGCTTACGCGAAGCTGAAATTCGGGGGAGTGCAGGAGAATACCCGGGCGGCTCTGATAACCGCCTCACTCCTGAACCTGCCCGAGGCGGAGTATTTTGCACGCTACCTATGCTCGCTCAGCACTGCCTATGACAGCTACGGCCTCCAGCTCGTGACATACCTCGAGAACTATGTTCCCGAGGTGAAGGGCGACGCGGTGTTCACCTATACCCGTGACGGCGCGCTTCGCGAGGTGAAGCTTGACAGACACCGCCCGACGGTCATTTCCTTCACGGAAAAGCAGCTCGCCGAGGCAGACTTCAGGACTGCCTCGGGCGCGGTGCTGGCTCTGGCGGGATATGTCGGACGTGTGGATGAGAATGCGGAAGCCCCGACTGTAAAGGTCACCAAAAAGACCTCCGGTGCCTATGAAGTCGGCGAGAAGGTGACTGTCACCATAACAGGTGCGCCGAACAGTATCGTGTACGATGTTATCCCAGCCTGCGGAAGGCTGTATAAGCTCCCCGGACACTATTACAGCGAGAATGGGCAGCAGATAACACTGTACACAAACCAGAACGGTGAGGCGTACTATCAGTTCTATGTGAATGTGGCAGGCGAATTCGTGCTCGAGAGCGCTGTTGTTTACGATAACAACAACGATGAGTGGGGATTAAGCGAGCGCGGCACTATTACGGTGAAAAATGGGAAGAATGAAGCGTAAGGTCTGCGGTATCCTCGCGGCAGCAGTGCTGCTCGCGGGGTGCGGAGCGGAAATACCGGAAGAGACAGTCCCCGTGACCTCCGCGGAAACGGAAGTCCCCTTCCCCGTGCCCGTATCGGAGACCGCTTATATCCCCCATTCCGAGCTTCTCCGCTGCCTGTATTTCGACGAACGGGACAGCAATTACTATGACTCGGCAAGCGTCATCTATGAAACGGACGCGGAAGTGCTCTGCGGGGTGGCTCCCCACCACCTCGCGGCGGGGCATTTCATTGCGGGACTGTACAGGACCGCGGCGGAAACTCGCGGTGATATCGAGACTGTCGTGCTGGTCGCCCCTATGCACTACGAATCAAAAAATGCCCTCTGCACAAGTGCAAAGAGCTGGGATACTGCTTTCGGTATACTCGGGAATGACAGGGAGCTCACCGCGCTGCTGCACAGCAGGCTCGGCGCTGCGTATGACGACGATATGACGGGGTACGACCACAGCGCCTCAACGCACATTCCCTTCATAAAACGCTATCTGCCGGAGGCTGAAACGGCGGTGCTGCTGGTTTCTCCCAAGGCGGGAGCGGACTTTCCGCGTAAGCTCGCGGAGCTGTTGTATGAGATATCGGAAATGAAGAGCTGTCTGTTCGCGTTTTCGATAGATTTCTCACACTATCTCCAGCCCAGTCAGGCGGAGGAGCACGACGCCGAAACTCTGCAAGCCGTCACATCGTGTGATACCACCGCAATTGAGCGGTTTACCGACGACAATGTCGATACTCCGTACTGTCTGAGCGCGTTTGTGAGGCTGTCGGAGCTGCTCGGGCGACAAATAACCGCTGCCGACCACGGAAACACCTATACTGTCGGCAATGCGCCGTATGACCCCACCCAATTCTCGGAAGGCGTGACGAGCTACTATGTCTTCCTATCCTGAAAAGCAGCAAAGTCCTCCCTGCCGTTATGCTTTTCCTTCCCCCGCTGCGGGCGAAGCAATTAAAGTCTTTTGAAAGGGGGGTTGGGAAAACTTTTTTTCAAAAAAGTTTTCCCCAAGACTCAAGCACAGCAATCGACTGTCAGCACATTTTCTCGCTGAGCTTGACGCCGCCGAGAAGGTGGAAATGGAGGTGCTTGACGGTCTGACCGCCGTCCTCGCCTATATTCGTGATGATACGGTAGCCGCTGCCGAGATGGAACTCCTCCGCGAGGCGCTTGGCTACGAGCATGATGTCGCCGACAATGGGAGCGGAAGCCTCGTCAAGGGCGTTGACGCTGTCATAGTGAGCCTTCGGGATTATTAGGATATGGACAGGAGCCTGAGGGTTGATGTCCTTGAAGGCGAGGAGCTTGTCGTCCTCGTACACCTTTGCGGACGGGATCTCTCCCGCGATTATCTTACAGAATAAGCAGTCATTCATTCTCTTTTACCTCCGGTACTTTGTTATCCGGCTTGTCTTCAAGCTCGGAGATTATGCTGATGAAGCTCTCGGCATCGTCGAATTCCTTGTACACCGAGGCAAAGCGTATGTACGCGACATGGTCGGTGCTCTTGAGCTTGTCAAGCACCATATCGCCTATCTGCGTTGAGGAGACCTCTTTCTGAAGGTGATTTTTCAGATCCGCCTCGATCTCGTCCACCATATTCTCGATCATCTCGTAGCTCACGGGACGCTTGACGGTCGCGCGGCGTATCCTCTCGGCGAGCTTGATCCTGTCGAAGGGCTCGATGGAGTGATCTTTCTTCACCACCATGAGCGGGATATCCTCCACGATCTCGTATGTCGTGAAACGGCACTTGCAGGACAGACATTCACGCCTTCTGCGTATGCGTCCGTCGGTGGGGCGGGAATCTATGACCTTGCTGTCTTCATATCCGCATTCGGGACATCTCATAATACTCGGTCTCCTTTCATAGTGCGGTATCTTGTGTTATCATTACTATTGTACCACAAAATGTGGCAAATTGCAAGAATATTTTTACATTTTGTAAATAAAAAATGTCCGGAATGACACTTTTTTCATTCCGGACAGTATTTTTATGCCTTTTTGGGTTTCTCGGGATGAGAGTTCTTCCATACAGTCCATGCGGGTCCCGCGATGAATATGGAGGAGTAGCAGCCCGCGATAAGTCCGACGAACATCGGGAACACGAAGCTTACTATCGACTCTACTCCGCATATCAGCGAAACTACGCACATCGAGAGCACTGCTACCGCGGTGGTTATGGTGGTCTTTATGGAGCGTGTGAGGGACTGGTTGATACTGCCGTTCACAAGCTCGTCAATGGTGAGTTTCTTGCCGTAGAGCTTGCGGTTCTCTCTTACGCGGTCGTAGAGGACGATCGTGTTATTGATAGAGTAACCGAGTATGGTCAGTATGACCGCCATGAAGTTCGCGTCTATCGGAAGTCTCATGAACACGAAGGTCGCGAATACCATGAATACGTCGTTTGCGAGTGCGACGAGAGCGAACGCGCCTGCCGACCAGCCGCCGATGTTCTTGAAGCGCAGACCGATATAGATGATGAGCAGAATGAAGGAGAAGATGACAGCCACGAAGCACTTGAGGAAGAAGGAGAAGCCCGCGCTCGGCTTAACGTCCTGGCTGTTCACAAGCTCGAGATCGTTATCCGAGAACTGCCGACGGAGCGTCTCCGTTACCTGCACCTGCACCTCCGCGGTAAGTCCCTCGTCGGAGGCGAAGGATACCTGCACCGTCTCAAGGTCCGAGCCGAACGCCGAGCCTGTGGAAACGCCGACCGTACCGAGGTTCATGCCCTCTACGGTGGATTTCACGGCATTGACGTCGATAGTTCCCGTGTAGCTGTAGGTGAGCATCGTACCGCCCTTGAACTCGATATCGACGGGAACGCCGATGATAAGCGTGGTGATTATCGTTATAACAGCGATAGCGATAGGGATAATGAAGAATATCTTCTTGTTTTTGAGGAAGTCGTACTTATTATTTTCCATTTGCCGCACCTCCCTCTGTCTTCTTTTTGCCGCCGTAGAGGGCGGGATTTCTGAACACCTTGAATCTCGATATCGACATCGTCATAAGTCTTGTGGTGAGGATACCGAAGAGGAAGTTGAGCACCACGCCGACCGCGAGAGTGTAGCCGAAGGCGTATATAGAGCCTGCCGTTGATACGCCGAACCATGTGAAGATAGGTGTCAGCAGTATCGAGCACCAGCTGTCGGGTGTGCCGAACGCGCCCATTAAGATGACCGCGATGATGAGCATTGTGATGTTTCCGTCGAAGATAGCGGAGAACGCGCGCTTGAAGCCGATATACAGCGCGCCGTCTATCGTCTTGCCTGCCGCGAGCTCCTCCTTGATGCGCTCGTTTGTGATAACGTTCGCGTCAACGCCCATACCTACCGCGAGTATGATACCCGCGATACCGGGGATAGTCATGGTGAAGCTGTCATTGAAGGCGAAGAAGCCGGTCACCGCCGCGAAGGTACCCGCTACCTGACCCGCGAGGGAGATAGCAGCCATAACGCCGGGGAGCTTGTACATCACGATGACCATGATGCAGATGAGCACGAAAGCGATGAGTCCGGCTATCGCCATAGCGTCACGGGCGCCGGTGCCGAGCGTCGGGGAAATGGTGCTGAAGCTGTCGGTCACAAGCTTGAACGGGAGCGAACCGCCGTTTATCTTGTCCGCGAGAGCCTTTGCGTCGTCAGCGCTCTCGAAGCTTCCGGAAATGCTTGCCTGTCCGTCGTAGATGACCGCGTTTACGGTAGGAGCGGATATCTCGATATCGTCCATCCAGATAGAGATACGCTCGCCTGTGCCGTATGCCTCCTGAGTAGCGTTCTTGAATGCTTCCTTACCGCTGTCGTTGAGCTCGAGGGAGACTGCCCACTCATGGCTTCCGTCCGACTCGGTGCTGTACACCGCGCTTGCTCTTGCGACATCGGTACCCGTGAGCACGACCTCGAGATCCTCGTAGGTCTGACCGGTGGTCAGGCTGCCGCTGTAGCCCTTACGGAAGGTAAGGAGGGCTGTTTCGCCCAGCTCCTTGACCGCCTGCTCGGGGTCAAAGCTGTCGTCGTCGGACTGCCACGGGAAGCGGCAGATTATTCTGTTGCTGTTCTGGTCCACATAGATTTCGTAGTCCGTGATGTTCTTCTCCACCATACGGGTCTCGATGATAGAGCGTGCAGCGTCGAGGTCGTCGTTTGTAACATCGACCGCGTCCTCGGAGGGTGTGAAGGTCACGTCAACGCCTCCGCGGATATCAATACCCCAGCGGATATCCTTCACGCCGCGCACATACACCGTTTCAATATCGCCGTACCATGTGCTGAATCCTGCCAGCGCAAAGTATGTGAACACGGCGATGAGAATGAAAACGATGAAAAACACGGGTTTTTTGACCTGCTTCAATTTAGTTTTTCACTCCGTTTCTTTTGCTTATAAAAGGAATTTTTTTGCAAATACTATATTATTATAGAGCAAAATGGCAAATAAGTCAAGAGTTTTCTTTCATTTTTGCCAAATTTTATGGTTTACACAGACAGCTCCGCTTTTTCACCGAGCACATCCTTGTTTGCTTCGAGCACGGGCTTCACGCACTCGGCAAGGAACTCCGTCACCTGCTCGGGCGCGCGGCCGGTGAAGTGCTCGGGCTGGAGTGTGGAGAGTATCTCCTCCTTGGTTATACCGAATATCGGGTCGTCCGCGATGAGGTCAACGAGGTTGTTCTCGCCGCCCTCTTCCTTGACCCGCTTGCTTGCCAGCATACTGTGCTCACGGATAGCTTCGTGGAGTACCTGGCGGTCGCCGCCCTTCTTGACAGCCTGCATCATGATGTTCTCGGTCGCCATGAAGGGGAGCTCCTTCATCACTCTCTGTCTTATAACCTTGTCGTAAACGACGAGCTTGCTTGTGACATTGAGCATAATATTTAGGATAGCGTCCGCGGCGAGGAATGCTTCCGCGACGGCTATGCGCTTGTTGGCGCTGTCATCGAGAGTTCTCTCGAACCACTGAGTTCCCGCAGTGAAGGCGGGGTTGAGCACATCTATCATAAGGTATCTCGAAAGCGCGGTGATACGCTCGGAGCGCATCGGGTTGCGCTTGTACGCCATTGCGGACGAACCGATCTGATTTTTCTCGAAGGGCTCCTCAATTTCCTTGAAATTCTGGAGCAGTCTTATGTCATAGCTGAATTTCGAGCAGCTCTCCGCCAGTCCCGACAGAGCCGACACCACCTGATAGTCGAGCTTTCGGGGGTAGGTCTGACCGCTTACCGCGAAGCACTTCTCAAAGCCCATTTCCTCGGCTATCATCTGCTCGAGCTTCTTTATCTTCTCGCTGTCCCCGTCAAAGAGCTCCACGAAGCTTGCCTGTGTGCCGGTGGTGCCCTTCTGTCCGAGGAGCTTCAGGTTCTTTGTCCTGTACTCGATCTCCTCGAGGTCCATGAGCAGCTCCTGCATCCAGAGCGTGGCGCGCTTGCCGACGGTGGTGAGCTGCGCGGGCTGGAGGTGTGTGTACGCAAGGCAGGGCATATCCTTGTACTTGTCCGCAAAATCCGCGAGGTTCGCAATAACGTTCACAAGCTTGCGGTGGATTATGTTCAGGGCGTCTCTCATCACGATTATGTCGGTATTGTCGCCCACATAGCACGATGTAGCGCCGAGGTGGATTATACCCGCAGCCTTCGGACAAACCAGACCGTAGGCGTAAACGTGCGCCATTACGTCGTGCCGCACTATCTTCTCGCGCTCCTCGGCTTTTGCGAAATCTATATTGTCGATGTTCGCCTCGAGCTCCGCGACCTGCTCCTCGGTGATATCGAGTCCGAGCTTCATCTCCGCTCTCGCGAGTGCCGTCCACAGCCTGCGGAAGGTGGAGAACTTCTTCTGCGCGGAGAACACATACTGCATTTCCTCGCTCGCGTATCTTGTACAGAACGGGCTTTCGTAGGTATCGTACTTGCTCATCTTTTTCCTCCTGTTGCATATCCGAAAATAATACATTTATTTTACCATAATCTCCTCGATTTTACAACAGGATTATCAAAAAAACAGTGATTTTTGAAAAAAATCAGAAAAATGTCAAAAAAACACTTGACAAACGGCGGGTTATGTGTTAAAATTGAAAAGCTGAATTAATAATATTGCGGTGTAGCCAAGCGGTAAGGCACCTGACTCTGACTCAGGCATTTCCGGGGTTCAAATCCCTGCACCGCAACCAGCGCGGAGCACGCGCCCCCGATACCGTCTGTTACTCTTGTGGCAGACGGTTTTTTACTGCCTCTCTGCCGTTATCCTCATCACCGATCCGCTATAGGGAAATATCGCTAAAATCCACTGATGCAGTATCAAAATCCACCATAACGATACAACAGTGTAGTATACTGATACTTGACAGGAGATGATGATCGGTGGACTTCGGCAGCAGACTGAAAGAATTGAGAATACAGCACGGAATGACCCAGAAGCAGACAGCCGAACGTATCGGCGTCACAAAATCGGTCATATCCTTCTACGAACTGAAGGAGCGCGCACCCTCGCCCGAGGTGCTCATCAAGCTTGCATACCTGTTTCACGTCAGCACCGATTATCTTCTCGGTATTGACAAGACCAGAACTATTGACGTTTCCGGTCTTGATGATGAAGATATCAAAGCCCTGCTTGCCATTATCGAACGGTTGAGGAAGTAAAGATAAAGGAGAACGCTATGACAGTCGGCAGATTTACAGTCATCGGAATATGCCTGTACGTCTGCTTTTTCGTTTCCTCGTATATCGGCAGCGCCCTGTCCTTTGTGCTTGCCGGGACAGCTCTTGCGGGGTCAATTATCGTCCGTTTTGCCGTCGGTGACAAAAACGCGGTGCTCGCTCTTGCAGCGGCAGCCGCGTCTTTTCTTATATATGGCTTGTACAGCCTCACGTTCGTTGAGCCGACCGCGTCGCTTGCCGGAAACACATACGAGATGACGGCGCGGGTCATCTCCGTAAGTCCCGCGTCCAAAGGCGCCGAGTACATCACCGCGGAGGGAAATGCCGATGGAGTGCCGGTGCGCTTTTCCTGCTATTACGCCTCGGACGACATAGAAGCGGGCGACACTGCCGATGTGCGGGTCGTACTCTCGGAATATCCCCGCACGGCTTCACAGAACGACAACTACAACTACTCCCGCGGCATTTTCCTCCGAGCGTATTCCGAGGGTATAGCGCTGCGCGGCAAAGGCGGCTTCTCACTGACGGGAGCCGTCTCCGCGTATTCGGCTTACCTGCGTGACAAGATATCGGAAGAGCTGCCCGGGGAGGTCAGCGGACTGCTGCTCGCGGTGTTCTTCGGAGACAAGAGCGGACTGTCGGGCGAGCTTACCGCCGGTATCCGCAAGGCGGGACTGTCCCACATGGCGGCGGTCTCGGGAATGCACTTCTCACTCATCGTCATCACGGTGATGTCGGTGCTTTCGCTCTTCCGATGGGGAAATGACAGATCTGTCCGCTTCGGGACGGTGGTGCTGCTGACAGCGTTTTTCTCTGTGTTCTTCAATATGACCGCCTCCGTTCGCAGAAGCGGGATCATGCTGATGATATACTACGCCTCGGAGCTGTTCGCGAGAAAGCGCTCCACGCTCTCCTCTCTGGGAGCCGCGGTGACGGTGATACTGCTCTTTGAGCCGTATGCCTGCCGGGACGCGGGACTTATCATGTCGGTCTGCGGTACCTTCGGCGCGGGCGTGGTATCTCCCGCCGTATGCGATCTGCTTTCGCGTCACCGCAGCTTGTCGGGGACGGCAAATTCGGTGATAACAAGTATATGCGCGACCTACTGCACCATTCCCGCCGTAACATTGATATTCGGTGGGTTTTCGGTGCTGTCGCCGCTGACGACCGTGCTGGTGTACCCGTTCTTTATCATTGCTCTGGTATTCACGCTGATGTTCGCGCTGACAGGCGGCTTCCTTACGGCACTGCTGCTTCCGGCAGGTGCCGCGGCGGAGCCTATGATATGGCTGATTAAGGGAGCGTCGCTGCTGCGATATGGGTACATCGTCCCGGACACGGAGAAGTTTCCTGTATTCGCGGCAGTCTCGGCTGTATTCGTGCTGACCGCGGCACTGCTTGTACGGTACGGCAGGCTTAAAGGACGTCACCTTATGTACGCCTGCGCGGCCGTATTCTGTGCCTTTGCCGCTGCCGTCACCGCGGACAGGCTGACGGGACGCGATGAAGCGCGCATCTCGGTATATTCCGACGGCAGCGACTTCATTGCCGCGCTGGAATACCGCTCGGGAGTGTCGCTCTTCATTTCGGGAGTGAGCGGGAAGCTGTCCGACAAGGTATATGACATCATGTGCGACATGAATGTGGATCGCTTCGACCTTATCTGCGTGATGACGGAGAAGGAACGGAGCATGGTGTACTCACGGGCGTTCGCGGAGGTCCCGGCGCTGGAAAGGCGGTTCATGGAGAACTCGGAGTACATATATGACATAGGCGGACTGTATGAGGTCACGGTATATGAGGACGCCGCAGAAACAAGGATAAACGGCGCGGACATAATGTTCTCCGACGTCGCGGCGGCGCCGGTATACGAAGGGCATGATGTCGCGGTGTACAGCGGGTACAAGCGCTCGGAAAGCTACGATATCAACAATGTCACCGTACTCGCGGACAAGCGTTACGGCGACCCGGAGAACGCGTACAGCGCCTATGTCTATGATACCGAGGTGCGGATAGACACAGCCGGCAGGATACGCGTGATACAGCGGTAGCGCTCACAGCAGGAAGCGTACCGTCACAGCGCTGACGAGCGCGCAAACGATATCACCGAGAAGCGCGGCAGCGAGAGCATACCGCGTTTTCTTTGCTTTGACGGCTGCGAAATATACCGACAGCGTGTAGAAGGTAGTCTCACTGCTCCCGAGAATGACAGAAGCGACACGTCCCGCGAAGCTGTCGGGACCGTATGCTTTAAGTATCTGCTCGAATATGGCTATTGCGCCGCTGCCCGAAAAGGGACGCAGTATCAGAAGGCTGCCGCATTCGGGCGGAAATCCCACGGCGGAGAGTGCCGGAGCGATGAGCCCGGTCAGCAGCTCCGCGCCGCCGGAAGCCTTGAACGCCGCCACGGTCACCACAAGACAGAACAGCGACGGGAAAATGTCATAGACGGTGTGCAGCCCCTCCCTGACACCCTCGGTGAACTCCCCGAAAACGTCCGTTTTCCTGAACAGCCCGTACAGCAGCACACCCGCGAACAGTACGGGGATAATGAAGTCAGAAAAGCTCACAGCCTCCTCCTCCCGCCGAGCACGCGGCAGGCTATGAGCGCAGCCGCAAGCGCGCACACCGATGTTATCCACACGCAGGTCAGTATCTCCATGGGAGACTCCGACCCATATTTCAGCCGCAGAGCCGCGGCAGTGGTGGGGATAAGCTGTAAGCTCGCCGTGTTCATCACGGTAAGGGTTATCATGTTCCGCGAGGCGACCTCCGGTACGGAACTGCGCTCCTCCTTTTCTATCTCCCGCATGGCGGCTATCCCGAAGGGCGTGGACGCGTTCCCGAGCCCGAGGATATTGGCGGTGATGTTGAGGGTGATGTACTGCATTGCCTTCCCTCCCCGGCTCAAGCCCCCGAACAGCTTCGAGAGCAGCGGCGCGGTGAGCTTAGCGAGCTTTTCCGTGAGCCCCGAGCTCTGCGCCACCCGCATAAGCCCGCTCCACAGCGCTATCACCCCGACCAGATATATCGCGAGCTCCACCGCACCGCCGCACTCCTCCAGAAATGCCGTGGACAGTTCCGACATCCGTCCGGTCACCGCCGCGAAAATAAACGACAGGACTATCATTCCCGTCATGATATACTTCATCATATCAAAGCCCCCTTCATACAATATTATGAAGGGGGCTCCGATTAAATTACATCACTCTCGTCAAATGTCATCGCTTTCAGTGCCGGGTCACGGAGCAGCGCGTCCGCGAGCGGCGTCTCCACCTTATTTATAATGGTGCGGTTAAGACTGCGGGCACCGTACTTCTCGCTGTACCCCAGCTCCGCGAGCTTTCGGAGCGCCGCTTCGGTCACGGTGAGCTCCACGCCTGCGGCGGCTGCTCTTTCGATGAGCTCCGAGAGCATATTCCGCGCTATCGTACAGATATTCTCACGGGACAGCCGTGAAAAGACGGCTATCTCGTCTATGCGGTTGAGGAATTCCGGGCTGAACGCGGCGGTAAGCTCGCTGTTCACGGCCTCTGACACGGTGTCTTTCGTCTCTGCTCCGAAGCCGAGGGGCGCATTGCCGCCAGTGATATGCTTCGCCCCTACATTCGTGGTCATTATGATGACGCAGCTTTTCAGACTCACCCTGACACCGTCCGCGGAGGTGATATGTCCCTCGTCGAGCGCCTGGAGCAGTATATTCAGCACGTCCGGATGGGCTTTCTCTATCTCGTCGAACAGCAGCACACGGTACGGACGGCGCTTCACCGCCTCTATGAGCCTCCCGCCGTCCTCATATCCCACATACCCCGCCGGGGCTCCGATAAGCCCGGAAACGCTGTGCTTTTCCATATACTCCGACATATCGAAGCGGATAAGCGCGTCCTCCTTACCGAACAGAGCCCGGGAAAGGGCTTTGGACAGCTCGGTCTTGCCCACTCCCGTAGGTCCCGCGAAAAGAAAGCTCCCCCCCGGGCGGTCGGCGCGGGAAATGCCAGCACGGGAGCGCCTGATAGCGGAAACGACAGCTCTGACAGCCTGCTCCTGCCCGATGACCGCGCTGTTCAGCTCCTCCTCCAGCCCGAGGAGCCTTTCCGCGTCGCTCTTTGTCAGCTCCGACAGTGGAATGCCTGTGAGAGCGCCTGCCGCTTTTGCGATATCCTCCTCCGTAACGGCGCGGGTACCGCATCTGTCGGCAGAAATGCTGTCAAATTCGGCGGACAAGGTCTTTTCTCTGTCCCTTATCTCTGCCGCAAGCTCGAAATCCTGCTCCATAACGGCGGCTTCCTTTTGCGCCGACAGGCGCTCCAGCCGCCGTTTTATACCGGCGCTCTCTTCGTTCGCGCCTTCCTCCAGCCTCACTGCCGCACAGCTCTCGTCTATCAGGTCTATCGCCTTATCCGGGAGCCTGCGCTCCTCCATATATCTCACCGACAACCGCACAGCCGCGTCTATCGCCCCGTCGGTGAGAGTTACCCCGTGGTGCTCCTCGTACCGCTGCCGCAGTCCCCGCAGTATCACGGCAGTCTCCTCCGGGGTCGGTTCCTCGACATACACCGCTCTGAACCGCCTCGCAAGGGCGGGATCTTTCTCGATATACCGCCGGTACTCGTCCGAGGTCGTCGCGCCGATAATGCGTATCTCTCCCCGCGCCAGCACAGGCTTCAGGATATTCGCCGCGTCTATGGCACCCTCGGCGGCTCCCGCGCCCACTATCGAGTGTATCTCATCTATGAAAAGTATGACGTCGGGGTCGGAGCGCGCCTCGTCGATGACCGCTTTGATGCGTTCCTCAAAGTCTCCGCGGTATTTTGCGCCTGCCACCATAGCGGACAGGTCAACGCTGTATATCCTTGCACTTCGCAGCTCCTCCGGCACCGCTCCCTCCGCGATGCGGAGGGCAAGCCCCTCGGCAATGGCGGACTTGCCGACGCCTGCCTCCCCGATGAGGCACGGGTCGTTTCTCCGCCTGCGCAGCAGTATCTTCACAGCCGAGTTTATCTCTTCCTCCCGCCCTATGACGGGATCTATTTTTCCCGCCTTCGCCATAGCGGTCAGGTCTTTGCCGAACCGGTCGAGCACGGTGCTGCGGTATTCCTTGTCGGGTGCTCGTTCAAGCCCGCCGTTGTGGGGAGCGGTGCCGCACTCACGGGCTATCTGTCTGGTGTCCGCACCAAGCTCCCGCAGAAATACCGCCCCACAGCAGTTCTCGTCCCCTATCACGGACGCGAGGATATGCTCCGTTCCGGCAAAGCTCATTCCCGAGCTGTGAGAGCTGCGGTAGGCGTTCTCGAGTATCTTTCTGCTCCGGGGAGTGATGTCCGCGGTGGTCAGCCGCGTGGCTACCCCGCGCCCGATAGTCAGCTCCATCTTCCGCATTATATCCCTGTCCGATATGCCATACTTTCCCAAAGCCGCGCAAGCAGCGCTGTCCTCCTCCCGCAGCAGTCCGTACAGAATGTGCTCGCTCCCCACATAGGTATGTCCCATTTCCATTGCCGCATCCACCGCTTTATTGAGCGCGGAGTTCGCTTTTTCCGTAAATCCTCTGAACTCTATCAAAATTTTCCCTCCGTACAAGCCAAAATTTTCGCTCGGCGGTAACATTTTACACACACCGACATATATTATATTATGAAACGTTTCATAAATCTTAATCAACGGAGGAACCAAATCATGTGCGGAAACAATAACTGTACGCTCATTATCATCATTCTCCTGATCCTTTGCTGCTGCAATAACGGCTGCAACGGTATCCTCGGCGGAAACGACGGCTGCAACAATGGCTGCAACAACGGCTGCAACAACGGCTGCAACAATAACTGCTGCTGAATGATGAGAAACAGGGAGGCGCATTGCCTCCCCGTTTTCTGCCCTGCCTCAGTACAAGCTCCGCATTCCCGCCGACCGCTTGCGCTCGAGCCGTCGCCTGACGGCGATAGGGTCGCTGGCGCTCGAGACTGGGGGAGAAACCTTTTCTGAAGAAAAGGTTTCTCCCCCAGACC
>CAJOMV010000002.1 GCA_905235805.1 uncultured Ruminiclostridium sp.
CACCGATATGTACAACAGCAAGACCGACAAGGATATCCCCGCTAATTTCAGCGTGGGTAAAATGGCGGGCAAGAAGACCTGCAAGGAAAAGCTCCTCGAGGAAGCAGGACTTCCCGGCGGAGATTCCCCCGTTCTCGGCATTATCTCCCGTCTTGTTGAACATAAGGGCTTCGACCTCATCAAGTGCGTGCTCGACGATATCGTGTGCGCGGGCATAAAGGTCGTTGTTCTCGGCTCCGGCGAGAAGCAGTATGAGGACTACTTCTACTATATGCAGAACAAATACCCGCAGGCTGTAAGCTTCAAGTGCGGCTATATCCCCGCGTACGCAAAGCGCATCTACGCGGGCGCGGATATGTTCCTCATGCCCAGCAAGAGCGAGCCCTGCGGACTTGCGCAGATGATAGCTCTGCGCTACGGCACGGTGCCGATCGTGCGCGCTACCGGCGGATTGAAGGACTCCATCATGGACTACGGCGACGAGAGCGGCGAGGGCGTAGGCTTCACGTTCCAGTCCTACAACGCGCTCGATATGCTCGGCGCTGTCAACAGAGCCAAGGAGGTCTATGACGACCCGCCCAAGTGGAAGAAGCTCGTCGAGACAGGCATGAAGAAGGACTTCAGCTGGAAGCAGTCCGCGAAGCTCTACATCGGACTTTATGAGGAGCTTTGCAGCTGGGAGAACTGATCGGTAAAACAGAATACGACACGCCGCACATCGGGCGAATACAGTTGATGTGCGGCGTTATCTTTGAGATAACGGATAAAACGACATGAAGATAACAATACTCGGCTGCGGCTTCGGGACCGCGCTCGCCGTTCTATGGAACAAGGCGGGGCATACCGTGACCGCATGGTCGAACAGTCAGAGCGAGATAGACGATATCCTTCGCTGCGGCGAGCATAAGCGCCTGCTCCCGGGGGTAGCGGTGTCAAATAAAATATCGTTTACATCGGACATAAGCTGTATAAACGGGGCGGATATACTCGTGTTCGCGATACCTTCGCCGTATGTGCGCGAGGTCGCGAAAAAGGCGGCTGCGGTGGTGGATAAGAACACCGTGATACTCAACGTGGGAAAGGGCTTCGAGGAAAGCTCCCGCAAGAGACTGTCGCAGGTGATATCCGAGGAGATACCCGACAACCGTCTCGCGGTAATGGCGGGACCCTGCCACGCCGAAGAGGTCGGGCGCGGGATACCCACGACGGTAGTTATGTCGTCGCAGGATATGAGCGTCACCGAATACCTTCAGGAGGAGCTCCAGACCGGTACCTTCCGCATATACGGGAACGACGATGTGGCGGGCTGCGAGATCGCGGCGGCGCTGAAAAACATCATCGCCCTCAGCTGCGGAGTGGTCGAGGGAATGAAGCTCGGCGACAACACGACAGCGGCGCTCATGACGAGAGGCCTTGCGGAAATGACAAGGCTGGGTGCTGCTATGGGCGCTAACTGGGAGACCTTCACCGGGCTCGCCGGAGTGGGCGACCTTATCGTCACCTGCACCTCAAAGCATTCCCGCAACCACAGAGCCGGCATACTCATCGGAGAGGGAATGACCGCGGCGGACGCGGTGGCGAACGTCGGGACGGTCGAGGGCTACAACTGCTGCAAGATCGCGTACCGGCTCGCCGACACATATATGGTCAGAACGCCGATAATCGACGAGCTGTACAGGGTGTGCTACGACAACGTACCGCCCGCGGAGTCGATAAAACGGCTGATGACCCGTCCGCAGACCCATGAACGGGAACCGTTCTGGAACAGGTAAAATTTGCGCAGACGCGCATGAATAAAATCAGGAGGAACACTGACATGATAACTAATATCCCGCAGGTCAAGCTAGGAATAATAGCAGTCTCCCGCGACTGCTTCCCGATAGCGCTTTCGGAAAAGAGACGCGCCGCCATAAAGGCTACGTACAAGGGGGAGCTCTACGAATGTCCCGTGACCGTGGAGAACGAGACGGATATGCTGAAAGCCGTTGAGGACGTGAACAAGCAGGAGTGCAACGCTCTTGTGGTATTCCTCGGCAACTTCGGTCCCGAGACTCCCGAGACCCTTATCGCCAAGGAATTCGACGGTCCGTGTATGTTCGTTGCGGCTGCCGAGGGCGACGGCGATATGATAAACGGCAGAGGCGACGCTTACTGCGGTATGCTCAACTGCTCCTATAACCTCGGCATGAGACACCTGAAGGGCTATATCCCGTCCTATCCCGTAGGCACGGCTGACGACATCGCGAAGATGATCGCGGATTTCGTTCCGATCGCACGCGCTTACATAGGAGTAACGAACCTCAAGCTCATCACGTTCGGTCCGAGACCGCAGGACTTCTTCGCCTGCAACGCGCCTATCATGGGACTGTATGAGCTGGGCGTCGAGATAGAGGAGAACTCCGAGCTTGACCTGCTCGTTTCGTTCAAGGAGCACGCCGGCGACCCGCGCATTCCCGCTATATGCGAGGAAATGGCGAAGGAAATGGGCGAGGGCAGATACTATCCCGAGATGAACGAGAGAATGGCGCAGTTCGAGCTGACGCTTCTCGACTGGGCTGAAAAGCACAAGGGCGCGCGCAAGTATGTGGCGTTCGCGGACAAGTGCTGGCCGGCATTCCCGTCGCAGTTCGGTTTTGAGCCCTGCTATGTGAACAGCCGTCTCGCGAGCCGCGGCATACCGGTCTCCTGCGAGGTCGATATCTACGGCGCGCTCAGCGAGTACATCGGTATCTGCGTTTCCGCCGACACCGTTACCCTGCTCGATATCAACAACTCCGTTCCGCAGTACATCTATGACGAGGATATCAAGGGCAAGTACGACTACACCCTCACCGATACCTTCATGGGCTTCCACTGCGGCAATACCCCCGAGTGCAAGATGTGCTCCGACAGAGCTGTCAAGTACCAGCTCATTCAGCACAGACTTCTCGAACCCGAGGGGAGCGAGCCCGATTTCACCCGCGGAACTCTCGAGGGCGACATCGCTGCGAGCGACATCACCTTCTACCGCCTCCAGTGCGATTCCGACGGCATTCTCCGTTCCTACATCGCGGAGGGCGAGATACTTGACGTCAAGACACGTTCCTTCGGCGGCATAGGCATTTTCGGTATCAAGGAAATGGGACGCTTCTACCGTCACGTTCTTATCCAGAAGCGCTATCCTCACCACGGCGCCGTTGCCTTCGGTCACTACGGAAAGCTGCTCTTCGAGACCTTCAGGCTCCTCGGAGTGAAGGATATCGCGTTCAACCAGCCCAAGGGAATGCTTTATCCGACAGAAAATCCGTTCTGCTGATAAATATTCCCGTTCCTGCGGATAAATACGGCGTTTTTCCGTATCATATATCCGAAAGGACGGAGATAGAAAATGAACATGATCGTTTGCGGAAATGACTGCCGCTACCAGAAGGACGGCTACTGCTGTCTCGAGGGGCGCGCGGTCATCACAAACGCGGTAAGCTCGCCGTGCTGTTACTACGAAAAGACCGGAAAGCCCGGGGAAGTCCCGGACAGGGACAGCGATGAGGGCAGGGGAGGTCTCTCGTGACAGAGCGGCATTAAACGAAAGGAGAGTTCTTATTCCAATGAGAAGATCAAGAAAAGCCGTGACGGCACTGCTGGCTGCGGCGGCAATACTTGCGACGACCGCCTGCAACGGCGGTGACTCGGGCAGAAGCTCGGGACGCGGCGACGCGGGCGCAGCCGATACAGAGGCTCAGCAGGCTGCCGTGACTACCACCCTCGACCCTAACAAGGAGTTCGAGACCGAGGCTGACTACAACGAAATGGCAAACATCGAGGAGGTCAGCGCCAACAACGAGGAGGGCGCGGGCAAGAACTACGTAGCCGGTCAGAAGGCGGGCGAGCTGAACGCTCTCTGCTACTACGAATTCACCAACGTAGCTCCCGAGAGCGATATCCTCAAGCTGTATGCGGAGCGCTTCGGCGGTACCGTAAATGTTACGATGTGCGGCTCGCTGGAGTATATGGAGAAGCTCGGTACCTATATCGCGGCAGGCGATTCCCCCGACCTCGTAAGATATGAGTGGGAGATGATACCCGGCGGTATTATCCAGAACCGCTTCATGGCGCTCGACGACTGGCTCGACCAGAGCTCCCCCGTGTGGTCGGATATGGACTCCATTATCGAGAGCTTCGCGTACAAGGGACAGCATTATTACTTCCCGCAGACAATGTCCGCCAACTACGGACTGATCTATACCACCGCCGCTATCGAGGCTATGGGTGCGCAGGATCCTATGGATCTGTACTTTTCCGGCGAGTGGACATGGACGGAATTCGAGTCCCTGCTCAAGCAGTGGATGGCAGTAAGCAGCGACAACATCGGTATAGCTATGGGCGAGAGCTCGGCGCTGCATTTCGCCGCCACAGCCGGTGTTGCGGCTATCGAATTCAGCCACGACGAGATCAGAAACAACATGAAGACTCCTCAGGTCACCAAGACCATGAACTTCATCGAAGGTCTCGCGAAGGAAGGCTATGTATATCCCGAGTGGCGTGACCCGGGTACGGGCTTCACGGATGGAAAGCTCCTCTACTACATCATGCCTATTGAGTGGGGTCTCAACTCCGCTATGGAGACAGGCTTCAAGAACAAGCTCGAGGGCGAGGTCCGCGCGGTCCCGCTGCCGAGAGATCCCGACAACTCCACCTACAATATCCTCGGCAATACATACGGCTACCTTATCCCCGCGGGCGCGAAGAACGTCCAGGGCGCCGTATCGTGGATACTCGCAGGCAGAATTTACCAGACCGACCCCGATGTAGTACAGGCAAGACGCGATCTGCTGCTGTATGACGGCGCGTACTACTATCCGAAGTGCACGAACTGCAAGCACCAGTTCGACAGCGAGTTCGGTGAGGAAGGCGAGCTCTGCCCCGAGTGCAACGAGCCCAGAAGACCCAAGTTCAAGGTTACTTATGATGAGCGTCAGATGCAGGTGCTCGACGACATGGTAGACCCGAGCAAGTTTGATTTCTTGTTCGACTTCCACCGCGGCTTCGGCACCGACCTCACCACTACTATCAAGCAGGTATTCGATGACCCGATGAAGGGCACCGATTCCTACACCCACCTTCTCGAAGAGAACTACAATGTTATCGAGACCACTCTCGACAACTACCGTGCTCTTATAGCGGAAGGCTGATAAAAACAAGAAGAAGCCCCCATGAAGTGTGGGGGCTTTTTTATAGGAGAAGGCCATGGAAACGCCTATACATGATTTTCTGAAAAAATACGCGGAGAGCGGCACCGCCCGCCTGCACATGCCTGGCGGCAAGGGGCTCGCATATCCTCACGACATAACCGAGATAAACGGCGCGGACGTGCTGTACGAGCCGGAGGGGATAATACGCGCGAGCGAGGACAATGCCGCTGCGCTCTTCGGGGCGGGGGCAAGCTGTTATTCCTGCGGGGGAGCCACCCTCGCGATACAGGCTATGCTCGCCGCGGCGTGTGAGACGGCAGGAAAGCGCACGATAGCGGCGGGACGCTGCTCACACCGCAGCCTGATAGATACGGCGGTGCTGCTCGGGTTGAACGTGAACTGGATATACCCCGACGAATTCCCCTGCGGGACGATATCCCCTTCGGATATCGAAAGCGCGGTGGACGGCGATACCGCGGCGGTGTTCGTTACCTCGGTGGACTACCTCGGCGGGCAGTGCGATATCCCAGCGATCGCGGAGGTGTGCCGCCGCAAGGGCGTACTGCTGCTGGTCGATAACGCCCACGGCGCTTACCGGATATTCACCGGGGACCACCCCCTGAAGCTCGGCGCGGATATGACCGCCGACAGCGCCCACAAGACTCTCCCGGCAGTCACCGGGACGGCGTATGCGCACCTTGCCGACCGCGGGTACAGGGACAGCGTGAAGTCCGCAATGGCGCTGTTCGGCAGCTCGAGTCCGTCCTATCTCATGCTGGAAAGCCTCGACCTGTGTAATCGGTACATATCGGAGGAGCGAGAGACCGCTCTCGCGGCGATAAGACGTGTGAGCGAGCTCAAGACCGCGCTTGCGGAGGATGATATCCCCCTGCGGCGGAGCGACGCCATGCGGATAACGATAGACGCGAATGCCCTCGGCTACACCGGCGCGGAGTATGCCGATATGCTCCGCAAGAATGGCGTGGAGTGCGAAATGGGCGGGGAGCGGTACACGGTGCTGCTGTTCTCGGTGGTGCAGCCTGCCGCCGATATAGTGCGGGTCGCCGAGGCGATAAGGGCAGTCCCCCTGAAAGAGCCGATACCGCCCCGGGATATCCCCGTGGTGATACCGGAGACTGTGGTGAGTCCCCGGGAGGCGTATTTCGCGCCGGGTGAGCTCATTCCCATAACAGCCTCGGCGGGACGGATATGCGCGGACATACATTCCCCTTGTCCGCCGTGCGTTCCCATTGTGATGCCGGGCGAGCGGATAACGCCTGAGACCGCGGAGATCATGCGGCGGTACGGTATCACGACAGTTAAAGCCATAAAATAAACTTTTTCTTCAAACTCCTTGCAAATATGGTTTTTTTGGTATATAATAGAATATAGTATATCATATCATATTATTTGCCCGTAGAAAGACGGTTATGAAGAAGGTTTTCAGATACATTTCGGATTATATAAAAAACCTCGATAAGGCTATGCTCGCACTGTGCGCGATAACGAGCGTGTTCAGTGTGTTCTTGCTGTACACCATGAACGTCAACGGTATAAGCGGACAGGTGAGCGGTCGTCAGTGGAGGATAAATCTTATCGCCGCGGTCATAGGCATTGCTGCCGCGATGATAATTTCGGCTGTCGATTACAAATTCATTTCTAAGATATGGTTCATTTACGCGCCGGTAACGCTGATACTGGTGCTGCTGCTGTTCACTCCGCTCGGACGGGGAGTTGAGGGCGCGGACGACATCGGCTGGCTGAACCTCGGGTTCATACAGTTCCAGCCGTCGGAGCTCCTCAAGATAGCGTTCATCATGACCTTCGCCACGCATCTCAGCAAGGTCGGCGGCAGGCTCAACGAGCCGCTGAATATGCTTCTGCTGTGTATCCACGGTGCGGTGCCGATATTCATTATCATGAAGCAGGGCGACGACGGCTCGGCGTTGGTGTTCATCTCAGTATTCGTGATAATGCTGTTCGCGGCGGGGATATCGTGGAAGTACATCATTACGGCGCTGATAGCGGTGCCGGCGGTGGTCTGGTACGCGTGGAACTACATGATGCAGCCGTATCAGATAAAGCGCATACAGATACTCTGGGACACGGAGATGCAGCAGGAGGAGATACTCGGCATATATATGCAGCAGTATCTCGGGAAGAAGGCTCTCGGCTCGGGCGGTGTAACGGGACTCGGGCTGTTCGGGAGCGACAACTATACCTACGTTCCCGAGCTTGACACGGACTTCATCTACTCCTACATCGGAATGACACTCGGGTTTATCGGCTGCCTGCTGACGGCGGTAATGATGGCGGTGCTCTGCCTGAAATGCCTGTCGGTGGCTTCGGCGGCGAAGGACACTCTCGGGAGGCTTATCTGCGTGGGAGTTTTCGCGGTATTCTTCTCACATTCGCTGATAAATATAGGCATGGACCTCGGCGTTCTGCCGGTCATAGGCATACCGCTCCCGTTCATAAGCGCGGGCGGTACGTCGGTGATATCGCTGTACGCGGCGGCGGGGCTCGTTATGAGCGTCTGGTCGCACCGGCGCAAGGCGGAGCACATGTTCTATTCGGAAAAATACGATTGACAGGAAAATAGCTTCGGAGCAATTCCGGGAAAGGATATACATTATGGCGGCAAAACCAAGGATAGCGGGTATCGAGGAGCTGTACAAGGACGACGCTCTCGCATATCAGAAGAAACGTTACAGAGATGCTGTGGAGGCGTATAAGGAGTACTTCTCCGCGGACGGGGAGAATATCCGTATCTTCTCGTCTCCGGGACGCACCGAGGTCGGAGGCAATCACACCGACCACAACGGCGGCAAGGTGCTCGCGGCGAGCGTGGATCTTGACACGATAGCGGTCGTGGAGCCGACCGACGAGCCCTTCGCGGTGATAAAGTCCGAGGGCTATGAGGAGAATCGTATCTCCATAGACGAGCTCGGCATAGTCGAGAGCGAAAAAAATACCCCCACAGCACTTCTGCGGGGTGTCAGCGCGGGATTTAAGCAGCGCGGCTTCACGATAGGCGGGTTCCGCGCGTACACGGTGTCGAACGTCGTGCGCGGGTCGGGGCTTTCCGCTTCGGCAGCGTTTGAGGTGCTGATAGGAACTATCTATTCGTATCTCTTCAACGACGGCAAGATAGACCCTATCAAGGTGGCGCAGATATCCCAGTACGCGGAGAATGAGTACTACGGCAAGCCGAGCGGTCTGATGGATCAGATGGCGTCATCGGTAGGCGGCTTTGTCTCGATAGATTTCAAGGATATGGACAGCCCCATAATCGACCATGTCAACGTTGACTTCGACAGCTTCGGTCACGCCCTCTGCATCATCGACACCAAGGGCGACCCCGACGACATAAACGAGGAGTATATGGCGATCCGTGACGAAATGAAGGAGATAGCGGAGTACTTCTCGGTGGAGAACCTCCGCCGTATCTGCAAGCACGATATCATACTGAACATGAACCTTCTGCGCGACAGGTTCGGTGACCGCGCGGTGCTGCGCGCCATACACTTCTTTGAGGAGAACAAGCGCGTCGATAAGCTTGTGAACGCGCTCCGCCGCAACGATTTTCAGGCGTTCCTCGATTCGATAAACGAGAGCGGCAACTCCTCCTACAAATACCTTCAGAATGTATACTCCAGCAAGGATATAATGCACCAGGGGCTCAGTATCGGTCTGAACATCGCGGAATATGCCCTCGGGCGCAAGGGAGCTTCCCGCGTGCACGGGGCGGGCTTTGCGGGGACTATACAGGCGTTCGTGCCGTTCGAGCTGCTGAAGGAATTCAAAATGGAGCTTGAAAAGGTGTTCGGCAACGGAAGCTGTCATGTGCTGAAAATACGTCCCGTGGGCGGCTGCGAGGTAACTTTGGAAAGTATAAAGGAATGACCTTCGTCATTCCTTTACCGCGTATTCCTCGGCTCTCGATATCAGCCTGATATCCACGAGCGCGTCGATAAGAGTGCCGTCCCCGGTGAATTCCTCGGAAAATACCTTGCCGAGAGAGCGGATCTCGGCGGTAAATCCCGCTTTGTCGTAGGGAATGAGCAGCTTCATGCGTCGGCTGCTCTGCGGGAGATTTTTCGCGATCAGCAGGAGCATTCTGTCAATGCCCGCGCCCGTTTTCGCGGATATCTTTACCGTCGTATCGTCCTCGGGGATATCGTAGTCCACGAGGTCGGACTTGTTCAGTATGTTCACCACGGGTATTTCCTCGCAGCTGAGCTCCGCGAGCAGCTTCTGCGTCGTCAGGGTCTTTTCCTTGGCTTCCGGGTCGGAGATGTCGGAAACGTGGAGTATGATGTCGGCGCTTGCGGCTTCCTCGAGCGTCGAGCGGAACGCCTCCACCAGATGGTGCGGGAGCCGTCTTATAAGCCCTACCGTGTCGATCAGCGTGACGCTCCTGCCGTCGGGCAGCTCTATCGCCCGGGAGGTAAGGTCGAGGGTGGCGAACAGCTTGTCCTCCGCGAGCACTCCCGCGTCGGTGAGGCGGTTGAGCAGGGTGGATTTCCCCGCGTTCGTGTAGCCCACTATCGCGGCGGTGAGCACGTTGTCCTTCTTGCGGCGGGCTCGTGAGATGTCGCGGCGGGTCTCCAGCTCCTTGAGCTCGGCTTCGAGCTTCTCGATGCGGCGCTGTATATGGCGGCGGTCGGTCTCAAGCTGCTTCTCGCCGGGACCGCGTGTCCCGATACCGCCTCCGAGCCTCGACAGCGAGCGTCCTATCCCCATAAGGCGGGGCAGACGGTATTTGAGCTGTGCGAGCTCGACCTGCAGCTTACCCTCGTTCGATACCGCGCGCGCCGCGAAAATGTCCAGTATCAGCATTGTGCGGTCAATGACGCGGATATTCACGATGTCCTCTATATTGCGTATCTCGCTTGCCGTGAGCTCCGTGTCGAATATCAGCAGCTCCGCGCCGAGGGACTGCGCGAGCTCCGCGAGGTCGTTTATCTTGCCCTCGCCGAGCACGGTGGCACTGTCGGCTGACGGGCGCTTCTGTATCACACGGGCGGCTGTTTCGGCGTTTGCGGTCCTTGCAAGCTCCTCCAGCTCGTCCATTGACGCTTCGACGTCATACTCTCCCGTATCGAGCGCGGCAAGTATCGCCTTGACGGGGAGCTGTTCGTTCTGTATTTCTGTCATTCTGATCCTCCTTCTGAGGGTATCTGTCAATATTATACACAATTCGTGAACAAAATGCAACACCGGAGGTGACATTTTGGCAAATAAAAAGAAAAACGGTGACGTGTCGGAGCTTGCCTACGACGAGACCGCGGCGAAGAACGCGGAGAACGCGTATTACGACAGCGGCGAATACGACAGGTTCAATAGTATCGCCGACGAATACGCGACCAAGAAGCTGTCATTCGGCGAGCTGGATTCCGAGGATCAGCTCGAACGTATCCTGAGCGAGTACAGCCGCAAGGGTCACAGCGGGAGAAAGGGTGAAAATCCCGTCAAGGCTGCCTCCGAAAAGAAGCAGCGAGCGGAAAGGAAAAAGGCTGCCAGACTCGTTCCGGAGAAGAAGCCGGAACCGGAGCCCGAACCTGAACCCGCGCCGCCGGAGCCCGTGTCCGCGGAGCCGAAGCCCGAGCCGCAGCCCGAACCTCCCAAGCCTGCTGTGCCGGAGGCTTCGCACCCGTACGAGCCTCCCGTCGGGGACTATACGACCAAGCTCAATGTGCCGAAGGGAGTTCTCGAGGTCATTGACCTGCTGAAAGCCCACACCTACACCTCGTATCTTGTGGGGGACTGTGTGAATATGCTGGTGCTCGGGGAGCGGGTAATGGATTTCGATATAGCCTGCAATGCCGCCATGGAACGCATCATCGCCATCTGCGAGGACAGGTTCAAGGTGCGGCAGGATCTGGTGGATCGCGGTGAGCTCATCATCATCAACGGGGGAATGGGGATATCGGTAGCCCCCTACCGCTCCCGCATTGACGGCAGCGGCAAGCCCATATACTGCGACTCGATAGACGAGGATCTCCGCCGCCGCACCTTCACCTCCGAGACTGTGGCGTACAACCCCGATTCCGGGATATACGACCCTTTCGGCGGACTTGCCTGCATAACCGCGGAAAAGACAGTGCTCCGCGCGATAGATGAGGAGCGGTTCGAGCAGCTTGAGGAGGAGCGGGCGGCAATGAAAAAGAAGTCCCGCGAGCAGCCCCAGAAGATAGTTATCGACGCGATACGCGAGAACCCCGAGTGCATTCTCATGGCAATGCAGAAATTCGCGCGCGGTGAAGCCGATATAAGCCCCTACACTCTCCGAAACATCAACGAGAACGCGGAGCTGACGGATATGATGCTGCCCGCCGAGGTGGCGCGGTATTTCCGCCGCATACTCACGGGCAGGCGCATAAGCGAGGCTCTCACGGATTTCAGGGAGGTCGTGTTCCGGCTGTTCCCGGTGCTGCGGCAGCAGTACGGATTTGACCAGAAGAGCAGCTACCAGTCATACACGCTGTACGAGCACACCGCCAAGGCGGTAGGGTACGCGGCACCGGACTACACGGTGCGGCTCGCGCTGCTGCTGCACGATATCGGCAAGCCCGACTGCGCGGCGGACAGGGGCGACTACAACACCTACTACGGACATTCGGAGCGCGGGGTAATGCTCGCCCGGGACGTTTTCGAGGAATATGACACCGAGGACAGCGTCAGGGACCGTGTGCTGTTCCTGATAGCGCACCACGACGACCACATCACGCCCGACAACCTCACGGAGTTCGTGACAGCCTTCGGCACAGAGAACACCCGCCTGCTCCTGCTGCTCCAGTCCGCGAATATCCGCGCGAAGAGCACCGACCCGGTGAACGAGCGCGTATCCAATTCCCTCCGTCAGCTTGCCGACAACATCAACGCCTATGCGCCCCCGCCCACAAACTACAGGAACCTCCGCGGGCTGTTCGGAAGATAATTTTTATAAAGTATGAAAAAGCTCTTGCATTTTGAGTTAGAGTGTGCTAAAATATATGTAGAAAATTTTTGAAAGGAAGTACCCAAATATGTTAGTATCGGCAAAAGATATGCTGAACAAGGCTCGCGACGGCAAGTACGCGGTAGGTCAGTTCAACATCAACAACCTTGAATGGACAAAGGCTATCCTTCTTACAGCGCAGGAGCTCCAGTCGCCCGTTATCCTCGGCGTTTCCGAGGGCGCAGGCAAGTATATGTGCGGCTACAAGACCGTTGTAGGCATGACAAAGGGAATGATCGAGTGTCTCGGCATCACCGTTCCTGTTGCGCTCCACCTCGACCACGGTACTTTTGAGGGCGCAAAGGCTTGTATCAACGCAGGCTTCTCGTCCATAATGTTCGACGGTTCGCACCTCCCCTTCGAGGAGAATTTCGCTAAGACTACAGCTCTCGTAAACACCTGCGATGTGCTCGGTCTCTCCCTTGAGGCAGAGGTCGGCGCTATCGGCGGTGAAGAGGACGGCGTTGTAGGCATGGGCGAGTGCGCAGACCCCGAGGAGTGCAAGAAGATCGCTGACCTCGGCGTTACAATGCTCGCGGCAGGCATCGGCAATATCCACGGCAAATACCCCGAGAACTGGCCCGGACTCAGCTTCGATACCCTCCAGGCTATCAAGGCTAAGGTAGGCGATATGCCCCTCGTTCTCCACGGCGGTACAGGTATCCCGGACGACCAGATCAAGAAGGCGATCTCCCTCGGCGTCGCTAAGATCAACGTCAATACAGAGTGCCAGCTCGTATTCCAGGAAGCTACCAGAAAGTACATCGAGGAAGGTAAGGATCAGATCGGTAAGGGCTTCGATCCCCGTAAGCTCCTCGCTCCCGGCTTCGACGCTATCAAGGCTAAGGTCAAGGAGAAAATGGAGATCTTCGGCTCCGTCGGCAAGGCATAAGTGTCGCCTGCGGGCGCGAGTTAGCCGCTGACGCTCGAGTCGGTCGCTTGCGCGCTTTGGTCGCTGGCGCTTGAGACTGGGGGAAAACTTTTGTGAACAAAAGTTTTCCCCCAGACCCCCTTTCAAAAAACTTTAATTGTTGCGCCTGCAGCGGGGGAGCGTTAGTACTCCTTTTGAAAGGTAAGAAAGTAAAAAGCCTGTTAGTTTGTGATGAACTAACAGGCTTTCTGTATTCTTTTCTATCGTCAGGCGCAGACAACATTCAAGTGCACGCGGAGCAATTGCTCTTTCCGGAAGAAGAGTGAGGTCAAGGGGAGGGAGGGAACCCACTTTCTCTCTGAGAAAGTGGGTTCTCTTCCTTCCCTTGGCGGCGCCAGCCGCTGGCTCGAGCGTAAGCGACCGACTCAAAGCGCAGAGGGGGCTCTTACTTCAGCTTCAGGGCGGAGAGTGCGCGGGTCTTTTCGAGGGCGGTCATCACAGAGACGGACGCGAGGACACCGACAAAGCCCTGAATGAGGTTTTCGGGAATGCCGATGACGGAGGTCTCGAACGAGCCGGTGATGAATGCCCACTCGAATGCGAAATAGCCGAGTGCCATGAAGAGCTCGGCGGAAATGGCGCTGACAACTCTGCCGGTGAAGGTGTGGGAGCGGAAGGCATAGACCAGCAGTGCCGCGATGACCGCCATTAACGCCTTTATCGCGAATGTTCCGGGGGCATACACCGCATAGCCGGAAATGATGTCCGCAAGCGCCGAGCCTATGCCGGCGGCAGCAGCACCCCAATACGCTTCGCAGATCCACCCCGCCAGTATCACGAAGCAGTCCCCGAGATTGACATAGCCCTTAGTCAGGGTGGGTATCTGTATGAGCATGGTCGCTACGCAGGTGAGTGCCGCGAACACTGCCGCAAGTACGATCTTCCTTAATTTTTCATTCATAGATGTATCTCCTTTCTTGTAAGCCTATCAGAATAGTATGCTTATTTTATGAGTGTTATTATACTATATTCTTTGTAGTTTGTCAAGTAAATATTGTTATTTATTTTATATGATATTCAAATCATAGTTGAGGCAATGAAAAAAATCAACCTCCGCTTGATTTTATAAACTCAAATTGACTTGCAATCAACCGCTGCTTGTGATATAATGATAGCAATGAAAGGGGGCGGGTGTATGGAAAACACATTCGCGGCAAATCTCCGCCGCATTCGCAAGAAGAAGGGTATCACACAGGAGCAGCTCGCCGAGGCTGTCGGAGTGTCGGCACAGGCGGTATCGAAGTGGGAGATGACGAGCTACCCGGATCCGCAGCTCCTGCCCGCCATAGCCGATAAGCTCGGCGTGACGATAGATGAGCTGTACGGACGGGCGCATGAAGACAAGAGCATTTATCTGCGCATGATCGAACACATACAGAGTATTCCCGAAAACGACAGAATGGTCGAAATGATCAGAATGTGCTATGCTATGCCGCAGTCTCTTATGGGAGTGCATAACTACTTCCCGATAGACCCGCATATTTACGCGGCGGAGGGTTGGTCGAATTACAGCCGGTATCTGCATTCCACGGGAATGCTGGAAATGCGCAACAATGCGAATCTGTTATTTTTCCTGCTGATGCCGGAGCCGGAAAATGGCTACGACAACGTGCTGCGGTATGACGAGAATATGGTGAAGCTGTTCCGGTTCCTCGCGCTTCCGAACGCGCTTCGAGCAGTGTATATGCTCATGGGCTGTGAGGATATGACGTTCTTCCGCCGGCATACCCTCACCGAAAAGCTCGGCATATCTGACGAAAATGCCCGGGATATACTCGACGGAATGAAGGAGCTCGGATTTATCTTCGAGACAGTGCTCGACGACGGAAAATCAGACGAGCGGATATACAATTTCAAGGTGTGTCATCTGTTCGTTGAATTCCTTACCTTCACATGGTTGCTGCTTCACCAGCCCGACAACTTCAACTACCAGGCGGACAACCGTGAAAGAAAGCCTTTTTTCAGGAACGACACATATAAGAGGACAAAGAATGAAAAAGAAAAAGCAAACTGACGAGAAAAAGAATCCCCTCCACAAGGAATACGGACTTTCAAGCAATCTTAAATGGATATTCTCGGCGATAGTCAGGTACGATCGGAATATGCTGTTTTTCATGGTGCTGGGGATAATCTGCGCACCGTTTATGAACTACCTCTGGACATTCATCTCGAAGTTCATCATAGATATGATAACCGGGAACGGCGAATTGACGGAGCTGCTTATTCTGATGCTTATATGCACCGCCGTGCAGATCGCGGCGACCATGACGAACACGCTGTATTCCTTTGAGTGGTACAGGTTCATATTTGTGCGGTTCCGGCTGATGCTCGAAAAGAACGTGAAGGTCATGAGCATCGACTTTCCCTGTCTCGAAGACCCCGACCTGATGGACTGCTATCAGAAAGCCTCGGAAGCCTGCGACGGCAACGACAACGGAGTCGAGGGGCTTATGCGGCACTCGTTCACGTTTTTGCAGTCCATTGCGGTGACTGTTGTGGGAATAATTATTATCGGAACGCTGAATGTGTGGATAATGCTCGGCATCGCGGCGCTCGCGGCGGTGAATTTCGCCGTCCGCAACTACGCGAACAAGTGGGGCAAGGCGAATATATGGGATCCGCTTGCGAAGTGGTGGCGAAAGAATGACTATATGCACCGGGAAGTGACCGATTTCACATTTGCGAAGGAAGTGCGGCTTTTCGGACTTAAAGACTGGCTGACGGGCAAGTATATGGAGCTTAAGAACGAGCGTTACAATGCGCAGGTGCGCAATGAGAAGCTGTGGTTCCTGATAGCTCTTTTCTCGACGGTCATTACGCAGGGTGTGCAGCTTTTCGTGTACATATACCTCATTTACACGGTGTCACGCGGTGAAGTGACTATCGGTAACTTCACACTTTATGTGGCAAGCTCCACGAAAATGTTTGAATACCTGAACGGCTTGCTCGGCGGCATTGCCGACCTGTTCCAGCGCAGCCGGCAGGTCGATGATTTCCGCAGCTTCATGGACTATGACGGCGGCAGCGATCCCGAGGCAGGCAAGGAGCTCCCCGCCTTCGACAAGTGGGAATTTGAGTTCCGCAATGTGTCATTCAAGTACCCGAAAGCCGAGCAATACGCTCTCGAAAACCTGTCCATAACCGTCAAAGCCGGAGAAAGGCTTGCGGTCGTGGGACTGAACGGCGCGGGCAAATCTACATTTATAAAGCTCCTGCTGCGGCTGTACGAGCCGACCGAGGGTGAGATACTGCTGAACGGCGTGAACATCAGAGAGTACAGCAAGCGCAGCTACTACCGTGCGTTTGCCCCGGTATTTCAGGACGTGGAGCTGTTCGCGTTCCCGCTCGCCGAGAATGTTTCGATGCAGTCCCCTGAAAATACGGACAAACAGCTCGCGGAGAAATGTCTTACCGACGCGGGCTTGGGCGACAAGCTGAAAGAACTGCCGAACGGAGTCTCGACCGAAATTCTGAAGGTCATACACGATGACGGAGTTGACCTTTCCGGCGGCGAGAAGCAGAAGCTTGCCCTTGCGAGAGCACTGTACAAGGACGCTCCGGTGGTCGTGCTGGACGAGCCTACCGCCGCGCTTGACGCGCTTGCGGAGAGCAAGCTGTACAACGACTTCGACAAGCTGATAGGCGGCAAAACAGCAGTCTACATCAGCCACCGCCTCAGCTCGACGCAGTTCTGCAAAAATGTCGCCATGTTCAAGGACGGGCGGCTGGAGGAATACGGCACCCACGACGAGCTGATGAAGCGCGACGGCGCGTATGCCGAAATGTTCCGTATCCAGGCGCAGTATTACATAGAAGAAGTGCGGGAGGAGGCAGCGGTCAATGCGTAAAAACGAGAAAGAAAAGAAGCAGCGTATCATTCTGCCGACCCTGAAATTCATGTTCGGCATACTGCTGCGGGAAAAGCCTTGGTTCATCGTGATATATATTATCATGGGCATTGCCACAGCCGCGACGAGCATCGCGGGCGTCGTGTTCCCGAAATTTATCATTGACGAGCTTGTAGCAATGGCGGGCGGCGATGTTCAGACGCACGTCACGGGTGCAATAATGTGGGCGGCGGCGTTTATGGGAGTGCTCATAACCGCGGGAGTGATAAACTCTGCCGGAAATGCCGTACAGGACGCATTGCGTGAGTGGCTGCACGAATATATAGACGTCAAGCTTGCCGAGCGCGCAATGGACATGGACTTTCAGCATACCGAGGATCCCGACGCTCTCGATAAGCTCAATAAAGCGCAGGAGGGTATGAGCTGGTACAGCGGCGGCATCATGGGTATAACCGATTCGGCGTACCGACTTGCGGTCAACGCCGTTACTGCGGTAACAAGCGCGGGTATCATCATTTTTTCAAGCCCTTGGCTCCTGCCGGTGCAGGTAGTGTCGCTCCTGCTGATAGCTTGGCTGCAGTCGCAGATAAACAAGATCGAACAAAAGAGCTTTGTGGAGCTGTCAAAGTACAACCGGATATTCGGCTATGTTTTCTGGCAGCTTTCGGATTTCAGATACGGCAAGGATATCCGTCTTTACGACAGCGCCGAAATGATGAATAACAAGGCGCAGGACTACTCCGAAAAAATGTTAGGGGTATGGAAAAAAGAGAGTCACGACGAACGCAAAATGCAGTGGGGAATGGATATCACAAATTCCCTGCGCGACGGTATCAGCTATTTTTATATCGGGTATCTCGCGGTCACGGGAGCTATCACCATAGGTGATTTTTCTATGTGCCTCGGCGCTGCGGGAACGCTGTATTTCTCACTGAACGGCATTATCGACAGTATTCAGGGCATCGTCAACAAGTGCAACTACGCTCACCGTTATATCGAATTTATGGATTATCCGGCTGCAATGACGAAAGGCACCCGCAAGGTAAGCGGCACCGACCATACCATAGAATTCCGCAATGTCAGCTTTAAGTACCCCCGCTCCGAGAACTATGTCCTCCGTAATATCAACATCACCATAAAGCAGGGTGAGCACCTGTCGGTCGTAGGTCTCAACGGCGCGGGCAAGACGACTTTCATCAAGCTGCTCTGCCGTCTTTACGATGTGACGGAAGGCGAAATTCTCATTGACGGTGTAAATATCAAGGAATATTCGGACGAGGAATACCGGAAGCTGTTCGCGGTGGTATTTCAGGATTTCAGTCTGTTCGCGTTCAGTCTCCGGGAGAATATCGCGTTCTCCGACGATAAAGCAAATGACCCCGCCATAAAGGCAGTCCTCACAAAGAGCGGGCTCTCCGACGATGTGAAGAAACTCCCGGACGGGCTTGATACGATGATATTCAAGAGCTTTGACGAGAACGGCACGGAGCTGTCGGGCGGTCAGAAGCAGAAAGCCGCGATAGCTCGCGCCCTTTACAGAAATTCCCCCGTGGTCATTCTCGACGAACCTACAGCCGCTCTCGACCCCGTCGCTGAGTACGATATCTACCGGCAGTTCGATACCCTCGTCGGCGGCAAGACAGCGGTCTATATCTCCCACCGCCTGTCAAGCTGCAAGTTCTGCGACCATATCGCCGTATTTGCCGACGAGACTATCCGTGAGTACGGTACCCACGATGAGCTTGTCGATAAGCCCGGCGGTATCTACGCCGAGATGTTCGCCGCTCAGGCGCAGTATTATACCGCGTGAGCGGTCGCCTCGCGGTGATAGGGTCGCTGGCGCTCGAGCCAGCGGCTGGCGCCGCCAAGGGAAGGAAGAGAACCCACTTTCTCAGGGAGAAAGTGGGTTCCCTCCCTCCCCTTGACCTCAC
>CAJOMV010000003.1 GCA_905235805.1 uncultured Ruminiclostridium sp.
CGGCACCTCGAACGATTTCTTCTCGATCGAATTCAGCGATTCTCACGATATCTTTATCCGCGACGGCTATACCTACAAGCCGTTCGGCGTTCATGTGAAACCCGATTACGCGGTATTTGTCGAAGGCACGGACGAAATGGCGAGCAAGTACGCTTCTATCCTCGCTATCTCCCTTTCGAGCATAAAGCAGTACTATGATGAGAAGTACGACCGCAACAATTTCGTAAAGAACATCATACTTGACAACGTCCTTCCGGGCGATATCACCATCAAATCCCGCGAGCTGCATTTCAACGCCGACATCAACCGCGTTGTTTTCCTTATCAGCATCATCTCGTCGAACGACGTGTCGGCGTATGACGTTATACAGAACCTGTTCCCTGACAAGAACAAGGACTTCGTGTTCAACATCACCGAGAGCGAGATAGTTCTCGTCAAGGAGATAAAGAGCGGTATCGACGTGAAGGATCTCGAGAAGCTCGCCCGCTCGATAGCGGATACCCTCCAGACCGAGTTCTTCACCCGCGTCAACATAGGTATAGGTACCCCCGTTATCGGCGTGAAGGATCTCGCGCGTTCGTTCAAGGAGGCACAGATAGCTATTGAGGTCGGCAAGGTATTCGACACCGAAAAGAACATAGTAAGCTACGACAACCTCGGTATCGCGAGACTTATCTATCATCTCCCCACCACCCTCTGCGAGACATTCCTCAAGGAAGTGTTCAAGAAGGGCTCTATCGAGTCCCTCGACCATGAGACGCTGTTCACTATACAGAGATTTTTCGAGAACAACCTCAATGTCTCCGAGACCTCCCGTAAGCTCTTCGTGCACAGAAATACACTCGTGTACAGACTTGACAAGATCAAGAAGCTCACGGGTCTCGACCTCCGCGAGTTCGACCACGCTATCATCTTCAAGATAGCCCTCATGGTCAAGAAGTACCTTTCCGCCGATCCCGTCAAGTTCTGATATACTCCGATGATATGCCGGGGAGCCGCAGAAGTTACTGCTCCCCGGGTCTTCATAAAATTCAAGATATGTTAAACGAGGCGGAATACTGCTTTGATCTGTCTCGCATATTGTTTTTTATTGCACTGGAGATAGTTTAATGGTAGAATTGAAGAATGTTGACGTGCACTACACCGACGGCATAAAGGGCGGTGTGGATGCGCTGAACGATGTGAACATACGCATAAACGACGGGGAGTTCGTATTCATCGTCGGTGACAGCGGCGCGGGCAAAAGCACTCTGCTGAAGCTGCTTACCCGTGAGATACAGCCTACCGGCGGCAGGGTATTCGTGAACGGATACAATCTCAAAAAGCTGAAAAACCGCAAGCTGCCGTATTTCAGAAGATCGCTCGGTATGATATTTCAGGATTTCAGGCTCATACCGACTATGACGGTCTATGAAAACGTGGCTTTTGTGCTGCGCTCAACGGACAAATCCAAGAAGTACATAAGACAGAGGGTTCCGTATGTTCTCAACCTCGTCAAGCTCAACGACAAGGCGAAGGCATACCCGGGACAGCTTTCGGGCGGTGAGCAGCAGCGTGTGGCTATCGCGAGAGCCTTCGCCTCCGACCCGAAAATAATCATAGCGGACGAGCCTACGGGCAATATCGACCCCAAGCTCTCCTATGAGATAGTGGAGCTGCTTCAGGATATAAACGACTGCGGCACCACCATAATCATGGTAACGCATAACCACGACCTTGTAAAGTACTACGGGGGACGTATCATAAATCTCCGCGAGGGCAGCATAGCCTTTGACGGAACTATCGAAGGCGTAATAGAAGAAGGAGAATGAGCTTTTAAATGAGAATGAGCAACTTCGGCTACCTCGTCCGCCGCGGGGTAGGTTCGGTTTTCAGAAACGCGATGATGTCGATAGCAAGCTTCTGTGTGCTGCTTGTGAGCCTGCTGCTCGTGGGCTTGTCGGTGCTCGTCGCTATGGATATAAATATCATTCTGTCGAATATAGCGGAAAAGAATACGATCGAGGTCTTTGTGAACGGCGACCTGTCAAGCGCGGAGGTCAGCCACATCTCCGATGCCCTCGCCAATAACCCGAATACCATGCCCGGCGGTGTGGTATTCTACTCCAAGGAAGAGGCGTGGGCGGACAAACAGCAGGAAATGCCGGAAATGAAGGAGCTGTTCGAGTACCTCGAGGAGAACCCGATGCCGCATACCTTCCACGTTACCGTGAAGGATATCTCGCATATCAGCGAGACCGCGCAGGAGTTCAGCACTATCGAGGGCGTCGAGAAGGTCAACGCGCCGTATGATTTTGCGTCGGCTCTTGTCAATATCCGCTCGACCCTCGCGGTCATTGCGGGCGCTCTGCTCATCATAATGGTGGTCACGAGCGTCATCATCATCTACAACGCCATAAGAAGCAGCGTTTTCGCGCGCGCCAAGGAGATCAACATTATGAAGGTCGTCGGCGCAACGAACTCCTTCGTAAAAGTGCCCTTCTTCATCGAGGGTATGTTTATCGGTATCGCCGCGGGCGCAGCGTCATGGGCTCTTACAAAGGTGATATATGAGGCGCTGATACAGCTCTTCGAGGAAGATATCACAATTTGGCGCATATTCGGTCTCGTGAATATCGTACAGTTTGACAGCATAACATGGTATCTGCTGGCGGCGAACTGCGTGCTCGGCGCGCTGCTCGGAGCCATAGGCACTATCATAAGCACAGGAAAGTACGTCAAGGTATAACATTAACAGGGTGATGAGATGAGAAAAAGAACAGTGCGCAATACGGCGCTTTCGCTGCTGTGCTGCGCTGTTGTCGCGGTCACGGGTCATACCGTTTACAGACCCGTGACCTCCTACGCCGATACGCAGTCCGATCTGGCAGCGCAGATCGCTGCCGCGGACGAGAAGATAAAGAAGATAGAAGCCGATATCGAAGCCGCGGGCTCGAACATCGAAGCCAGCAAGGTGCAGCAGGACAACTACTGGAACAAGCTGGTGGCGACGCAGGAGAAGATAGACCTCGTAAACCTCCAGGTAACGAACAAGCAGGCGGAGATAGCCGCCAAGGAGGAGGAGATATCCGAGGTCGAGCAGCGTATCGCGGGCAAGGAGCTCGATATCGAGGAGACCGAGCTCAAGATAATAGACACGGAGCAGAAAATTGCCGAGCTTGACGCGAAGAACCGCGACAATATCTACCGCTTCGGGCAGATAATCAAGGCAATGTATATGACCGACTACGACAACTACTATCTGTCCATAATCTCCGGCGCGGAGGATTTCTACGATATTTTCGTGCGCAGTGAGATAATGAATAATGTCAGCGAGCAGAACCTGAAATTCATGAACGACCTGCTGGACAGCATACAGTTTCAGGAGGACGTGAAGGTCGAGCTCGGGAACATCAAGACCCAGCTTGAGGCTGACAAGAAGCAGCTCGCGAATGACAAGCTCACGCTCGAAAGCGAGAAGGATACGCTCGAGGACGAGAAATACGCGCTCGATGAGCAGGTGAAGTACTACAACGACCTGAACTCCGGGTACTGGGACGAGTACAACACATACTCTGTGCAGATACAGGACCTGAAGGACAGACAGGCGAACCTTCAGTATCAGAAGAAGATAACTCAGGCGGATCGTGAAAAGGCGCAGGCAGCCCTCGAGGAGGAGATACGCCGTGCCGAGGAGCGGAAAAAGCACAATACCGTGTATGATACGGGTGAATGGCAGTGGCCGCTCGATCCGCAGTATCATCTGATAACCACATATTTCGGCTACAGTGAGTTCCACAACGGCAACCACGGCGCTATCGACATAGGCAACTCCGGACTTATGGGCGCTAATGTGTACGCATCGAAGGGCGGTGAGGTGCTTGTCGCCAAGACCACCTACATACCCGGCTATGACTACGGAATGTATGTCGTTATCGACCACGGCAACGGATATAAGACCCTCTACGCTCACCTGAGCGCAATCTACGTTTCGGTAGGTCAGGTGGTGGAGAAGGGCGAATGTATCGCGGCGGTAGGCTCTACGGGCTGGTCGACCGGTCCTCACCTCCATTTCGAGGTGCGCCAGAACGATACAAGGATAGACCCGCTGGGCGTTGTGGCGATCCCGGGCTGATCTCGTAAAGAAAAAATAACAGGATAAGCTTATGAACAGAAAAATACCGATCGGCATAGCCATAAGCATTGCGGCTATCGCCTGTGCGGTGACGTTCGTCATTACAATGACGGTGTCGCTGAACAACTACAACGGCAAGATCGCCGATGTACAGCAGCGCGGTGAGATGTACACCCGCCTTCAGGAAATAGACTCCTATATCCGCAACTATTCTCTGTATGAGATAAGCGACACGGATATGAAAACGGGAGTTTATTCCGGCTATCTGACAAGTATCGACGACAAAGCCGCAAAATACTACACCACCGACGAGTATTACTACAAGACCCGCGAGGAGAGCGGAAACGTGGTGGGACTGGGCATGGTCTTTGAGAAGGAGGACGGCGGATATATCAGGATAACCGAGGTATATCCCGATTCCCCGGCAGCCGCCGAAGGCATACTCCCGGGAGATGTGATAATCTCCGTCGAGGGGAAGAGCATTCTCGAAATGGGCTACGCGGCGGCAAGCGAGCAGCTCCGCTACGGCGATGAGGGCACAAAGCGCCGCATAGTCGTCCGCAGGAGCGGCGAGGAGACCGAGTACAACCTTGCGAGAGCGGCGTTCGAGATACCGTCTTTGGAGGCGGTGCTGCTGGATAACGGGATACTCTGCTTCACGTTCTCGTCAATAAACAACGCTACCGGCACGAAAATGGCGAAGCTGCTGAACGCCTACGCCGAGTCGGTGATAACCGGGTACGTCTTTGACCTGCGCGGGGTGTCGAGCGGTGTTTATACTTCCGTGTCGGATATACTATCCTCCTTCGTGGAGTCGGATAACATCGCCTATGCGGAATACAAGAACCTTTCGACAAGAGTCGTCGCGGAATCCTCCGACGGGTACTTTACAAATCTCCCCATAAGCATTATAATAGATGAAAAGACAGGAGGCTCCGCGGAGCTTATCGCGGACGCGCTCCGGGAATACGCGGACGGCATCACCGTCGGGGAGACCAGCTCGGGCTACGGGACTCTCCAGGAGACCCGCACCTTCAACGACGGTACGGCTATCGAGATATCCGTGGCTATGATAAAGCGCGGCTCCGACGGCGGCACTTACAACGAGTCGGGGATAGCTCCCGAGTTCAACGTGGAGTACGACGGCGCGTATGAGACCGATCCGGCCAATTACGCGGGCTCCTCCGACACCCAGCTCAAAAAGGCTGTCGAGGTGATAAGCACTAAGGCTGCCGCTGAAGCTGCGGCTGCCGCTGAAGCTGCGGAAGAAGCCGCAGCGGAGATCCCGCCCGAAGAACGTTCATAATAAAAGCATTCAAATAAAAAACAAACCGAGAAAGGAAAAAACATCATGGCAGCTAAACAGACTATCCTTACACAGGAAGGACTTGAAGCTCTCGAAGCGGAGCTCGAAAATCTCAAGACCGTCAAAAGAAAAGATATAGCGGAGAAGATCAAGGTCGCTCTCTCCTTCGGAGACCTTTCCGAAAACTCCGAGTACGACGAGGCGAAGAATGAGCAGGGTATCATCGAAGCGCGTATTGCCGAGATCGAGGCTACCCTGAAAAACGTCGTTGTCATCGACTCCGACAGCCTCAATACCGAGCATATCCAGCACGGTAACAAGATAATCGTCAAGGACATCGAGGAGAATGTCGAGAGAGAGCTCCACATCGTAGGCTCAAAGGAAGTAAATGTCAAGGAGGGGAGAATTTCCGATGAATCCCCTATCGGAAAGGCTTTGCTCGGACATAAGAAGGGCGACATAGTAGACGTTGAGACACCCTCGGGCATATTGCAGTTCGAGGTACTGGATATAAGCAAATAATCGAAAAAAGGAATCACATATCATGGCAGAAGAAACAGAAGTAAAGACAGCAGAACTGACCGAGGAGGAGGCGCTTGCCGAGCTCTCGGAGCAGCACAGGATCAGGATCGAGAAGCTCAACAAGCTCAAGGCTGACGGCAAGGATCCTTATATCACCACAAAGTACCCCGTAGATACGCTCGCGAAAGCTATCCGTGACGATTACGACGCCATGGAGGGCAAGACCGTCGCTATCGCGGGCAGAATGATGACCCGCCGCATAATGGGCAAGGCGAGCTTCGCAGATATCCGCGACGGCAGCGACAGAATGCAGATCTATGTAAGGATAGATGACGTAGGCAAGGACGTTTTCGATGAGTTCAAGACATGGGATCTCGGCGATATCGTCGGCGTGACCGGCTTTGTGTTCAAGACAAAGACAGGCGAGATCTCGGTGCACGCGCAGAGCATAAAGCTCCTCTCGAAGTCGCTGCTCCCGCTCCCCGAGAAGTGGCACGGGCTGAAGGACAAGGAGGAGCGCTACAGAAAGCGTTACCTTGATCTCATAGCCAACCCCGAGATAAAGGACACCTTCGTCACCCGCTCGATGATACTCCGCGAGATACGCAGCTACCTCGACGGCATCGGCTACATCGAGGTCGATACCCCCATACTCCTCCCGCTGGAGATAGGCGCGGCGGCAAGACCGTTCAAGACCCACCACAACGCCCTCGACATAGATATGTACCTTCGTATAGAGACCGAGCTCTACCTTAAGAGACTCATAGTCGGCGGCTTCGACAAGGTATACGAGGTCGGAAGGATATTCCGCAACGAGGGTATGGACGCGACCCATAACCCCGAGTTCACATCTATCGAAATGTATCAGGCATACACCGATTATTTCGGTATGATGGATATAATCGAGGACCTCTACCGCACCGTTACGCTCAAGATCTGCGGCACCGACACAGTACCCTATCAGGGCAAGCAGATCGCTGTCGGCAAGCCGTGGGAGCGCCTCACCATGATCGAGGCGGTGAAGAAGTACGCGGGCGTGGATTTCGCCGACTGGGCGGACGATGAAGCAGCACGGAAGGCTGCTGCGGAAAAGAACGTCGAGCTCGAGAGCAAGACCGCCACAAAGGGCGAAGTCCTCATAGCATTCTTCGAGACCTTCGTCGAGGAGAACCTTATCCAGCCGACGATAATCTATGATTACCCCGTCGAGAATTCCCCCCTCGCCAAGCGCAAGCCCGAAGACCCGATGTTCACCGAGCGCTTTGAGTATTTCATCAACGGCACCGAATTCGGCAACGCCTTCTCCGAGCTCAACGATCCGATCGACCAGCGCGGCCGTTTCGAGAAGCAGGTAGCCGCAAAGCGCGCACAGGGCGGCAATGACGCACAGGTGGACGACGACTTCATCACAGCCCTCGAGTACGGTCTCCCGCCCACAGGCGGTCTTGGCTTCGGCGTGGACAGACTTGTCATGCTCCTCACCGACAGCGCGTCTATCCGTGATGTGCTGCTGTTCCCCACAATGCGCCCCGAGAAGAAGTAAAGCCCGCTGTTGAGCCATTCTTTAGCAGCGAATGACGGGATTTACGACCCATTTACGACAAGTTTGTGAGAACACATCAAAAAAAGGCTTTATACCCTATCAAGGTATGAAGCCTTTTATCTTTAACATTCGCACGACCTTCCTAACTTTATGGCGAAGCAATTAAAGTTTTTTGGGAAGGGGGTCTGGGGGGAACCCTTTTTTTCAAAAAAGGGTTCCCCCCAGTCTCGAGCGTAAGCGACCACAGCGCGCCAGCGCCGACTCGAGCGGCAGCGACCCTATCGCCGCAAGGCGATGGCTCTCACGCCTTGCGGCGCTTAGCCTCGTCCTTGGCGCGGGTCTCATGGTCGAGGATACGCTTGCGGAGACGGATAGATTTGGGGGTGACCTCGACGAGCTCGTCGTCGGAGATGAACTCGAGGCTTTCCTCGAGGCTCATGTGGCGGGGCGGGATAAGGCGGAG
>CAJOMV010000004.1 GCA_905235805.1 uncultured Ruminiclostridium sp.
GGTGCCGGCGGCGGGGGTCGAACCCGCACGGTATCGCTACCACCGGATTTTGAGTCCGGCACGTCTGCCAATTCCATCACGCCGGCGTGCGGAGCCTGCGTTCCCAAGAGCTGTATCTGTCAGCCTGTGGGGTTTCGGGCTCTGAAAAAATGAGCGGCTTCACAGCAAACCTTTGTGCAAATAAAACACAAAACGCGCATTTTTTGTTTTTGCCGATAAAACAGTATAACATATATTATGCCTTTAGTCAAGCGCAATCCGACTTTTTTTATAAAATTATCAAAAAATGTCTTGACATTTCGTGAAAAATGTATTAGAATTAATAATGTGAATAAGTCTGTATGCAAATACATTATGTGTTTTGCAGTGCGGGATACGGGCATCACAAAGTGATGCAGTATCTTGCGGAGCAAGATACGATACAGCTATTTATCATTATCACCAATCTTGGTTTACATATTATACTCCCTGCAATTATAATTTTTATTATCTCTTATTCTTGAACATCGTCCGCCGAAGTAAGGCACGGCAGGACGGATATCTATACGGAATGCCCGCTTTGCGGGTCTTAATAGAAGTTATTAAATAGCAAACGCTGTAAGCAGCGGTGTTCGGTGCGGCAGAAGTATGTCCCCTTGTTCCCGGCTGTTTTCGTGTTTCCTGTGCGGCGGAGTTGTGTCAAATCGGGAATTCTACGAAAAGGAGGGAAGGTTTCATTATGGACTTAGGACTTGCCATCGTGCTGATCGCCGCTGCTTTAGTTGTCGGTGCGGTCGCCGCGGGACTGATAGCTTACAGGCTGTCGTTCAAAAAGGGCTATGAGCAGCGTAAAAAAGACGCGGAAGCACAGATAGAGTCCGCCGAGAAGGAAGCGGAAAGAATAGTCGCAGAGGCGAATGAGAAAGCGGAAACTGCAAAGAAATCAAGACTCGTGGAAGCCAAGGACGAGATCTACCGCATGAGAGGTCAGGCGGAAAGAGAGATCCAGAAAATGAAATCGGAGACGGAGCGTGAGCTGAAAGAGCGCCGCGCGGAAGTCTCAAGGTCAGAACGAAGATTACAGCAGAAGGAGGAAAACCTCGACAAGAAAAACGACAAGATCGAAAAGCTCGAGGAGAGCCTCGCAAACAAGAACAAGAAGGCAGAGGAAAAGCTCGCCGAGGCTGAAAAGCTCAAGGCAAGCCAGATGGAGATACTCGAAAGGATCTCCGGATTTACCACAGAGCAGGCTAAGGAGCATATCATCCGTATGCTCGATACCGAGCTCGACCACGAAAAAGCGCTCCGCATAAACGCCTATGAGCAGAAGCTCAAGGACGAATGCGACGACAAGGCAAGGAATCAGATCGCAAACGCGATATCCCGTCTTGCCGCGGAGACCGTGTCCGAGATGACCGTGTCGGTCGTATCGCTGCCCAATGACGAAATGAAGGGCAGGATCATCGGACGTGAGGGAAGAAATATCCGCACACTCGAACAGCTCACGGGTGTCGATCTCATAATCGACGATACCCCCGAGGCTATCACGCTGTCCAGTCATGACAAGGTGCGCCGCGAGATCGCGCGTATCGCTCTCGAAAGGCTGATACAGGACGGTCGTATCCACCCGACCCGCATCGAAGAGACCGTCGAACGCGCAAAACGCGAGGTGGAGCAGAAGATCAAGCAGGAGGGCGAACGCGCTCTGCTGGCTACCAACGTGAACAATATGAACCCCGAGCTCGTAAAGCTCATAGGAAGGCTCTACTACCGCTCTTCCTACAGCCAGAACGTGCTCGATCACTCGATAGAGGTCGCTCACCTTGCCGGAATGATGGCGGACGAGCTTGGCGTAGATGCCGCAATGGCACGCCGCGCAGGTCTGCTGCATGATGTCGGCAAAGCACTCAGCGAGGAGATCGAAGGCTCCCATGTGCAGATCGGTGTCGATGTATGCCGCAAGTACAAGGAGAACCCCGAGATCATACACGCTATCGAGGCTCACCACGGCGATGTGGAAGCAAGAACAGTCATCGCGAACCTCGTCAAGGCTGCCGACGCTATCAGCGCCGCTCGTCCCGCAGCAAGAAGCGAAAACTATGACAACTACATCAAGCGTCTCCAGAAGCTCGAGGAGATATGCTCGTCCTATAACGGAGTCGAAAAGACCTATGCCATTCAGGCAGGCCGCGAAGTCCGCGTAATGATAAAGCCCGAGTCCATGAACGACGACAAGATGACCGTGCTCGCGCGTGAGATCGCCAAGAAGATCGAAGCCGAAATGGAATATCCCGGTCAGATCAAGGTAAATCTCATAAGAGAGAGCCGTGCCGTAGAGTACGCAAAGTAAGCCGGGTCGCGGGCGCTGACGCTCGAGACTGGGGGAAAGGCGAATTGCTTCGCGTATCCCCCGATAGTACCTGCGCCTGACGATAGATGAGAATACAGAAAGCCTGTCATCTCAGTACGAAATGACAGGCTTTTTTCTTGTGCCTATCCCCATAGCAGGCGCAGCAATTAAAGTTTTTTGAAAGGGGGTCTGGGGGAAAACTTTTGTTCACAAAAGTTTTCCCCCAGTCTCGAGCGTAAGCGACCCTATCGCCGCAAGGCGCCGGCTCGAGCGCCGGCACCTTACTCGAGTGATGCGGCGAACCTCACTGCCTCGGTAGCGGCAACAGCTCCGTCGGCGGCTGCGGTAACGAGCTGGCGGACGTTCTTTACGCGGTTGTCGCCCGCGGCAAAAATGCCGGGTATGTTGGTGATGCAGTCCTCGCCAGCCTTGATGTAGCCTGCGTCGTCGAGGTCGATGAGCTGTGCGAAGTTCTGATTTTCGGGGATACGACCGACAGCAACGAAGAGACCGTTCAGTTCGATAACCTGTGTTTCGCCGGTGTTCTTGTCGGTCACCTCGATGCTTGTGAGACGCTTGTCCGCGCCCAGCTTTGTGACGGTGCTGTTGTAGACGAACTTCACGTTCTCACGCTGTTTAAGGGCGTTCACCGTAGTCTCGTCGCCGCGGAACGCGTCTCTGCGGTGAATGAGATATACAGTCTCCGCGAGGTCGGCAAGATAAAGCGCGTCCTCGAGCGCGGTATTGCCGCCGCCTACCACCGCGACCTTCTTTCCGCGGTAGAATGCGCCGTCGCAGGTCGCACAGTAGGAAATGCCTCTGCCGACGAGCTTGTCCTCGCCTTCGATGCCGAGCTTGCGATTCTCGGAGCCGGTGGCGACGATGACAGCCTTGCATTCGTAGGTGTGGTCGTCGGTAATGACCTCCTTTGTGCTGCCGTTATCCTTAATGCCGACAGCCTTCTCGAATATGAATTCCGCGCCGAGAGCCTGTGCCTGCTCATACACCTTGTTGGCGAATTCAAAGCCGGAGATGTGAGCGGCAACGGGGTAGTTCTCGATATCGGGGGTGTTGATTATCTGTCCGCCGTAGCTCATCGCCTCGAGAACGAGCACGCTCTTGGAGGCGCGGCGTGCGTATATGGCGGCGGTGAGTCCCGCAGGACCCGCGCCGATTATTACTATGTCATACATGATGTTATTTCTCCGTTATATCAGCTGTTGATGAATTTGAGGAGCTCAGGCTTCGGCTTCATGCCGACGCTTCTTGCAGCCTCCGCGCCGCCCTTGAAAAGCACGAGGCAGGGGATAGAGGATACGTCATAGTCATAGGCGAGGTCGTCCTCACTGTCAATGTTCACCGATACGATCTTTACCGTGTCATTCTCGGCTGCGATCTGGTCGAGGGTGGGCTTGAGCATCTGGCAGGGACCGCACCAATCGGCGTTGAAATCCACGACCACGGGCTTGTCGGACTTTAATACTTCGTTTTCAAATGTGTCCTTTGTTACTTCGATGATATTCATAATTCTTGTTCCCTTTCAACATTTGTCAATAGTTTTGTTATGAGTTTGTAGAGCTGTTCGCTTTCTTCCGCGTCAAGGCCGTAGCATCTCCCGATCCTGTCGGGAACGGTAAGCGCCTGTTCGCGCAGCTCCTTTCCTTTTTCCGTGAGCGACACGGTGAGTATGCGTTCGTCAGCTGCGGAACGCTCACGGTTCAGATATCCTTTGGCTTCCAGCTTCTTGAGTATGGGGGTGAGGGTGCTCGGGTCGAGCATGAGCGTTTCCCCGAGCTCCTTCACGTTTGAGCTTCCCATTTCCCAGAAGAACATCATCACGATATATTGTGTGTAGGTGAGATCGAATTCATTCAGTATCGCGGAATATCTGCGGGTTATCTCCTTCGAGCAGAGATAAATGGGGAAGCAGAGCTGGTTTTTCAGCGTAAGGGCATCATATTTTCCGCCCGTCCCGTTCATATCAGCTTAGCTATCGCGTCGTCGATCTTTGCGGGCTCGCAGGTGGGGGAGTATCTTGCGACTACCTTGCCCTCCTTGTCAACGAGGAACTTTGTGAAATTCCACTTGATATCACCGGGCTTCTTGCATGATGTGCTTATCTTTTCGACAGCCTTCATAGCCATTTTGTTCTTTATGCCCTCGATCTCGTCCTCGGACTTCTCCTGCTTCAAGAAGGTGTAGAGCGGGAGCTCATTCTCGCCGTTCACGTCGATCTTCGACATCTGCTCAAACTGTGTCTTGTAGCGTGCGGTGCAGAACTCGTGTATCTCCGCGTCGGAGCCGGGAGCCTGGTTGCCGAACTGGTTGCAGGGGAAGTCGAGCACCTCGAAGCCCTGCTCATGGTACTTTTCGTAGAGCTTCTCTATTCCCTCATACTGGGGAGTGAACCCGCAGCCTGTAGCGGTATTTACAACAAGGACCACCTTGCCCTTGAGGGTAGCGAGATCAATCTCCTCGCCTTTTCTTGTTTTGATAGTGTGATCGTAGAATGCCATAGCGGTGTCCTCCTTAGAATTTTACTTTCCTTTGGAAAGCAATTTATTTTGTTTACAAATTGATTATATCAAATTAAATTGAATTTGTCAAGAGCTTTTTGAATTTTTTCCAAAAATTTTTTCTTTCCCCGTGACGGATCTGGTGTTATAATTGTTTTATATATGAAAGGTCCTTTCAGTGAATTTACGGAAAAGGAGGGAGAGGTAATGACCGATACGGAGTTTGAGCGGTGCATAAGGCTGTTCCGCGGGAGCGTATGCGCGGCGGCGCTGTGCTATCTGAAAAATCCCGCTGACGCGGACGACATAGTGCAGGACACGTTCCTGAAGCTGTATCTTTATAAAGGAAGCTTCAACGACGATGAGCATATAAAGGCATGGCTGCTGCGGTGCGCGATAAACGCGAGCAAGAACCTACTGCGCTCGAACTGGTACAGGTTCTCCGAGCCGCTGACCGACATGGTGATACCCGAAACGGCACCTCCGGATACGCAGAGTCTGCTGCCGCTGATAATGAAGCTCGGCAGGAACAACCGCGTAACGATGTACATGTACTACTACGAAGGGTATTCGACTGTGGAGATCGCGCAGATACTCGGGATAGACCCGTCGGCGGTCACCTCCCGTCTGGAACGCGGACGAAAGCAGCTGAAAAAGCTGCTCACCGAAGAAAGGAATGACGGCAATGATGAATTACAAGGATATTTTCAATAGAGCGTTTTCCGATATCGGCTCCGTATATCCTTTTTCCGACGACCAAGCGGTATTTGACCGCGTGAAAGAGAGGGCGAAAATTATGGAGAAGAACGAGAAAACAGAGAAGAACAGGTCATACGGGCAGGTAACGGAGGTATTCCCTCCGGCGGATATGCCCAAGCCGCGTAAGGCTCCCCGGGTGATAGCTGCTGTGGCGGCGTCGGCCGCGGTCATAGGCGCGGGAGTGCTCGGGGTGAATTTCCTGAACGAGCACGGCGGGCTTAAGGAGGGCGGCAGTGTCGCGGTCGGCGCGGGATATCACGAGGATATGCCCGCGGCGGTCGATGAGACAGTGTCGCAGGAGACAGAGCCCGCAGAAACCGAGGCTGTCCCGGCGGAAGAAACACTACAGCAGGAGTTCCGTGAGCCATACCTCGAGGACTTCGAAAATGTGGTCGACGCGGGCGGGACTTTCCGCTTTTGCGACGAGTACAGTATCGGTAATATAAGATACGCCTACGACGGGCTTGTCTGCACCGTCGGCTACGATGTCATATACGATAACGGCATACCGGAGGAGGTCCTTGAAAGGCACGGTCCGACGGTCGATGTATGGGCGGCGGACGATATCATCAATAACAGGGATATGAGCCAGTCATTCCTGTTCAAGCGCTGGCTCGGCGAGGAGGGTAACACCGTACACCTCGAAATGGCGCTTGTCAACCGCGACGGCGGGGACTTCGACCTTGTGTTCACCACCCTTGACACTATGGACAGCCTCGCTCCGTGGGAAAATGGCTATAAGATGACGGCGAAAGTGAACCCGTACTACGCTCCTGTCGTGGTGAAGGAGCTGTACGATTCCACCCCCGCGATACTCCCCGACGGCACGCAGTTCAAGCCCACAAGAATGTACCTGTCCGAATACTTCGTCATCTTCGATGTTGACGACATCAACGGGATATCGTTCAGCTATGAGCATACCGACGGCGTAAAGCCGGAGTTCTCCGCTGTTTCGTGGGACGGCGAGAAGATAGCGGGCAACCGTATGCTGACCTATATGCAGAACAAGCTGTTCCCGGAATTATGGAAAGTAAGCCCGTTTGTCGGTGCGTTCTTCGACGAGCCGGTGAACACCCGCGAATTTGTATTCATTGAGCTCTACGGACAGCGTATCGCGGTGAACTACCCCGTTGACAGCGTTATGTCCCTTGTGGGCAAGCAGATAGATTTCACCGACGTGACCGCAACCTTAAAGACCCTTTACGCCAACGAGCAGTTCATCACCTTTAATTTTGAGATAGCACAGAAGGACATTAACAAAGACTGGATCCCGTTCATGAACTTCGGGGAAGACAGCCTTTACACCGACGGCGAGCCCTTCGACGATAAGCTGTACGCCTTCGGCTACAAATTCGAGCCCGACGGACATGGCAAGTACGACTACAGCTTCACGGTATGCCAGCCCGGTTTCGCCCTCGCCAGCGGGGAAACGCTCCATACCGCGCTGTACTGCGCGAAAATGGGCGAGAACGGGCTTGAGTATGAGAAGGGACCCGACGTGACATTCACGGGTCTCGATGAGGAATATCGCAGCAGTGTTCCGTTACGTATGTATTACACCGAGCATTCCGGTCAGCCGATAAAGGAGACCGAGCACGGCTCCGTCATACTTGACGACTTCTATATATCCTTGAGCGGAATGAGACTTGAGGTCACATATACCGATAAGGACGGATTTGACCCCGCCGCGATACAGGAGGGCGACCTGCTCTATGATACGACACTCATGATCAATTACCGTGACGGAGAGACACAGGAATTCAAACTCGCCGACAGCGATATCTTCACCGATACCGTGAACGGCAGACGGCTGATGTTCATACAGGCTGATGTTCTGGATGATGACTATTTTTCATTCAGCGACATGAACACCTATATCGACAGCATTTCCATAGGCTCTTATGTGATACAGCCGTAACAAAAAGCGCAGGCACCCCTTTCCGGGTGTCTGCGTTTTTTGAAATTGTATTATTACCCTAACAGACTGAGTACTCCGTTAGGCTGTTGATTAGCTTGTGAAAGCATGGACTGTGAAGCCTGCTGAAGAATGTTGATTTTGTTATATTCAACCATTTCGGAGGCAACATCGGTATCTCTTATACGGCTCTCTGAATCGGTAAGATTTTCGTTGGATGTATTCAGTGAACTGACTGTGTGTTCCAGTCGGTTCTGAACCGCACCGAGTTTTGCTCTTTGGGCAGACACATCTTTGAGTGCTTCGTCGATCTTATCGATCGCTGTATTTGCGTCATCCTGTTCAGCGACAGATATATCCGAAATACCGAGTGCGCCTGAACTCATATCATCTATTGTAACATACAGCTTCTGGTCTTCAACGCCGTTTGCGCCTATCTGAAAAACAAGACCGTCACCATTTTTCTGATACTGCTCATAGCCTACTCCCTGACCGTCCTCAAGTTCGAACCATACCCCATAGGGAGAAGCCTCGAAATAAGCCACACCTTGCTGAAAACCACCGCTGACATTCGCTTCGATATATTCTCCGCTGCTGGGTCTTGTCTGTTCGTAGTATGTCTCATTACTGTCGAATTGCGTTCCACGCGCTACCGGAGTATAAACTCCGCTTGAATTCCGGGTATAATACTGCACCAATGAGGCAAAAGAATCTATTCTTGCTTCTTCATATTCTCCGGGATCCATGATGTAATACGTTTTGCCGTCGACAGGCGAGGGGTCATTTGTCGGCACATAATCCGGCTGATAAGGAGGCGCGACAAACTCAGAATCGACCATTTTATAATATGTCTTGTCGGGATCGAATCCCCCGCTCACATTAGCCTGCCGGAAGATCGAACCGCCGCCTTGCTTGTAGTAATACTGTGTGTCGGGTTCTGCAAAACACCATAAGGAACGCGGATATAATTATCGTCGTCATCTTTGGTATAATACTGGAGACCTGCGGCAAACTCATCTATACCGGTAACCGTCTCTAAGCCTGCTTCTTCGAGTGTATAGTACGTTTCTCCCGCGACAGGCTGAAGCTGGGTGACCTTCTGCAGTGAGCTGGTCTGATAAACAGTTTCCTCAAGGGGTGCAGCCGCTTTATGATTGAATCTTATGTAATTGTCACTGTCACCGTCGGGGTCAACCTGATCGGAAAGGTCAACGCTGTAATCGTAGCCGGCTTTGGCAAAAATCTCCTCCAAGTCCCTTTCGGTGTAGGTTACGCCTGTCGAAAGGTGAATAGTCAGATCTTTTGCGCCTTCGTGCATCAGGCAGTCCTTCTCCTCTACCGATTCCTCACCCGCTCCCACATCGGTTCGAATTTCTATGGCGTGTGCGTATGAGATCTGAGCAGGGTCGCCGTAGGTATTGGCTGTGATCGTTATCTTATCGGCGGAATCTACCGCGCCGTCCTTGGGATTGTATGGACCGACCAGTCTCCTAAGGTCGCCTGCCCCTGTCGACCTTACTCCGGCAACGGTAATTCCGGTATCCGATATATCGCCTGCATATTTCAGATAGCCGCTGTCAAAAGAAAGCGTTACCTTCGCAGGAGCCGCGTTTGTGCTTTTGGTATAATTTGCGTTTTTGACAAGATCATCTATAAAGCTTTGCTTATATGCTTCTCCCGAAACGAGATTCAGAGTGAGTGTTTTACCGTCATCTGACCAGAAAGCGTTTTCTCCGCCTTTTCCGGAAGCGTCCGGCGTAGCGATGACATTTACTCCTCCTATGTCTGAAGTCAGTATCGCTCCGGCAAGCGATCCCGCATTTTCATCGGCGATGACGCCGTATCTTGCGCCGTATTCGCTCGACTGCGTCCTTCCGGCTTTTGACCCGTCAAGAAGCTTCATTGAATTGAATTCAGTGGATTCGGCTATTCTGTCGATCTCGCTTTTAAGCGCATCGACCTCAAAATTGATCTGTTCTCTGTCATCATCCGTATAAGTGCCATTTGCGGATTGTACAGCAAGCTCTCTCATTCTCTGAAGGACATCTTCCGTCTCCTGCAGAGCGCCCTCTGCTGTTTGTATAAGACTGATAGCGTCATTTGCGTTGTTTGTAGCCTGCGACAGACTGCGTATCTGTGAGCGCATTTTCTCCGAAACAGACAGACCCGACGCATTATCCGCAGCCCTATTTATCTTGTAGCCGGTCGAGAGTTTCTCGGTTTTCTTTTTCAGCCCCGCGACATTTCTTAAATTAGCGTCTCCGGCTATCATAGTGGACAAGTTGTGTTGAATGATCATTTGGTATAGTCCCCCATATTATATTAGAAAAACAATCGTATATATTATCGGCAGAAAAATATAAAACTTTAGGATTTTTATTAAAAATTTGCAAAAAAATATAAATCCGTATGTGCGTGATCGCTCTCTTATATCCAATAATCCACATTGTCCGCTTCGATGACCAGCGTTTTCTTGTTCCTCCCGTCGGAGAGCGCCGCTTCGAGGCGGTTTGTCTTGCCGGAGGAAAGGGTGAGCCGCTCCACGGTGTCTATCGGGGAAGTACCCATGCCGTTCTTGGCTGAAAGCTCGAATTTCCGCACTCCGCCGAAAAAGATGTCGCAAACCTTCGTGGTTTTCAGCATGAGTACGACGTGGGTGCCCCCCGCGAGCTCACAGGAGCATTCCAGCAGGGTAGCGCCGGTGAAATTCTGCTCCTTGGCGAGCCTGTCGAGGCTGTGCTCGCCCGTCTTGCCGTCCACGTCGTCGAGGAATGCCCGAAGCTCTCCGTCGGTGCAGGTGAAGGGGCTAAGGTAGCACTTTGCCATGGAAAGGCGCTGCTCAGTTTCCGCGTTCATGAACGCATAGTCCCTGCGCGCGGCGATCACGGCTGTCCTCCACTGTCCCCGGAAGCCCTGGGAGGTCTTTATCCTTCGCCAGTCCTCCCAGTACTCGGCGGGACCTATCTTCTTCTTTTCCGCTATCTTACCGAGTATCTCGTAGATCTCGTTCGACACTCCCGCAAGGGTAGGATCCCCCGCAAGCTCGTCATTTATCGCCCGCCCCGAGAATTTGGCGGCGAGCACCGCTTTATGCAGAGCCGAAAGCTCCTTGAAATCCTCTGTTTTGTACATAGTTATGCTCCCGTGTTGTGTGATATATTGATTATAGCACATATCGGGGGATTTTGCAAGCCCCGCGTCATTCTCATGGCATGAAACGGCGAGCTTCTTCCTCCGTCAGAGCGTATTCCGACGTGTCAAAGTCGAAGTACCACGGGTATGTTCTCTCCTCCGAGATATAGCAGCCGTCAGCTGTGTACAGCAGAACTCCCGAGCAGGCTCCCCATTTCTCTCCGGTGCCGAGCTGATACGGGACGATATATTCTCCGGGAGTGTTCAGCGGCACGACCGCCTGCGGTATCATGTCCTCCGTATCGCCGTCATACGGCACGAAGGCGAATCTGCATACGCTGATATCGCCGGTGTCTGTCTTATAGCCTATATCTTCCCATGTATCTCCTCCGTTGCAGTATATGACGTACGCTGTCATATTATTGTGGTCAAGGCAGAAGGTGTTGCGGGCAATGCCGAGGGAGTACGGCGGGAAAAGTGAGCCGTCCGCGGCGTTGTTGGCACCGTATTCCACGATGTCGTCCGAATACCGCAGCGCCTCCTTGATATCCCGGCAGGGGGAAGCTTCGATCCCGAGGTATATTCTATCCATGCCGGCATACAGCAGGGTGCCGTCCGCCATTTCGAGGGATATCGCCGTTGTCATATCGCGGTCATGAGTCGGGTCGCAGTAGGTGATCAGCCGCTTTCCGGGAGCGTTCAGTTCGCAGATGAACTGCTCCGGCATTTCCGGGATATACCCGAGCTCATGCAGGGTAAATGTTTTAAGCGTATCCTTGTAGCTGCTGCCCCTGAAAATGAAGGTGACTGTCTTTTCGCTGTAATCTATCAGCAGGGTGTCCTGTTTTATCGCCGTATCGAACATACCCTCCCGCAGGGAACCGGAGTTCTGGTATATTATCCGCTCGTCGGCGTTCCGGTAATACTCCGCAGCAGTCTGCTGCTCCTGCTGTCTGTTCATTTCCTGTGCCGCGTTATATGCCGATTGCTGCGCGGCGGCAGCGCCGATGACTATGAGAGGTGAAGCCGCGAATATCACAAATAATGTGATATACAGCGGCTTGTGACTTGTGAAGCACACCGTGCTGCCGGAGATCTTATGAAAGTCGTAGTTCTTCCTCCTGCGGGTCATAATGAGCACGATCTCCCATATTACCATAGGTATTATGGGGACGGCGAATATTATCAGCAGCACAGCAAATCCGGCAGCCGCAAACCCTCCGAACATTCCCCCGCGGCTTTGCCTGTACTGCAGGTAGGAGAGCACCGTAGGTATCGTCAGCAGCACGGGTATCACCGTCAGCGCTATCGGGAGTGCCCGGGGACGGTCCCTGCGTATCTCGATCGCCGTCCCGATAAACCCGCACGCGCACCACAGCTCGTCGATCATGAGCCACGGCAGCGGAAAACTGAGCGCAAGCCATACAAAGCCTCCGTGGTAGTCCTCACCGCGGGCTGCAAGATTGCCGCAATACACGGCAATGATGAGCACCGCGAACGCCGCGCACCCGCTGAACCACGGTACCAGCTTCTTGTTCATATAATTTCCCTCCGTAATTTCATTGTTCAACGATCACCTTTTCCGAAATGCCGCCGAACAGTGTGTCCTCGTAAGTGAAGCGGCACTGTATCACAAGATATATCGGAAAGTCCTCCCAGCCCTCTATGCCGAGCCTGCACCTGTCTGTATCGCTGTCGTAGGTCTTCAGCTCGCTGAAATTCTCACCGTCCTGAGAGTACATTATCACATAGCTGTCTATGTCAGCTTGTTCAAGTATGCTGCCCTCGTTTATCGTCCATGTGCAGCGCAGCTCGCTGTCAACGTGCTCGACGGTGAACGTAAGCTCCTCCGAGATATCCACATCTGTCCATTCCTGCTCGGTGCCGGTGGCGGAGAAGAAGGGGTTGAAGGCATCGGCGTTCCGCTCATTGCTGTCGCTTGTGTCAGATGTATCGGGTGCTGCCGCTGTATCGGGGGCGGTATCGCTCGTCTGCGCGTTCCCGGAGGCTGCCGCGCCGGGAGTGACATAGTCCGCGGTGCCTGTTGTGACCGAAGGCTGTTCGCCGCCCGATACCGCTATATTGTCCCGGTTCGCCCACAGCAGTCCCGCCGCCGTCAGTATCACAGCCGCGGCAGCCGTTATTTTCAGGGCTTGGAAAACCCTGTACCGCCGTATGTCCGCCTCCGATATCTCTATCGTTTCATTCTCAAAGACTATGCGGCGCACCTCGGTATCGGTGTCATACCCGCCTGAGCGCGGTGCCGCCATAGCGACGTACTTGTCGCTCAGATCCCCGAGAATGTCTATCAGCCTGTCCTCACGGGTCATATATCTATCCCCTCCTTCTCGAGGTATTCCCGCAGCTTTATCCGTGTGCGGTGCAGCGTCATCTTCACCTGTCCCTCGGTCCTGCCGAGGTCGGAGGCGATATCCTCATAGCTGCTGAAATACCAGTACCGCCGCACGAACATTATCTGCCTGTCGCGGGGCAGGGTGGAAAGGAACCGCTCTATTGCCCCGAGCACTGCCCTGTCATCGGCGGTGCGTTCGACATTTTCCCGTGAGGGGAGGCACTCCGATATCTCGTCATACCTCACCGCGCCGTAATTTCCGCTCCGTATCTGCATTTCTCTCGCCCTTTTCAGATTTATCGCGATATTCCGCGCAATGCGCGCGACGAACGCTCCCAGCTTCGGCGGACGCTGCGGAGGTATCACGTTCCACACCTTCATATATGTATCGTTCACGCATTCCTCACTGTCCTCGCGGCTGCCGGTTATGTTGTAGGTGACGGTGCGGCAGTAGCCGCCGTATTTCTTGTCCGTCTCGGTTATCGCGTCCTCGGAGCGAGCGAAGTACAGCTCGATTATCTTTTCGTCGTTCATTTTTCTCCCGCTTTCATTTCTGTCCCTGCTGTCAGAGTGTATCCCACACGTTCAGATGCGCTCCCATGATAAGCACTGTATATACTGCCGCCGACACTCCCGACACCGCGGCAAGCAATGCCGCCCATGCCGCGCGGTGCTCCGGGAAGAGCCTTCTGCTTTCCGCGAGGAACTCCTCATATCGCTTTTTCTTTGTAATTATCGCGTGTACGACCGAAATGACAAGTATCACCGCCGATGTGATGAAGCAGGTCGATATGAAGGCGGCGCACATGAGCTCGTCAACACTCGGGAACCACATGTGACCGGGGGGAGGGTTGATATATACCGCGACAGCGGCGCCGAGCGATAATACCGACAGTATCGGAGTGAAAAAGAGCTTTTTCAGGCGCACCTCCATACAGGTGCCTGTTACGCCCAGAAGCAGCGGCAGGGTGATCCCAACCGCTCCGGCAGCCACAAAGCTTCCGAAGACCCGGTGATATAGCACCGCAAGTATAACAAAATAATCGGACAGAAGTATCAGTGTAAGCGCTGTTATGCACCATGCCATTACGCGTTTGTTCATGTCATCATTCCCCCTCTGCCCTTATATACAACAAAAACGGTCAGTTCGTAACACTTTTTCCGAAAAAATTTTTTCTTTGATTGTACCATATTTTCGTGTGTATTGCAACACCGTGTATTTTTATGTAAGCGTTTGAAAATTGCGGTTGACATCGGGGAGAAAATATATTATAATATTATGTGGGTCTTTGGGGCGGACGCCCTTGGGGACTTACTGAATATCGACCATATAAAAATATACAACAGGGGGAAACGATATGAACTACGCAGAAGCAAAGAGCAAGCTTTCCGCTATCGGACAGGAGCATGTCCTGAAATACTGGGACGAGCTTTCGGAGGAGCAGAGGAAAGCGCTGCTCACACAGGTAGAGGAGACTGATTTCTCGGTGCTGTCGAGGATAGAGAGTGCCGCCGACGACAAGCGCGGTGAATTCTCCCCTCTCGCCGCTATGCAGAGAGATGAGATAGTCTCCCGCGAGAAGGAGCTCCACGACGCGGGCGTGAAGGCTATCAAGGAGGGCAGGACAGCCGCTCTGCTGCTTGCGGGCGGAATGGGAACGCGCCTCGGCTCGGACAACCCGAAGGGAATGTTCGATATCGGTCTCACAAAGCCCGTATATATCTTCGAGCGCATAATCACCAATCTGCTCGACGTGGTGAAGGAGACCGACACATGGATAAGACTGTTCATCATGACCAGCGAAAAGAACCACGACGCTACGGTGAAATTCCTGAAGGAGAAGAACTTCTTCGGCTATAAGGAGGACAGGATAGTGTTCTTCAAGCAGGATATGGCTCCCGCCTGCGATTATAACGGCAAGCTCTATATGGAGGCAAAGGACCGTATCTCCACCTCCCCGAACGGCAATGCCGGCTGGTATTCCTCCCTCGTCCGCGCGGGGCTCGATAAGATATTCGCCGAGGAGGGCATCGAGTGGATAGATGTATTTGCCGTTGACAACGTCCTCCAGCGTATCTGCGACCCCTGCTTCGTAGGCGCGACCGTGCTCGCCGATGTCTCCGTCGGCGCAAAGGTGGTGCGCAAGGCAGCTCCCGATGAGAAGGTCGGCGTTATCTGCCTCGAGGACGGCAGACCCTCCATTGTGGAATACTACGAGCTGTCCGACGAGATGATGAACGCCAAGGACGCGAACGGCGAGCCCGCGTACAATTTCGGCGTTATCCTCAACTACCTGTTCCGTATAAAGGAGCTTGCGAGCGTTACCGACGACAAGATGCCCCTGCATGTCGTAAAGAAGAAGATACCCTATATTGACGAAAACGCTGCCTACATCAAGCCCACAGAGCCCAACGGCTACAAGTTCGAGCAGCTTGTCCTCGATATGATACACCAGCTCTCGAGCTGCCTGCCCTATGAGGTCATAAGAGAGCATGAATTCGCGCCTATCAAGAACCCCACCGGTATAGATTCGGTCGAGAGCGCGAGAGAGCTCTGCAAGAAAAACAATATCGAATTATAATGACAGACGGTGCACGGTATAAAGCCGTGCACTGTTTTGCGAAAGGAGAGAATGACAGATATGACAGAGAAGGAAAAAATGCTGGCGGGTAAGCTGTACGACCCGTCCGACGCGGAGCTTCTCCGCTTAAGGGCGGAGGCGCACAGGGCAAGCGCGGAGTACAACATGTCCTTTGAGACGGAAACCGAGAAGCGCGCGGAGCTGCTGAAGCGGCTCGTCCCGAACGCGGCTAAGGGAGTGTATCTTCAGGGACCTGTGCAGTTTGACTACGGCTGCTTCACGGAAATAGGGGAGAACACCTATGCGAATTTCAATTTCACGGTGCTCGACTGCGCGCCCGTCAAAATAGGGAAGAATGTATTCATGGGACCGAATGTGTCGATACTCACCCCCGTACACCCCCTGCGCTGGCAGGAAAGGAATATGTACGCGAGACCCGACGGCGTTATGACAGACAGGGAATACGCGAAGCCGATAACCATAGGCGACAACTGCTGGATCGCCGGGAATGTGACGATATGCGGCGGCGTGACGATAGGCGCGGGCTCGGTCATAGGCGCGGGAAGCGTAGTGACCCGTGATATACCCGAGGGAGTGCTTGCGGCAGGAGTGCCGTGCCGCAGGATACGGGACATCACCGATGAGGATTCGATAATAGAGCTCCTGTGAACATAAAAGAGAAAAGCGCCCCGGAACAGTTCACTGTTCCGGGGCGCTGCTGTTTTTATTCCCTGCATTGTCTGAGCGAATCGAAATACCGCTTTCCCGCTTCCTCCGATTCACGGGCGCGGGCGGCATCTATTACCTCGTAGTTGTCGATGAGCAGCCTCGTGAGCTCCGGGCAGAGCCCTCCGCTGTTCACGTTATCCTCCAGTACGCTTATCGCTTTTTCCTTCGGCATACCGCCGCGGTAGGGGCGCACCTCTGTTATGGCGGAGAATATATCCGCTATGGCGAGTATCCGCGAGCCTGTGTCAAGCATATCCGCGCCGAATTTGAAAGGATAGCCGTTTCCGTTCAGCTTCTCGTGATGATAGCCCGCCCAGTCCCTTATTTTCTCAAAGCCGGTCACGTCCATAAGTATCAGTCGGGTAAAGTAGGCGTGCTCCTTGATTATGCTGAACTCATCGTCCGTCAGCTTGCCGGGCTTTTCGAGTATCTCCCGCGGCACCTTCAGCTTGCCTATGTCGTGAAGGTTGCCGGCTATGCGCATCATCTTGCATTCGTCACCGCTCATTCCCGCAAGCTCCGCGAGCTTTACCGCCGAAGCAGCCACTCCCGCCGAGTGCATTGCCGTGAAGGAGCTGCGATAGTCTATCACCCGCGACATCAGCTTTGTGAGCTCCACCATGTTGTCCAGTGATATGTACCGTATCTCTCCCGTGAACAGCAGCAGGAATTCGGGATTGTACCGCAGGTCGAGCCATATGAACTCGAGCTTTGACAGCCTCTCAAACGCGTCGGCGGCCCGTTCGCTGAATTCCTTTCCCCGTGAGAGCATCACTCCCTCGGTTATCCTGACGCGCTGCTGCAATACCGGGATATCCGGTTCAAGCACCGCCGATACCACGTCCGCAAGATGTATCGCGGAGGCGATCTGCGCACATTCCTCGAACTCCCTGCCGTCGCTGCGGAGCATGACCGATATCTCCGACCAGCTTAGCTGACACCTCCGTATCACCTCGGACACCGTTTTCAGTCCCGGAATATCCGAGAGAATCTCCGCGCCTATGAGGGATATGTTTCTCGCGTCCGCCTCGATCTCCATGACAGACTGCTGTGTCTCAGACACCACAGAGCCGATATCGTGCAGCAGTGCCGCGTAGACGGCAGTCTCCACCCCCTGCTCGCTTATCCCCATTTCGCGGACGATCATATACGCAAGGTAGGCGGTCTGCTGATGATGTCCCTCGACCTCGGGATTTATCAGGTTCATCGCGGCTGCAAACGCTTTCAGAAGCGACCGTACATCTGTGAATTTTTCGTTTGGCATAGAGTTCCCCTTTGATTTGACAGACAAAAGCTGCTGTATCCGATTCAATGAATGGTGAAAAGTGCAGAAATGCCGCAGGAACTCTCTGCGCTTTTACTATTGACTCTTCACTATTCACTTTCCGTTATTCAATGAGCTGCGTCAGCGTCGTTTCTGTCTGGAGTTAACACTTTAGAGTTTTCTTCGGACAGCGAGGCAGAAAAATACCGTCCGCCACAAGTGTAGCAGACGGTTTGGGGGCGCGGACTCCGCGCTGGTGGAAGCGGGTGGATTCGGACCACCGAAGCGAAACGCAACAGATTTACAGATAACAATATCCTAAAAAACCGTCTGTGTCAGAGAAAAATATAGAATTTTGCAAAAAGGCTTACTGTTAATGATAGCATAAACAGCACGATTTGTCAACAGTGTGATAAATATTTATACTATATCCAAAGCGGATCTTAACATATCAGGATTAGCATGAACATAGTACTTTGCAGTAATATTAATACTGCTATGCCCTAAATATTTTGATACAGCATAAATATCTTTTGTTTTTTCGTACAAAAGAGTTCCGCAGGTATGTCGTAATTCGTGAGGTGATAACCTTCTGCTGTCCCCATAATCTTCAAAAAATGGATTATAGAACTCCTTGGTGAAAGAGCTTGGAGTCATGGGCTTGTCTCCTCGTTTAGCGGAAACTATATATTTCTTTTGGGCAGTACCACTTGCTTTTAGAAGCCGCTGAGTCAAGTTTGTTGATAATGGTAATTGTCTATAACTGGATTGATTTTTAGTGTCACCTACCTCAGCTTTATTCTTTGATGCGGTACAAGCTCGATGTATATCTATAGTTTTAGCATTAAAATCAATATCACTCCATTTCAATCCGCACAGCTCACTGCTCCGTAAGCCTAATTCAAGTAGGATATGAATGTAAAGCCCGTATGCGTGGCTATATGAAAAAGCAATAATGTTGTCTACTTCATTTTGAGAATATGTCTTTTTTTCTTTTGGTTTAATAGCAGATCTTGGCTTTTTAATATTAATTGCTGGGTTTTTTTCAATTATATTGTTCTCAACAGCCGCATTAAACATACCATTAAGACAGATCAAGACTTTGTTTAAAGTAGAGTCAGAATATTTAAGAGCTAATTCGGACATAAATTCTCTTATTCGGATAGGAGATATGTCGTTAATCAGACAATCGCCTAGATGCGGAAGTATGTAATTTTTGGTTGTTCGTTCATAGCTCTCTGTATAGGTTGAAGCTTTAACATAGTTGAGTTTGTAGTTTTGAAGCCATATTCTCGCCCAGTCTCGGATGATTAATTTTTCGTTTTCCATAATGAACCTCCTTTTGAAATACCATTATATAGCAATTTACAGTATTATTCAAGTCGTTTGATGTGATTTTGGCATAATGCTCAATATTTGTATATTAAAATTGATATAATGTCCGGCACAATAATCTATCTTGTAGATTTTACTTACTATTCGGTTAATTGCTCGTCAGAGCTTTAACAATATACAGACAATGCACGACGGGGTAGCTCCCCGAAGGACGGCAAATGCCTTCGCCGTCCTTTTTTCGTGCATTTTTTAATGAAGGCAGAATAATTAATAGCACGAAATGTGCGGAAAGAAGGCAAAATATGAAAATGATTGCTTTATTCAACAACAAAGGAGGAGTCGGCAAAACCATTTGCATTTATCTTACGGATATTTTGAAGGTTATTCCAAAGATGTACCGTATAAGGAGCTTTTTTACAGTTATCTGAACTATTTTCGGAAAGAATACGAGGAGATACAAATTTCCGCATTTAAGGAAGAAACAAAAGAGCGGTTTCATAGTATTGACGGTAACAGTGCTGAAGATGTTGAGAAAGCGGTTAAAGAATATGCCGAAAGCGTACTCAAAGAAAACAATATCGAAGCAAACATTGTCAACATCGCTGTGACAGGCTCACGCAGCAGAGGAATTGAAAACGAAAGGTCGGATATGGATGTTGTCATCGAGGTAAATTCTGAACTTAAAGAGGACGCCTTGTTCAACATACTTCATGAGCAGCCGTTTTCGATTGGCGGAGTTACGGTAGATATTAACCCTATAAGAGCGGAGGAGACCGGAACTCTCGGCAGTTATCTTCCCAAAGCGGAGAAATACCTTGCGGAAAAAGAAAAAAGTGCTACATATAGCACAACCGAGCAGGAA
>CAJOMV010000005.1 GCA_905235805.1 uncultured Ruminiclostridium sp.
GCTGAAAATGACACCAACAGGTACTATTTGCACGTCGGCAATTTTATTCTGGAAAAATACGGTCTCGCAGAAATACCGGATATCGAGATGGGCTTCGAGATATATGCCGGTGACGCAGAAACTCCATTTATGACCGAGCTTGTCGACGTTGTAAATCCCAATTACACAGGTGGCACTCCCGAAATAGACGAGTCGGGCGAGGTGATGTACGACAAGGACGGAGTTAAGATCATAATGCAGGGCGAGACCTACGATGCCGACTATTGGGGACCGCAGATAAAGCTTTACGCTTCAAATAACTCCGACAAGACCGTGTTTATCCGCATACCCGAGACTACCCTTGACGGTACTGCGTTCGATACATACGGGGATATGATAATAGCTCCCGGTAAGCGTGAAAGCGAGGAAGTTGCGTTCGCCTTCATCGACGATTTCGGAAGGTCGATGACAGAGGTTGAGCCTGTTTCCGAGATAACGATGAAATTCGACATTTATGAGTACGATCAGCAGGGGGACAATATTCTGCTCGATTCCTCCGAGCCGATAACAGTGAACTATGACGCAAGCACTGTCGAAAAAACTTCCGTTTACTTTGACAACTACGAGGAAGAGCACCTCTCCGATGAGGAGCTTGCCGAGCTCAAGGGCTGGTGGACACGCGAAGGTGATTTCACGGACAACGATACTGTCAGAGCCTCGGTAGGTTTCTTTACACTGGGCGAGTACACATGGTATCTCAACGGTAATTTCAGCGATAACGACTATTGGGGCGGAAAAGCCGAGCTTACCGACGAAGGGCTGTCGGGAACAATGGAGACAGTGACCTACGATGCCGCCGGCAATTACACCGAAGGCAATCCGATAGAAGTAAAGATAACCGAGGAAGGTGAGAACGGCATACTGCTTACTCTCGGTACAGGTGAAGAATATCATCTTGTACCTGTAACTTATTGATAGGTGAATGAAAACAAACAAAAGAATACAGAACACCTTACAGCCGAAATACACAAAAGGGGTGAGTATGTGGAAGATGAGATGATCGTAAAGCTTTACCTGCAAAGAGACGAGAGCGCGATATCTTATACTGCGGACAAATACGGAGGCAGACTTTTGTCACTGGGGCGTCATATTACGGAAAACGTTCAGACCGCGGAGGAATGTGTGAATGACACATATCTGCAGGCTTGGAACAGTATACCTCCTAACGATCCGAGTACATATTTCTACCCCTTCCTTGCGCGCATTACCCGGCATATCGCTCTTAACCGGTGTGAAAAAGAGAATGCGAAAAAACGCAGGGGGCAGTACGTCGACCTCGCGGAGGAGCTTGATGAATGCTTTGCTTCTTCGGACAATACCGAAAGCGTAATAGATGATATGGTACTGAAAGAATCCTTAAACCGTTTTTTGGTGAGTATCGAGGAAGAAAAGCGCAATATATTTTTAAGAAGGTACTGGTTCTTTGATGACATTTCAGAAATATCTGCCAGGTTCGGATACTCCGAAAGCAAGGTAAAGTCCATGCTGATGCGGCTGCGTGGAAAACTTCGTGAACAGCTTATTAAAGACGGGATCGAAATATAAAAATTTAAGGAAAGGATGCAACGAACGCATTAAATATTCTGCTTATATGTTTGAAGACAACATAACAGGAGGGAGATCAATGTGAACGGAAAAACTCTGCTCGCTAAAATGGAACTCATAGCTCCGGAATTCATAGAGGCGGCAGATAAGCCGAGAAAAAAGAAACCGATAAAGTGGCAGTACCCGACTGCGCTGGCAGCCTGTCTTGCTGTGTCGGTGTTCTCGGGGATCATGATGGCGGTCTCGCCGGATGAAGAGAGCGTTATCGCCGCAGCGTCACCGGACGCTGCAAGCCTTTTCTCGGAGGGCGGCGTAATGCTGATACTGTTTGCAGCCTCAATTCTGGCAGCACTTGCAATAGCAGCGCTGCTGATAAAGGATAAAGGAGAAAAATAAAATGTAAAAAATGTAAAAAAATGAAAAAAATATTCAGAAAAGTGCAACGCAGCAGAAAATAAATCTGCTTATACAGGTGAACGGGCAAAAACGAAAAGTTTTGAGCCTTATCATAACGGAAACGATTTGCTTAAGAAAGGAAGAACATTATGACACAGATGAAAAAGCGCATAGCGAGTATTCTCGTCGCGGCTGCCACCGTCATCAGCGTCGGAGGAGCTGCCGGTAATGTGTTCGGTGCGATACCGTCTCTGACAGCGGCAGTGAGCGCAGCGGAGGCTGCAAGCTATGTGGACACATCGGGAGCGGTAAAATCGAGAAGCTCCTATACCAAGATCACCAAGAGCACCACCAAGCTCGACGGCGGCTGGTACCTCGCGAGCGGAAAGGTAACTATTGACAGCCGCCTCAAGGTAACGGCTGATTCCTACCTCATTCTCGAGGACGGCGCAAAGCTCGTTGTCAAGGGCGGTATCGGAGTATCCGACGGCGTAAAGTTCAACATTTATTCCCAGAAGGACGCAACTGCGGCTCTCTATGCAGGTACGACAAACGGCTCCAATTCCACGGCTACGGCAGGCTACTGCGGTATCGGCGGTGAGGGCGCGAAAGTGAACCTTGTGGGCGGCAATATCTACGCGGTAGGCGGCTCGGGAGCTTCCGGCATCTATTCCGAGGAGACACACCTCTACTGGACAAACCCCACGGACTCTGTCTACTCCAACGGCTACAACGGCAAGATAACCATATATGATACCTTTGCCGATATCGATAACGGCACCGCTTACAGCTCTGTGGTCGTAAAGGCTAACGCCATCGCGGGCTGCACACTTGTTCCGGCTCTCACGATAGACGAGAACACAACAGAGCTCGAGGACGCTACATACGCTATCTTCGATACAGTAAGCGTTAAGAAGAGAATGAACATAACGGGCGACGTAAACATAGTACTCGCACCGAACTCCTCCCTCAGAGCCACAAAGGGCATCACAGTTTCCAAGGGCAACAACCTCACCATAGCAGGACAGGGACAGCTCTTAGCGGGTACCACCTCCGCTTCCAACTTCACAGCGGACAGCTACTACGCCGGTATAGGCTCCGCAAACAACAACCGCGCGGGCAGCATCACCGTCAAGAGCGGTACCGTATACGCAAACGGCGGCAGCTATGCGGCAGGTATAGGCGGCAGCAACGCCTCTGTCACCGTAAACGGCGGCAAGGTATACGCGAACGGCGGCTCTTACGGCGCAGGTATCGGCAGCGGTTACTCCGACAACGGCGCTGATGTCCGTATCCTCGGCGGTACGGTGCAGGCAAAGGGCGGTTCCTACGGCTCGGGTATCGGCAGCGGCTACGGCTCCTCCAGATCCGCTATCACCCTCAGCTATACCAACGCAGGCGACTCCGTATACGCGGATTCCTACAGCGGCACACTCTCTTACCTCAAGACAATGTACACCTCCGACGGTCAGGTGGCTGCTGCCAATAACATAGGCGGCCAGACCCTCACAGCGCAGGTGACAGGCTACACAGTAACGTTCAACACTAACGGCGGACTTGCTCTCAAGAACGTAACAGTCAAGCCCGGCGCATATTTGAGCGAGCTTCCAACTCCCACAAGAGACGGCTATCAGTTCGTGGGCTGGTACTCCGACGCGGCTCTCACAAAGCCCTTCAACTACCTTACCACTCCTATCAGCTCCAGCATCACTCTCTATGCGGCATGGACCTCCTCTGTTGTAGTATACTTCAACTCCAACGGCGGTACCGCGGTAAGCCCCGTATATATGAACAAGGGGACATATATGCAGTATGCACCCGCAACTCCCACAAGAGCGGGCTACATCTTCAACGGCTGGTACACAGACGCCAACCTGAGAAACTACTTCGATTACAGATACTACCGCATAGATAAGACCATTACCCTCTATGCAGGCTGGGTACAGGAGACAGTAAAGTACACTGTCACCTTTAACTCAAACGGCGGAAGCAACGTCGACAGCATGACAGTCAACGCAGGCGACTCGGTAGCTCAGACAGACCTTCCCTTCCCTTCCCGCGCAGGCTACAGCTTCAATGGCTGGTATGAGGACGCTGCTTGCAACAACTACTCCAACCGCTACACCATCAACGGCAACAAGACACTCTATGCAGGCTGGTCGCAGGACGCTCCCGCATATGTAACGGTTACTTACAACGCAAACGGTGGTCAGCTGATAGGCGGCGCAGCTACAGACACTGTTCAGATCACATATAACGACACAACTTATGAGCCCAGCGATCCCACAAGAAACGGTTATGAATTTACCGGCTGGTACACAGACCCGAATGCAGGAAGCCGCTTCAACTTCAACACAAAAGTAACAAATAACATTACTCTCTATGCAGGCTGGGAGCGCGCGGTTACTACCTGTACTGTTTACTTCTGCTATGACGGTATGCTCGACAACAGCGAAACTATCAGAAATGTAAATGTGGGCGACGAAATTCCGGTAAACAGTCTTGCTCAGCTTATCAAGGGCGGTATCTACTATGACGGCTGGTATTATGACGCAGCCTGCACCACTCCCGTAGGCGGCAGATGCTATGTTTCAGGTGACCTTACCCTTTACGCAAAAACAGGAAGCTACAAAATAAGCCTGACCATAAACGACAGATATCAGAGAGATTACACCGTGAGCGCAAGCGATCCGACAATTGTTAATCTGGTAACTCAGATCGGTGACAATGATTATTACAATTATTCGTGGTCTGTTATCTACCCCGGCTCAGATCTGATATCCATAACCGATAAAAATAATTTCAGATTCGATGGTGACTGCTATGTCTATGTAACAACTCCCGCATACGAAAGCAGCTATGCAGGCTCCACATTCAGCGGCGGCGGACTCATAGCAGCCATCGCAGGCGGTGTTGTAGCACTCGGCGGCGGATTTGCGGCAGGTATGGCAGTAGGGAAAAAGAAAAAGAAAGACGAATGATCGATAAGTAAGCAACAGATCGGAACAACATAATATTCAACTTCAGACTCTGTTACCGGGGCTTTCCCGGTAACAGAGTTTTGAGGTATTTATGGGCGTATAAAAGGAGTAATTGTGGATAATTATCATATATATCTTTATCTTGCTATGTTCGTTTCCTCCGGTATAGGTTTTTTTCTCGGAGCGGGAAAATACCTGAAGCCGCGAAAACCGCTCTACGCGTCAATGATCGTTCTCGGTGCGGGCTGCATAACGATCGGGAGAGCATACAGCCTTCTGCGGCTTATAACGGGTCTTGAGATCGAGGGAATCTTCCACGTCGGTATGCTCGGAACAGTAGGCGCGTTTGCCTTTTTCTTCTCCGCAAATTTCGGTCAGATAGACTCCCTTGTTGATGACGGCAGTAAACAGTTTCTGAAATATCGTTTTATATCGCTTATCGGAATTGCAGCCGCCGCGGTGATATACATTTTTATTCTGTTCAGCCCTGCTACGGCAGCCGAAAAGGTCACAGACGCAGTAGTATTCGTGACAATAGCGGCATCGTCTTACTTCCACATTAAGCATATACTCATTCCCGATGTGGATTACGGTGTTGTCAGATGTCTGCGGTCTTACAATGCCTGTGCGCTGTCCTACGGCGTGCTGTGTATGCTTGAGACAATGGCTGCGGCGAACGGCTTTACCGCGTTCATGGTAACTGTATGCCTGCTTCAGTGCGCGGTATCTCTGCTTATCGTTCCTGTAATGGATATGGGGGTGCGGAAATGGAGCAAATGAGTGAGATATTGTTTATATGTATAGTCATGCCGATGATACCGATGCTTTTTGTTCTTCCCGATAAGAGATCGCGGCTGTTTGTCGGATATCTGATGTTAGGCGCATTGCTATGTCTTATTGCGGGAGCCTTAAATACGCTTCTCCTGCAATTATTTGACGGAGATATGCTTTATGTTACGACGACGATAACCCCTATTTCCGAGGAGATACTGAAAGCATTGCCGGTGCTTTACCTTGCTATATTCTTTACAGATGACCGCGATACTCTGCTGTCTGCGGCATTTGCACTGGGCGTGGGCTTTGCTGTTCTTGAGGACGCGGTCATACTCGCTCAGAATCCGGCAGGAGTATCAATAGGCTGGGCTTTCGCGAGAGTAATCGGCGCGGCGCTTATGCACGGTGCCTGCACATCAACTATCGGATTGGGTATGAGCTATATCAATAAGCGCAGGAAACTTTTCTTTTGCGGAACACTATCACTCCTTATCACGGCGATATTGTTCCACGCGACCTTTAATGTTCTCGTGCAGTCTGCATACCGTATTGCGGCATTTATCCTGCCGATCTCGCTTTATCTGCCTGTTATAGTGGGTCGGCTCCGCGCACGCAAAAAAGAGGCTCAATGATCAGATTATGCTTTGCTTTAGATAAGGAGTTTTACCTATCCGGAAGGAGTAATACCAATGAACAATGGAACTGTTTACACAGATGAGATACTGAAGCGGCTTAATCCCGCAGTACTTACCGCCGGAGCCGGTCTGAACGGCAGTGCCGCAATGGGAGATCCCGATGCAGTGCGGCTTGCGGAGGCGCTTATGAAGGGCGCGGCAGCGAAAGAAAACGGCGGTACCGTTCTTCCAGATATGCCGGAGAATGACAGAAACACGCTTATAAAGTTTTCGCGGGCGATATCCTCTGCAATTCTGGCACGGTACAGCATTACAAACAGGTTATTCGATATACTTAAAATGAGATCCTTCGTGGATATCGGCTGTGGCTGCACACAGCGCGGTATCGCATTTGCGCGGAAAGCCGGAGTGAAATATTACGGCATCGATCTGCCAGCGGTGACAGAGCTTCTTATACCCGCTGTAAGCTCAGTGATAGGAGCGATACAGGTATATAACCGTATAACATATCATACCGTCGATGCAACGGACAGAAATTCACTGCGCTCGGTCATACAAGGAAGATCTCCGCTGTTCATATCCACTGAAGGTGTGATGATGTATCTTACTATCCCCGAAGCAATTTCGGTCACAGACAATATATGCAGTCTGCTTGAAGAATTCGGCGGTGTTTGGGTAACTGCCGATCCTGAAATGAGCAGACTCAATGACCGTGTGATAAAAACTGTGTTCGGAGAGGACGCCGGGCGTGTGACCGCGATGATATCCGATATTTTCGGAAAAAGTGCCAAAGGTAATATTTATAACAATGGGTTGACAGCCGACAACGGTGCGAATGCCGATGCTTTTCTGGCAGAACACGGGTTTGATGTAAGGCGCGTTCCGGCAGCAGATCTGCTTGAGGGGACAGATATTAACGGTGACGATCTGCGTGAAATATATAAGGACATAAATTTCAGAATAATGACCTCGAAGACCAGATACGAGCGTATACGCTCTCCTCAGCGCGGTGAATCCATGAATATCGGGATCGAATACGGAGAAGAAGAAACGATCATGAATGTCAGCGGCAGGATCGATACCATAACTGCACCGATGCTCATTGAGGAATATGAAAAGCTCAAAACAAAAACAACACTTAACAAGCTTGTAATAGATATGGGAAATGTAGTTTATGTTTCTTCCGCAGGAATACGGGCATTACTGATCATATTCAAGGAGCGCGGAAGTGAGGCATTTGCGCTTGCGAATCTGACTCCTGAGGTCTCAGAGATATTCCACACTACCGGTCTTTCCGATGTACTGTGAGAATACAGGAGAACGGCTTGTGAGAAAGAAAACCAAAAGATCGATATCATCATAATTACAGTGATCCCATTGCGGAGGCGCTTATGACTGTGTTCGGCGGCAGCACACCCACAGGAAAGCCGACGATTGACCTGCCCGCTTACACCGAGGGCGTTATTGAAATATTATTCATTAAGGAAGGGATACTAAAAATGAAAAGAACAAGAATTCCAAGCATTCTCCTGTCTTTGTGCATTATAGTTATGTGCATGGTCGGAATGAGCGTATCGGCAAGCGCCGATACAAGTCTTTCGGATTGCGAAGTATGGGTAGATGTTTACGAACAGTTCGTGACAGTACTTGTCGGAGATGAGAATGTTCCCGAGGACTCATATTCTGTGATCTTCTTCTCTTTTGCTCCCACAGAGGGCGGTGAATCGCCGGAACGCATTGGAGAGGAATTCCCGACAGCGCCGGGAACATATATCGCAGCTGTCGTGGCGAACGAAGGCAGCGAATACACGGGCGAAAACAGAAGCGAGCCGTTCACGGTAGAGCTTGACTCATACGAGGAGGAAAACGAGCATTCCACAGGAGAAGATGAAATTCCCGACCTCTCAGACAGTATAGTTTATGTCACTGCCGAATCGCAGAATGTAACGGTAAGACTTCACGGCGGACTTGTTTCCGAGGAAAATTACCACGTTATCTTCTTTACTTACGAGGAGATCGAGGGCGGCGAGTCCCTCGTAAGAGCAGGCACAGAATTCCCGACAGAGCCGGGAACATATATAGCTGCTATAGTCGCAAATGAGAGCAGCGAATTTTTTGGCGAGAACAGAAGCGACCCATTCACTATAGAGACCACAGAAGCAGCCGAGGAGACCAATCCGAGAACCGGCGCGGAGCTTCCCGGACTTGCGGTGCTTGCTATCAGTGCGGCTGTCGTATCATTTACGGCGAAGAGAAAACTATAATAAACAAACGAGTGTGAAATATCACTATTGTACGAAAGGATTGCGCATTATGGTTATTAACGAAAAAGACGGAAAACTGACTATCGCCCTTGAGGGCAGGATCGACACCAACAATGCAGCGCAGACTGAAAAGGAGATATTCGATGCCGTCGGCGGCAGGAAAGATGATATCATCATTGACGCAGAAAAGCTCGAATACATTTCCAGCGCCGGGCTTCGTGTCCTGATGAAGCTCCTCAAGAGCATCAACAAGCCGCTTCCTGTCATCAATGTTTCCCGCGATGTTTATGACATATTCGAGACTACCGGATTTACAGAGCTGCTCGATGTGAAAAAGGCGCTGCGTAAGGTGAGCACCGAGGGCATGAAGCTCATCGGCAGCGGTTTTACCGGAGATGTTTACCGTATGGACGAGGAAAGGGTCATTAAGGTATTCCGCCCGACTATCAGCTTCGATATGGTCATAAGCAAGGAAAATCAGAAAGCGCGAAACGCCTTTTTTGCAGGCGTTCCCACGGCTATACCTTATGATATCGTCCGTGTGGGAGACTGCTACGGAACAGTTTATGAAATGCTCGATGCTAAAGATCTTGTGGGTGTTATGGCGGAAGATAAGGAGCATATTGACCTGCACATCGGTAATTTTGCAAAGCTCGTGAAGAGTATGCACGCGATAAAGGTCGATCCCGAAAAATTCGGCTCTGTGAAATATGAATCTATCGGCGCACTGCCGTATCTTGCGTCCGTTCTTACCGACGAAGAGATGAAAAAGCTGCGGGCGCTTTACGAGAGCATTCCCGACCGCGATACCTTCATACACGGTGACTGCCATATCGGAAATGTAATGGTGCGTGACGGCGAGATGATGTTCATAGACCTCGGTACATCGGGTACCGGTCATCCGATATTTGATATGGTAAGTATGTATTCGCTTTTCGTTGACCGCGCGGATAATGATGAAGCAATAGCCGCAAGCCATGTGCTGCGTCCATTCACGAAAGATGAAATAAAGAGGATATGGAGCGTATTCATTCATACATATCTCGGTACAGAAGACGAGGAGCTTATCACAAGAGCCGAGTGGCAGATCGAAGCGCTCTCACTTGCGAGACGGCTGTTTATGGTCATAGCGATCCCCGGTTCGCTCACGCTCGAAGCTCTCGCGGCAATGAAGCAGAAACTTTTCTCGCTGTGCGACGGCGGTCTCGAGGAGATATGCTTCTGAATTAAAAAGAAAACCGTCTGGAAACAAAGGGAAGTACAGCTATAGAAGTATTTTTCTAAACAAGTAGGTTAAGACTGTCAGCGGGTAAAAAAGAGGTATTGTGTTAAGTCA
>CAJOMV010000006.1 GCA_905235805.1 uncultured Ruminiclostridium sp.
GTCGCGTAGTTGGTCGAGCGCGCGCGATTGGAAATCGCGTAACCGTCAAAAGCGGTTCGAGGGTTCGAATCCCTCCTTCTCCGCCAGAAACGCCGCTTACGCGGCTAAACGAGTAGTGAATAGTGAAGAGTGAATAGTTTATAGTGTTTAAGCAGAAGGTCTCTGCGGCGTTTCTTACTGTTTACTGCTCATTGTTCACTGCAAAACAGACAGTCACGAAATGCCGCACAGATACCATTCTGTACGGTATATTTTATATAAAAAGAAAAACAGACACATAATTGCAATTACGGAGGACAAAATGAAAAGGAACAGACTTCTGGCAGCAGCGGCGGCTTCGTTATCGGCAGCCGCACTTCTCACCGCTTCCGCGGGCGCGTATATGACCCCTGCGGCAGCACCGACCGAAAACCTCACCTCGAGCGAGAGAGAATGGTCTCTCATTATCCCGGAGGGACAGACCTCGGGTGTCGAGGGCATCAAAAAGCTCGAAATAGTCATCACTCTCGCGGGCGACGCGGAGCAGTACGAGCGGGAGCTCGCTGCCGGCGTTTACGAAAGCGACGGAGAAACACCCTTCGTGGACTTCACCGGTCATATCGGCATCGGCGCTAAGCTTCAGGTGAACGGCGCGGAGGAAAACTGGTACGACTTCGGCTACACAGGCTTCGTGACCAGCGAAAAGGAGAAAATGGCAGCGGTAGAACCGCTCGGCGGCAATGCCTACCTCTTTACCTGCGACCTCGGCGACGTAGATCTGCTCCAGACAGACCGTGACGTGCAGTTCACCTTCAAGGACTGGGGCAATACCTGCGAGGCTTACAGCCTGACAGTGGAGGAATTCTTCGCAAGCTACGCCGACGGTACCGTGGCAGTGTACGCGGACGCGGACGGAAATACCGCGCTTGAGGGGCATGAAGCCCTCGACCGCACAAAGTACGCTCCCACAGAGGAAGCTCCCGCGGAGACTACAGCCGCGGAGACGACTACAGCCGCTCCCGAGACTGCTGCCGAAGAGACCACACCCGCGGCAGCCGAAACAACAGAAGCCGCTGCCGAGGTAACTGCCGCAGCAGCGAACAACAACGCTCCCGCTGCTGACTCCGGCACCGTTCAGACAGCCTCAGCGGACTTCGGCTCGAGGGACACCTCCCTCATTATCGTAGGTATTGCGGCAGGCGTTGTCATAATCGCGGTCATTGTTGTCATGGTGATACTGATGCTTAAAAAGAAGCAGTAAGACCGAAAGGATATCAATATGGAATATATACTCGCGGTAATGAATCCCGCAACGGGAACAAGCCTTCCCATTCCGCTTTTCATAATCTCCGGCGTGGTGCTGGTCGGCTGTATAGTCGGAGCGGTCGTGTCGAAGAATATGAAGAACAAAAAATCCAAAAAGAACGGCAGGAAAAGAAAATAAGCCGTAAAAAGCGCCCGGCACAGCAAACAGGGCGCTTTTATTCTATACTGTGGCAGGGAGACAGAAAATGAAAAAGCTGTTGGGATTTCTCACAAAGGGATACCTCAAGGAAACGATACTCAGCCCACTGTTCAAGTGCATCGAGGCAGTGCTGGAGCTGTTCGTGCCGATAGTGGTCGCGGATATGATAGACAACGGCATAAGCCGCGGGGACAAGGAGACTGTGATACGCTCCTGCGTTCTGCTGGTGTGCCTTGCGCTTGCGGGACTGGCGTTCTCGATAACGGCGCAGTACTTTGCCGCGAAAGCCGCTGCCGGTTTTTCGCGCACCGTCGGGAACGCGCTTTTCAGGCACATTCAAGAGCTCTCGTACTCCGACCTCGACGATATGGGAACTTCTACACTGATGACCCGCATGACGAGTGACTTGAATCAGGTGCAGACAGGCGTGAATATGACGCTGCGGCTGCTGCTGCGCTCGCCGTTCATCGTGTTCGGCGCTATGATAATGGCGTTCACCATAGATGTTCCGTCGGCGCTGATATTTGTCTGCACTATCCCGGTGCTCTCAGTAGTGGTGTTCGGGATAATGCTGGCGGGAATGAAGCTGTACGGCAAAGTGCGGGGCGGGCTCGACAAGCTCCTTCGCCGCACCCGCGAGAACCTGAACGGCTCCCGCGTCATAAGGGCGTTCTGCATGGAGGAGCGGGAGATATCCGCCTTCCGCGCCGACAACGATACCCTCACCCGAGACCAGCTCGTTTCGGGACGCATATCTGCATTGATGAATCCCCTTACCTTCGTGCTTATAAACATAGCTGTCGTGATACTGATATGGCAGGGAGCCATTCGGGTCGAGGAGGGGCTGCTCTCACAGGGAGCGGTGATAGCGCTGTACAACTATATGTCGCAGATACTTGTGGAGCTGATAAAGCTTGCAAGCCTCATCATAACTATCACAAAAGCCGCTGCGTGCGGAAAGCGCATACAGGCTGTGCTTGACGGCGGCGAGGGAATGGCGGACGGTACACGCACGGAGGGCGACCCGGACGCGCAGTACGCTGTTGAATTCCGGGGGGCAGACCTCTGCTACCGCGGTGCCTCCGAGAACTCTCTCTCCGACATCAGCTTCACCGCAAAACGCGGCGACGTCATCGGCGTTATCGGCGGCACGGGCTCCGGCAAGTCCTCGCTCGTCAGTATGATACCCCGCTTCTACGATACCACGGGCGGAGAGGTGCTAATAGACGGTGTGAATGTCAAGGAATACAGCATCGCGGCACTGCGCTCAAAGATAGGCGTGGTGCCGCAGAAGGCTGTGCTTTTCAAGGGAACGATACGAGAGAATATGAAGTGGCGTGACGAAAACGCCGCGGATGAGGATATATACAGAGCCCTTGATATCGCGCAGGCGCGGGAGGTCGCGGACAACAAGACGAACGGGCTGGACGCTGAAGTCGAACAGGGCGGAAGGAACTTCTCCGGCGGTCAGCGGCAGAGGCTCACCATAGCGCGTGCGCTGGTCGGCTCGCCGGAGATAGTGATACTCGACGACAGCGCCTCGGCACTGGACTTCGCGACGGACGCGGCACTCCGCAAGGCGCTCCGGCAGTTCACCGGCACTACGGTTTTCATCGTCTCCCAGCGCACCTCCTCCATAATGCACGCGGACAAGATAATCGTGCTCGACGACGGGCACGCTGTCGGTATCGGCACTCACTCCGAGCTTCTGGAAAGCTGCGAGGTATACCGTGAGATATATGATTCGCAGTTCAGGAAGGAGGACAAGGCTGTATGAAAAACAAAGGCACTTTCAGGAAAGTCCTCCGCTATATAAAGCGGTATATGCCGCTCATTGTCCTGTCCACCATGCTTGCGGCGCTCACCGTCGCGGGAACTCTCTCCATACCCATGATAATCGGCAGCGCTATCGACCTGCTCGTTCCGGCGGATAACACATCTGCCGGGAGGCTTGACTGGGGCGGCATATCCCTGTGCCTTCTCGAAGCCGGTATCATCGCCGCCGCCACAGCGCTCCTCCAGTGGGTAATGAACGCGATAAACAATCGGCTAGCCTTCGATGTGGTGCGGGACATACGCAACGACGCTTTTGAACATATCGAAAACCTCCCCCTCTCCTACCTCGACACGGTAAGCTCCGGCGATATCGTGAGCCGCGTCATATCAGACGCCGACCAGTTCGCTGACGGCTTGCTGCTCGGGTTCTCACAGCTTTTCACGGGCGTAGTGACCATATTCGGCACCCTTCTTTTCATGCTCACACTCGACCCGCTCATCACCCTCGCGGTCATCGTGCTCACGCCCCTGTCCCTTGTCGCCGCAAGGTTTATCGCGGGACACACATACAGCATGTTCAAAAAACGCTCGGAGACTCTCGGCGAGCAGACAGCCTACATCGATGAGATGATAGGCAATGAAAAGGTCGTAAAGGCATTCTCCCGCGAGGACGAATCGCAGGAGAAATTCGAGGAGATAAATGCCAGTCTCGAAAAGTACTCCCTGAAAGCCACGTTCTACTCCTCCCTCACGAACCCCGTGACCCGCTTCATCAACGCGCTTGTGTACGCGGCTGTGGGAGTGCTCGGGGCGATATCCGCCATAAACGGCGGGATAACGGTCGGTGCTCTGTCGTGCTTTTTAAGCTACGCGAACCAGTACACCAAGCCCTTCAACGAGATATCGGGAGTGGTGACGGAGCTTCAGAATGCCCTCGCCTGCGCGGGACGGCTGTTCGAGCTCATAGAGCGTGAACCGCAGACACCCGAGTCCGCCGACGCGGCAGAGCTCACCGACGCAAGGGGCAGCATAAAGGCGGAGAATGTCAGCTTCTCCTATACTCCCGACAGAAAGCTTATAGAAAACCTGGACCTTGATATAAAGCCCGGTCAGAAGGTCGCGATAGTCGGTCCCACAGGCTGCGGCAAGACCACGTTCATCAACCTGCTCATGCGGTTCTACGATGTGACAGGCGGCTCCATAAGCGCGGACGGGCACGATATCCGCCGGCTTACCCGCCGCAGTCTCCGCAGCTCCTACGGTATGGTGCTGCAGGATACTATCCTGATATCCGGCACAGTCCGCGACAATATCCGCATGGGCAAGCCCGACGCCACCGACGAGGAAGTGATAGCAGCCGCGAAAGCCGCCCACGCCCATAGCTTCATAAAGCGCCTTCCCGAGAAATACGACACTGTCATAGGTGAGGACGGCGGAAGCCTTTCGCAAGGGCAGAAGCAGCTCCTCTGCATTTCCCGCATAATGCTCTGCCTGCCGCCTATGCTGATACTCGACGAGGCTACCTCGTCCATAGATACCCGCACCGAGCTGAAGATACAGGACGCGTTCACCAAGCTCATGAAGGGGCGCACAAGCTTCATCGTCGCCCACCGCCTCTCAACTGTCCGCGACGCCGACCTTATCCTCGTCATGAATAACGGCAGCATCATAGAGCAGGGCCGCCATGACGACCTCCTCGCAGCCGGCGGCTTCTACGCTAAATTGTACAACAGCCAGTTCTCCGAGTAGGTCGCTTGTTTTTCGCTTAGATGCGCGCGTCCATGCGCGCTTTTGGCGAAAAACTCAAAGCATCCTGCTTTGGCGCTCGAGGGAAGGTACTTCACTCCAGCCAGCGGCTGGCGCCGCCAAGGGAAGAAAGCACAAACTTACAGAGTAAAAGATAGCAAAAGCCTGTCATTTCGTACTGAAATGACAGGCTTTCTGTATTCTTTGTTACCGTCAGGCACAGACAATATCGGGGTGAACGCGGAGCAATTCGCCTTTTCCCCGGGCTCTATCGGCTTACTTGATCGTCTGTTTGAGCGCACTGCGGGCTTTTTTGACGTCGATGATATCGTTTGACAGCAGCTCTTCGACCTTGGTGAGCATATTATCGACGTACTTATTGGTCATATCGCGGAGCTCCTTAGTCTGAGCCTGAGCGGCGGCGTTGATCTCGTTAGCCTTGGCGTTTGCCTGACGGACGATCTCCTGCTGAGCGATGAGGGACTGGGCGCGCTGCTCGGCACGGGAGACGATATTGGCTGCCTCGTTTTTGGCGTCATTTATGATAGTCTTGCGGTCATTGACGAGATCGCGGGCCTGCTTTATCTCATTGGGCAGGTTAAGGCGCACCTCATCTATCAGCTCGCGCATTTTGTCCACGTCGATAAGCGACTTCTTGTTCGTGAACGGCACATTTACCGCCTTGTCGAGCATATCGTCCATCATGTCGAGAATTTCTTCGATACTCATAATTACTGTTCCTCCTTGTTTGTCCTGTCAAGTCTTTTTATTATATCATCTTTTATCGCTTCGGGAACGAACGGCGAGATATCGCCGCCGAACATGGCTATCTGCCGCACCATGCTCGATGAGAGGTAGGTGCTCTGGCTGTCCGCGCACAGGAACACCGTCTCCGCACGGGGGCAGAGATGCTTGTTGACGTGCGCCATCTGGAATTCCGTCTCAAAGTCCGACATAGCCCGGAGCCCCTTGACTATGATATCGCACTCATGGCTGCGGAAGTAATCCACTATAAGTCCGCTGCAGCTGTCCACTCTTACGTTCGGGATGTCGTAGCAGACCTTGCGCAGAAATGCCGCGCGCTCCTCCACCGAAAAGCTGGACTGCTTGTTCGGGTTTACCGATATCAGCACAATGAGCTGGTCAAACAGCATCGCGCCGCGTCTGATTATTTCGAGATGACCGTTTGTCACGGGATCAAAGCTTCCCGGATAAATGGCTTTTTTCATATATCCTCGTTGTCCTCCGTTTCTTTCTTTCTTCTATATACAGTCAGTGAGATTTTGCCGTATTTGTATGTCTTTGAAACCGTGAAACCGTTTTCCTCCTCCGGGAGCCGGCAGTCGGTCTCATGCTCGCACACGATGATACCGTCGTCGCTCATTATCTCGGTAAGTGCGGGCAGAGAACGCTGTATCAGCTTCTTCCCGTACGGCGGGTCGAGCAGCGCAATATCTATCTTCTCCGGGGCGGAGTGCAGAAACGCCGAGTTCGGCTTGTTCACAACTATCGCGTCGTCAGTCATCTTTGTATGGGCGAGATTGTCCCGTATCACAGCTATCGCGGCGGGACTGCTGTCCACGAAGTACACCTTCTTTGCGCCCCGGCTGAGCGCCTCTATGCCGAGCTGTCCCGACCCTGCGAAAAGGTCGAGCACCACGGCGTCCTCAACATCAAACTGCACTATGCTGAACATAGCCTCCTTCACCGCGTCGGCGGTGGGGCGTATCAGCTCCGTGCCCTCGAGGGACTTGAGCTTCATGCCCCTCGCTTTTCCTGTAATTACTCTCATACTTTCTCCTAAAACGCTTCCCTGACGAACAGCTGGAGCTCCTCGGCAGTCTCACGGCTTATCTTTGCGGTCTCCATGAGCTGCTCCACCGTGGCGGCTTTTATGCCCTGCTTGGTCTTGAATTCCTTCAGCAGCGCGAGAGCCTTCTTCTCGCCGATCCCTTTGACCTTCGTTAGGTCGAGCTCATACTGCGTCATCTTATGCTTTTTTCTCTGGTAGTTTATCGAATATCTGTGGACCTCGTCCTGTATCTCCGTCAGCATTTTAAACAGATTTTTGTTCGCGTTGACCTGTATCTCTCCGCCGTCGGTGGCGACAGCTCTTGTGCGGTGCTTGTCGTCCTTCACCAACCCGAACAGCGGCACATCTATCCCCAATTCGTCAAAGACCTCCCGCACTGCCGCGACGTGACCCTTGCCGCCGTCGAGCAGTATCAGGTCGGGGCATTCCGAGAAATGCTCGTCCCCCTCGAGGTAGTGTGTGAAGCGCCGCCGCAGCACCTCCTGCATACAGCCATAGTCGTCTATCCCAACCACGTCCTTTATGTTGAAACGGCGGTAGCCCGCCTTGTACGGTCTGCCGTTCTTGTAGGTTATCATTCCCGCCACACGGGTCTGCTCACCCATATTCGAGATGTCGTAGCTTTCTATCAGCATGGGTATCTTTTTCAGTCCCAGCAGCTTCTGCAGGTCCTGCAGCGCCGTTATCTCACGGCTCGTCCGACCTACCCGCAGAGCGAGGTACTCGTCGGCGTTGCTTTTGGCGAGGGTTGTGAGCACGAGATTTTCCCCGCGCTTCGGAACGAGCAGCTCCACCTTGTGTCCCGCGGTCTCGCGGAAGTACTCGCTCAGCAGCCCGTTGTCCTCCGTATCGCCGTCCAGCAGTATCAGCTTCGGTATTTCCCTGCCGTTCTCATAGTATCTCATCAGGAACTCTGTGCGCATTATCTCGCTTTCGTACTCGTCTCCGATGAAGTAGTTCTCCTTGTCTATCAGCTGTCCCTTGCGGTATTTCACCACCGCCGCCGCTGTCAGTCCCGAATTGTGGGAAAGCGCGAGCACATCGCAGCTGATATCGCGCTCCGAGCGTATGGACTGCACCTTTGAAGCCCGCTCTATGGCTGCTATCCTGTCGCGGAGCTTTGCAGCCTTCTCGAACTCGAGGGCTTCCGCAGCTTCGTTCATTTCCTCCGTCAGCCGCTCCACGCTCTCCTTGCTGCCGTTTTTCAGGAAATCCACCGCCTGCTTGATAGTTTCGCCGTATTCCTCCTTGGATATACAGCCGCGGCACACGCCCATGCAGCGCTTGATATGGTAGTTCAGGCAGGGGCGCTCCTTGCCGAAATCCCGCGGGAATTCCTTATTGCAGGTCGGGAGCATGAATATCCGGTTGCATTCCTCCACCGCCTGCTTGACCGTGAAAGCGCTCATATACGGACCGATATAGGCGGACGCGGGGTCGTCGTTGCGGAAGGAGTGCTTTATCCGAGGATAATCCCCGCCGGTCAGCCTGAAATAGCTGAAGCCCTTGTCGTCCTTCAGAAGTATATTATACTTCGGGGAGTGCAGTTTTATGAGGCTCGCCTCAAGAACGAGCGCGTCAAGCTCGGTATCGGTCACTATAAAATCGAAATCGTATATCTGTGACACCAGCTTATACGTTTTGGCGTTATGCGCCTCCACGGCGTGGAAGTAGGACGTCACGCGGTTCTTGAGCAGCTTTGCCTTGCCGATGTATATTATCTTTCCGTTCCTGTCCTTCATCTGATACACGCCGGGACGCATGGGGAGCTTGTTTGACTTGTCCCGCAGGTAATCGAGCTTTTCAAACATCGCTTTATCACTCCCATTTTCTCCCGTTTTCCGACCGGAAAAATATACAGATATATAATACCACAAAATCATTAAAATGTCAATTATCCCGCAATATCTTTTACAATACCGCAAAAATAGCAAAAAACACTTGCAAAAATACCTAAAACATGATATAATATGATAGGTATTTTATTTTTTTGCGGCAGGTACCGCAATAAAGGAGACGCACCCGGAGGGTGCAGAAAACAGATATGGCATTCGGCATTTACAATTACAGAAAAACAGGAAGCGGCGTCCAAAAGGGAGGTCCGCAGAAAAAACCTTTCTTTCTTTTCTGGGAGATATTCGGGGCGAAGTTCTGGAAATTCTTCCAGATAAACCTCATCTACTTCGCGTTCTGCATTCCGATAGTTACCTTCGGACCCGCTACGGCGGCAATGACGCAGTGCATGAGGAAATTCACGATAGGGGAGCCGATATTCGTCTGGAACGAGTTCTGGACGGCGTTCAGGAAGAATTTCAGGCAGGGGCTCTTCATGGGCTCGGTGGATATCATACTGATAGTGCTGCTGGCATTCAATGTGAATTTCTATTATTCGGCACTGATGAACGCGTCGGATATGCAGACGAAGATACTGCTGGCGACCTCGCTGGCAATGGGTTTTTTCGTGGTAATGATGCACTTTTACATCTACCCGCAGATAGTTGCGCTCAACCTCACGCTCCCCAAGATAATCAAGAACTCGTTCATTCTGATGATAGTCGGCTTCAAGCGGAGCTTCGCGGCATTCTTCGCTTGGCTCGCCATTGCGGCGCTTATGGTGCTGGGGTTCCCGTATTCGGTGATAGCTATGCCTCTTATCCCGTTCGCGTGGATGAATTTCATAGCCACCTTCTGCGCATACCCCGTGATACAGCAGCACATCATCGACCCCTATTATGCTTCGCGCGGGGAGAAAAATCCCGAATATTCCCGATATGAGACGGACGAAGAGGCGGTGTTCGAGGATATGGGCGGTGTCGAAGCCCCGACGGAGATACCGAAGGAGAAGAAAAAACAGCGTGCCGAGGGCGGCGTAAAGGTAAAGACCAAAGGAAAAGTAATAAGATAAGGATAAGTACAAACAGACTGGGCTACGGAGAAAATACTATGAGAGCAGATTTACATTGTCACACCACATTATCGGACGGCTCGCTCGGCATCGAGGAGGTCATCGCGCAGGCAAAGCGCAACAAGATAGACGTTCTGTCCATTACCGACCACGATAATTTAGCGTCCACATCACGCGCTGTCATACTCGGACAGCGCTACGGTATCCGTGTGCTGCCCGCCGTGGAGATCTCCGCGGTCGACGGTACCCGCGGCAGGAAGGTACATATCCTCTGCTATATGCCTCATAAGCCCGACCGTCTGGAGGGGCTATGCCTGCGCACGACCGAGGCGAGAAAGCAGCTCGGCAAGAAAATGGCGCTTAAAGTAGTGGAGGAATACCCCATAGCGTTCGAGAACATACTCCGCTACGCTGCGGGAGGAAAGACCATATACAAGTGCCACATCATGCACGCGCTCATGGATTACGGCTACACCACCGAGCTGTACGGCGATGTCTACGACAAGCTGTTCAGCGCGAAGGACGGGCTGTGCGCCGAGGAGGTGCGGCAGGAGATAGAGCGTGTTCCGGACGTGCGCTTCGCGCTGGAGATGATACATTCCGCGGGCGGCACCGCGTCTATCGCTCACCCGAGGGTATACAACAGCTTCGAGGTCATCGAGGAGCTCGCCTCGCAGGGCAAAATAGACGGGATCGAGGTCTACCATGAGAGCGCCGACGAGACCGAGGAGGAGCAGCTACTTGACCTCTGCCAGCAGTACGGACTGCTCCCGACGGGCGGCTCGGATTTCCATGGCTTCTATAATCACTACGCTATCTCGCTCGGCTATAAATTCACTCCCGAGCAGTCCGTCCGCGCGATAATCACCCGCGGCGAAAATCTGAATATATAAATAAAGGAACAAAAGAAATGGACATCAAGGAAGAAGCACTCAAAAAGCACTACGAATGGCAGGGGAAGATCGAAGTCATCTCCCGTGCCCCGATAAACACCCGTGAGGACTTGTCCCTCGCGTACACCCCCGGTGTCGCGCAGGCGTGCCTCGAGATACAGAAGAAGCCGGAGCTGTCGTATGAGCTGACCCGCCGGAATAACCTCGTGGCGGTCATCACCGACGGTACTGCGGTGCTCGGTCTCGGCGATATCGGCGGATTGGCGGGTATGCCGGTCATGGAGGGCAAATGCTGCCTGTTCAAGGAGTTCGCCGGGGTGGACGCTTTCCCGCTCTGCATAAAGAGCAAGGACGTGGACGAGATAGTACACACCATAGAGCTGCTCTCCGACAGCTTCGGGGGCATAAACCTCGAGGATATAGCGGCTCCGAGGTGCTTCGAGATAGAGCGTAAGCTGAAGGAGCGGCTCGATATACCGGTATTCCATGACGACCAGCACGGCACCGCCGTAGTGGTCGGCGCTGCGCTGATAAACGCGGCGAAGTGCGCGGGCAAGAAGCTCTCCGATATGACCGTCGTGATAAACGGCGCGGGCGCCGCGGGAATGGCTATCGGGAATTTCCTGCTGAGTCTCGGGATAGGCGACCTCATAATGGTCGACCTCTGCGGTATAATAAACCGTGAGGACAACTATGAGAACCCCGCCCACGAGGATATCAAGACCCGCTCGAACAAGCAGTGCCGCAAGGGCGTGCTTGCCGACGCGATGAAGGGCGCGGACGCTTTCGTCGGGGTGTCGAGACCGAACCTCGTTACCGAGGATATGATAAAGAGCATGGCTGAAAAGCCGATAGTCTTCGCAATGGCAAATCCCGTCCCCGAGATAATGCCCGACAAGGCTAAGGCTGCGGGAGCGTTCATTGTCGGCACGGGGCGCAGCGACTTCCCCAATCAGATAAACAACGTCCTCGTGTTTCCGGGGCTCTTCAAGGGAGCGCTTGCGGTGCGCGCAAAGCGCATAACCGAGGAGATGAAGCAGGCGGCGGCTTACGCTATCGCCTCCATTATCCACGATGACGAGATAACAACAGAGAATATAATCGCGAGCCCGCTCGACAAGCGCGTAGCGGACACGGTCGCCAAGGCGGTCGGAGAAGCGTATAAAGAATAACAAAACGCAAATGGAGAGGAATACGATGAAAAAGTGCGGACCTACGGCTGTGCTGCTTGCGGTATGCCTTCTGACCGGCTGTGAAAGCGGCCCCGCAGTGACGGCGGCGCCAGAGGCAGAACCGGTCACCACTACTGCCGCGACCACAACGACCGAAGCGCCGGACGATATCCCGGACATCGACGAGGACGACGACAGTGAGTCGGCTGAATTTGACGATACGGAGATGGAAGAAGCCTCGCCTGCCGATACAGGCGCCGAGGCGTTTATTTCCGCCCTTCAGAGAAACGGGCAGGTCGTCTATGCGGACGATCACTGCGCGGTACGTTATTTCGGCGAGACCGAAGCGGACAATGGCGAGCTGATTATCGTTCTGGGGTACAGCAAATTCCACGGCGGTCTTGTGCGCATACTGGAAAACGGGTTCCACACAGGCTCCCGGGTGGACGGCTGCCCGCTGTGGTTCTCGGATATGAACGGCTTCACCGACGGGTACTGGTGTCACAGCGGCGTTCACGGGTGGGAGTTCTACGACGACCCTGCCGACGTCTGGTGGAAGGACAACGACTACATCTTCCTGCGCTGCCCCACATGGAACACGGCACAGGATATCGGCTATGACAAGCCTTATGCCGAATACACGGAGATCACCGAGGGAGAATGCATACAGTACGACGACAGCGTTTATGACGGCGTTTCGGAGCTTTCTCTGTATGTTGGCGACCTGAAGATACAGGAAGCCGTTCAGAACACGACCGAGCCTCCGTATTTCGGTGAGCCGGCGGACGACAACACTCATACCTGTCTGAACGATTCCTCCGCCACTGTGATACGGGTGCGGTTCGACCCCGGAAATGACGGGATATGGGGACACACATAAAGGAGATATATGAAGATAGTTTCTGTGGACTTCGGCGACAGCCACACCGGCATTGCCGAGTGTGACCGGCTGGAAATGATCGCGACACCTGTCTGCATAATCAACGAAAAGCGCTTCGAGGTATGCGCGGACAAGGTGGCGGAGAAGATAAAGGAGCTCGGAGCGGAAATGGCGGTGGTGGGCGACCCGGTGAACATGAACGGCACCTACGGACCGAGAAGCGAGAAGTGCCGGGAGTTCGCGGGGCTGCTGCGGGAGCGGCTGGATATCCCCGTGGAGATGTGGGACGAGCGCTCGTCCACAGTCACCGCGCACAACATCATGAACGAGCTCGACAGGCGCGGCAAAAAGCGCAAGGCAGTCATCGACGCGGCAGCCGCGGCGGTGATACTCGAAAGCTACCTCTCTTACAGGAGGAACCATAATGTATAAAAAGAAATACGATAAAGAAGCGGCTGACAAGAAGCTCAAACGCACAGTGGCACGCAACTGGATAATCATGTTCGTGTCGCTTGCGCTCATTGTTATCTGCTATTACTTTGTCAAGTAGAACGAAAGGAAAACTGCTCTATGTATATCTACAACAGCGCGACACGCAAAAAGGAAGAGCTTATCCCCCACACCGCGGGCAGGCTGAATATGTACACCTGCGGACCCACGGTGTATCATTATGCCCATATCGGCAACCTGCGCACCTACATCATGGAGGACGTGCTCGAGAAGTACCTGCGTTTTACCGGGCTTGATGTGAAGCGCGTCATGAACATTACCGACGTGGGACATCTGACCAGTGACGGCGACACCGGCGACGACAAAATGCTCAAGGGCGCGAAGCGTGAGCACAAGACGGTCATGGAGATAGCGAAGTACTACACCGACGCGTTCTTCGAGGACTGTGGGAAGCTGAACATCAAGACCCCGGACGTTGTGGAGCCTGCCACACACTGCATTGACGAGTTCATACGCGTGATAACCGCGCTGCTCGACAAGGACTATGCGTACGAGGAGGGCGGGAACATCTATTTCGATACATCGAAGCTCGACAAATACTACATCTTCAACGATTTCGCCGAGGAGGACCTTGAGGTCGGCGTTCGCGACGGTGTTGAAGCGGACGACAACAAGAAGAACAAGGCGGATTTTGTGCTGTGGTTCACAAAGTCCAAGTTCGAGGATCAGGAGCTCAAGTGGGAGAGCCCGTGGGGGCTCGGCTATCCGGGCTGGCACATCGAGTGCAGCTGCATAAGCATGAAGCACCTCGGGGAGTACCTCGACCTGCACTGCGGCGGCATAGACAATCAGTTCCCCCATCACACCAACGAGATAGCGCAGAGTGAGGCGTACCTCGGTCACCCGTGGTGCAGATACTGGTTCCATGTGCACCACCTCAACACGAACGACGGCAAGATGAGCAAGTCAAAGGGGGAATTCCTCACCGTGTCCCTGCTCGAAAAGAAGGGCTACGACCCGCTTGCTTACCGGCTTTTCTGCTTACAGTCCCACTACCGCAAAACACTGGAATTCTCGTGGGAGAACCTCGACAACGCGGCTGCGGCTTACTCGAAGCTTGTGGCTAAGATAGCGCCTCTGTATGAGGACAAGAGCGGCGAGGCTGTGGATAACGCGAAGTTCGACGAGCTTGTCGGAAAGTTCCGTGAGGCGCTCGATAACGACCTCAACACCGCGCAGGCGGTGACGGTGCTGTACGACGTACTGAAGGCGGATACGAACAGCGCCACCAAGCGGGAGGTGATAGAGCACTTAGACTATGTGCTGTCCCTCGGGCTTGCGGAGGCGGCGAAGAAGCTGCTCACAGAGAAGGAAAGCGCGGCGGAGGATATCCCGGACGAGGTGAACGAGCTTGTGAAGCAGCGCGCGGAAGCGAGAAAGGCTAAGGATTTCGCGAAGGCAGACGAGCTGCGCGCGAAGATAACGGAGCTCGGATATATCGTCGAGGAAACGAGACAGGGGACAGTGATAAGAAAAGCATGAGCGGAATACTGAAAAAGACCGCCGCGGGACTGCTGACGACGGCTGTTATGCTGGGGCTGTCCGGCTGTTCGCTGTTCGGGGGTGACCAGGGGCTCAATCAGAACCCCGTGCGCACCTACGATTACAGCACTATGAAGCTGGTGCAGCTCGGGGAGCCGTATGAGGGACAGCCCACCGCGACCTTCGAGACGGACGCGGGGAGCTTTACGGCGGTGCTCTACCCGGAATACGCGCCGAATACGGTGAACAACTTCATCGAGCGGGTGAATGACGGCTTCTACGACGGACAGGACATCTACGGCATTCTTGAGGGCGAGATATTCATGTCGGGAGCCGCGGACGCGAACAAGGACTCCGGCGTTACCAGTGACGGTGAGCTCATACCGAACGAGGTGTCGGTGGACCTGTGGACGTTCAGGGGAGCAATATGCGCCTACAACGGTCACAGCGGCTACGGAGACAGCAGGTTCTTCGTGATAAACGAGCGCCCGCTGACGGAGGAGGACATCACCGAGCTGCGGGAGCTCACGAACGACAGCGGAGAGAAGCTGCTGCCCGACGAGCTCGTGGACGCGTTCATCGAAAAGGGCTGCATAGCGGGCTTCGCGGGGCGGTACACCGTGTTCGCGCAGACGATAGACGGCTTTGACGTGATAGAGAAAATATGCGGCTCGGAGGTGAGCGGCGACCTGTACACGCCCGTACCCGCGATATATATAAATAAGGTGACACTGGGCGAATATCATGCCGCGCAGTGATATGAGGATATGATGAGATGAAACTGATGAAAAAGGCTGCGGGACTGCTTGCGGGCGTTATCATGCTCGTTTCGGCAGCCTCATGCGGCGAGGATCCGGCGGTCGGGAACCTCGGGGACGTAAAGCTCGAGGATAACGATGTGTATGCCGAGATAACCATAATGGATTACGGCACCATTACCGCGAAGCTGTTCGAGGGAGCGGCTCCGGAATCGGTGAAGCGCTTCATCGAGTTCGCGGAAATGGGCTACTACAACGGCACCACTATCCACCGCATAATCGACAACTACATGATACAGGGCGGCTCGCTCAACGGCGACGGCAGTGACGGCGAGATACCGCCGAACCAGTATATCCCTGTGGAAGTGTCCAACGTGGCGTACAACTTCTACGGGGCGCTGTGCTTCGCGTCCTCGAAGAAGGGAAGCTACGGGCAGTTCTACATAGTGGACAACCACACCCCGCAGGACATAGACGCGGTCATAGAGAAGCTCACCGAGCAGCTTGCGGACGAGACGATAACCGCCCGCCTGCTCGAAAAGGATAAGAAGTACTATGAGGACTATCTGAACAAGCTCAAGGCGATACCGCCGGAGGTGAAGGAGAAGTACCTGCGCATAGGCGGTCTGTACGAGCTCGACGGCACTAACACCGTGTTCGGGCAGGTGATAGACGGCTTTGACGTGCTGAAAGCGGTTTCGGCTGTGGAGGTCGTTTCCGGCAACGCGATAGACGATCAGGTCGGCACTCCCTCGAAGCCTATCGACCCGATAACGATAGAATCTGTGAAGATAATACGCATTGAGCCGGAGGAGCCCGTTGAGACCACCACGACCAAGAAGCCGAAGAATACCAAGAACACTCAGGACGTTGTGAACGCGGAGACCCTTCCCGCTGCCGATACAAGCGCGGACACGACCGCGGAGCCTGGCGACGGCGCCGAAAGCGCTGACACGGCAGCCGCGGACGGTGAAGCTGCGGCGGAGACTGCCGCTGCTGCCGGGACTGCGGCGGAGACTGCGCAGGAGCCCGAGGGGGCTTCCGAAAGCGCCGAGACCGCGGGTGAAAGCGGAGAGGGCGCGGAGGCTGAGGCTCCCGCCGCGACCAGCGAGCTCAATGCGATAGAAGCGCTCCAGGAGGGCGATGAGGAGATAATCGAGGTAGTAGACGGTTAGTTTTGTGCATTATTACCATTTTCCCGAGCCGAGGAAAATTCTCCCGAATGGCGCGTTTTCAAGCCGCGGAAGGCTTTGCTCTTCGCTCTGTTGTGCAATGCGACAGTATAATATGAGTATTTTTGTTAAAAATATATGTTGAAAATGTAGATTTTGCATAAAAACCCTTTATTTTTAGGCTGAAATGTGCTATAATCTTATAGCTGTCGGTTATGAGGACCGATTTCTGATGAATGGATTCTGTTTCTCTCTGAACTCGTGTTCAAATCAAAATACAAGAGGTCAATAATTTGGAGAAGTTTATTATAAACGGCGGAAAGAAGCTCACCGGTGAGGTGGAGATAAGCGGTGCCAAGAATGCCGCCCTCGCCATTATCCCGGCGACTATACTTGCGGACGCACCCTGTGTGCTGGAAAATGTGCCCGCGATAAACGATGTTACCATAAGCCTCCAGATACTTCGCGATCTGGGTGCCGAGGTCAAGTTCATTGACAAGACCACAATAAGCATAGACCCCCGTCCGATCCGGGATATGCCCGTTCCCTATGAGCTGGCGCGCTCCATGAGAGCGTCGTACTACTTCCTCGCCACACTGCTGAGCCGCTTCAAGCACGCGCAGGTGCCGATGCCCGGCGGCTGCGACCTCGGCGACAGACCTATGGACCAGCACCTCAAGTGCTTCCGTTCGCTCGGCGCAAAGTGCACTATCGAGCACGGTGTCGTCGATGTAAAGGCGGATTTCCTCTTCGGAACGCAGATATACTTCGATAAGGTCTCTGTAGGCGCGACGATGAACGCAATGCTCGCAGCGGTGAAGGCGGAGGGACTTACCATTCTCGAGAATGCCGCGAAGGAGCCTCATATAGTCGATCTCGCGAACTTCCTCAACTCCATGGGCGCCGATATAATGGGCGCCGGTACGGACGTCATCAAAATAAAGGGCGTGAACAGGCTCCACGGAGCGGAGTACGCCATTATCCCCGACCAGATAGAGGCGGGTACCTTCATGATAGCGGTCGCCGCCACAAAGGGCGACGCGCTCATAAAGAACGTTATCCCGAAGCACCTCGAGCCTATCACATCGAAGCTCCGCAAAATAGGCGTAGTGGTAATGGAATACGACGACAGCGTAAGAGTCATCGGACAGGACAGATACGAAAGAATAACGGTAAAGACCATGCCCCATCCGGGCTTTCCCACGGATATGCAGCCGCAGCTCGCTGCTCTGCTCATTCTCGTGAGAGGCACCAGCATAATTACCGAGGGCATCTTCGATAACCGTTTCAGATACGCGGACGAGCTCCGCAGAATGGGTGCCGATATCTCCGTGGACGGCAAGGTCGCGGTGATAGAGGGCGTTGACCACCTCACGGGCGCTCCCGTCAAGGCTACGGATCTTCGTGCGGGCGCAGCGCTAATCATAGCGGGCTTAAGCACGAACGGCACCACAGAGATAGATGATATCTACCACATAGAGCGCGGCTACGACAATATGGACGTAAAGCTCCGCGCAATGGGAGCCGACATCGTCAAGCGGACGATACCCGAAAACATACGACAGGCGATATAACAGCGCGTCAGACAGAACGAGAAAGTCCGGGAGCACGGTAAAGCTCCCGGACTTTTATGATCTCCGGCAGCTCCGGTCTGCCGCCGGAACAACAACGGAGGTATGCTATGAATACGTTTGAGCAGATCTATATGGTGGTGCGGACAGTGCCGAAGGGAAAGGTCGCGTCATACGGGCAGATAGCGCGGCTGGTCGGCAACCCGAGGCTTTCCCGGGTGGTAGGTTACGCTCTGCATGTCAATCCCGACCCGGAGAATATCCCCTGCTACCGTATCGTCAACCGCCTCGGGGAGGTCTCCGAGGCATTCGCGTTCGGCGGTGAGAATGTGCAGCGAAGGCTTCTGCTCGAGGACGGCGTGGAATTCGACGAGAACGGCAGGGTGAAGAAGGAGTACTTTATCAAATTATCGGATTGAAACCACTCACTCGGTAAAATCACCAAAACTGCGTACCCGTTTTACAATTATTTGTAGAAAATCAAAAAATCTGTTGAAATCGGTGCTCTTTGGGTGTATAATGTTATTGTGTATATCTGTACATTACTGCGCAGGAGGAACAATATGTTAGAAGAACTTAAAGAGCGCGTATGCAAAGCCAATAAACAGCTTCGTGACAGCGGACTTGTAATACTGACATGGGGCAATGTCTCCGCAATAGACAGAGAAAAGGGACTCATGGTCATAAAGCCCTCGGGCGTGGACTATGATGACCTGACACCCGATAAAATGGTCGTCGTCAATATGGACGGCAAGGTGGTCGAGGGTGACCTGAATCCTTCCTCCGATACCCCCACCCACCTGATACTTTATCAGGCATTCGACGAGATCGGCGCCGTCGTACATACACATTCCCGCTATGCGACTATCTGGGCGCAGGCAGGACTTGATATCGTCGCTTACGGCACGACACATGCAGATTACTTCTTCGGCGATATTCCCTGCACGATGCAGATGACGGAGGAGCAGATCGCAGAGGATTACGAAAGAAATACAGGTATCGCGATAACCGATACCTTCCAGAGACGCAGACTCGGCTGCCTTGAGATGCAGGCGTGTCTTGTCGCGTCGCACGGACCTTTTGTATGGGGACTTTCCCCCGAAAAGGCGGTAGAGAATGCCATAGTGCTCGAGGAAATTGCGCACATGGCGGTATATAACGCGCAGTTCCAGTTCGGTCTCACCCGCATAAGCGAGCCGCTGCTCAACAAGCATTACCTGCGCAAGCACGGCGAGAACGCGTATTACGGGCAGACCTACGGTCTTGTTACCGATATCGTCAAGCCGTCGGACGAGAAGCCCGATGACGAAGAGAATATCGAGATACAGCCGAGCAAGCATACCACCGCTCTCAAGAGCATAGATGAGATCGCGGAGGTGGAACGTCCCGTTATCAACAAGATACCGAAGAAGGAAGAATCGGTATTCGATATCCCCGAAAATTTCGTCGGTGAGACCGCGAATATGGATATCCAGCCCGCGGAGCCCGACGGTATGGGTGAGCCGCTTGAGCCGAACGAGCCCGAGATCTCCCTTACCATGATAGCGGCTGCGCAGTCAGCTATTCCCGCGCAGGACGACTATACGGGAAATGAGCCGGCAAAGCCGTATTCGCCGCCCAAGGCAGAGTATAAGCCTATGGAGGGCGATATGGAGCTTCAGCTTCTTGCCCCCAAGGAGTTCGACAAGCCAAACGCAGCTTACGAGGAGCCCGATACTCCCGGTCAGTATGCTCCGCCTATCCCGGATTTCAAGCCCGAGGATATCAGCATAGACCTCAAGCCTATCCACCAAAAGAAGCCGGAGTTCATCGAGCCCTACAAGGAGCCCGAGGTTCCCGAGCCCTATTCTCCGCCTAAACCGGAGTACAAGCCCGAAGAGGGCGGGGTAGAGCTGACGATGATAAAGAAGCGGGTATATGAATCCCAGTTCGGCTTCAACATCTCGGACGACCCCGTTTCCGGGAAGCCCCCGAAGAAGGAGAATACCCGCGAGAAGAACGTGATGACGTTCACCTTCAAGAACAAGCGGAACCGCAATAAGGACAAGAACGACGAGCCCGATATCCTCACGCCGGTAGGCGCAGCAGCTCCCACGGAGCCTGAAAAGGCTCCAGAGCCTCCCATACCGGCAGAGCCCTCCAAGCCCGAGGAGGCTGTTCCCGCAGAGGTGCCCGCACCTGCACCCGCCGAGGAGCCTAAGCAGCCCGAACCTGCCGAAGAACCCAAGCAGCCCGAGCCCGTCGAGGAACCCAAGCAGCCCGAGCCCGCCGAGGAACCCAAGCAGCCCGAACCTGCCGAAGAACCCAAGCAGCCCGAGCCCGCCGAGGAGCCTAAGCAGCCCGAACCTGCCGAAGAACCCAAGCAGCCCGAGCCCGTCGAAGAGCCCAAGCAGTCCGAGCCCGTCGAAAAGCCTAAAAAGAACAATAACGACAGCGACGGCGGCGGTGAGCCCCTTGACTTCACATTCTGAACCACAGATGCGCTTGCACATCGGGAAAGAGTAATTACTTCGCAATAGAAAAGCCTGTCATTTCGCAATGAAATGGCAGGCTTTCTGTATTCTTAACTATCGTCAGGCGCGGCACTTAATCAGCGACGATGACGACTTCGGGTTCCTCGGTGGTATCGGGGGGAGCTGCGGTATCGTTCTTCATATCCTCGGGGAATCTATGGATAAGGAAGTCTGAGCTCTGGGGATTTTCGTTTATCTCGGTAAAGGAGGTGGTACGGCGGACGGAATTGACTAGCCAGTTGATATCGAAGATATTCGACGAAGCGAGGGACTGTCCCTTTTCGACGGTGACAACGCCGTTGGCGTTCTTTATCTCGCCGGTGAATATTTTGGCGCTGCCGGACTTGACGTAATCGTAGTACTTGGAGCAGATAGTCTCGGTGCCGGATTTGGCGTGCGGCGAGAACTCGACAAGTCTTATCATGCCCGAGGCTATGTCGCCGTTGAATACGGTGGGATTGAAATTATCGTTCATTATAGAGCGCACCTTGTCCACTACATGGGTGCTGAAATTGAAATTGAAGCCGGTGAGGTAGCTGTCGGGGACAATTTCGGGTATGTTCGCGGCGTTGGCGATAAGCTTGACGTTCTTGTTCCCGCAGTAGCGGAGCGGGTAGTCGGACTCCATATAGGACATTATCACATCACAGCCCTGTGCGAGCAGGTCGTCGCACGCCGCTTCTATCTCCTGATCGCTGTTCGACCATGCCCAGTTCACGCGGACATCGGTCTGCGCGAGCGTTATCTCCGCAGCACCGAGGCAGAACGCGTCCACCACGCCGTAGACATTGTATTCGGCAGGGTCGGCGATAACACCTATCTTGTTGGAGGCGGGGTCGAGGTTGTATGCCGCCGCCATTCCGCAGACTGCCGCGGTCTGGTACAGCTCGCCGCCGAAGCAGGTGACGTTCGAGGAGGTCTTTTCACCGCCGAAGCTGATGTAATATGTGCCGTTGAGAGTGCGGGCTTCACGCTCCACGGAATTCGCGAAGCGCGGGCTGCACGACACTATGATATTGCAGCCGTCGTCGCGGAGCACATTCACAGCCTCGGGGAAATCCGCCACCAGCACATTCTCGATATAGCAGGTCTCCAGACCGAGGGATTTCTTTATCTGGGCGCGCGCAGCTTCAAACACATAGTTCGTGGTGCTGCCATTGACGGGACCGCTGTACACGAAACCGACCTTGTAAACTGTCTTCTCGGGCTCGGGAAGCTTCTCATACTCGAACTGCGGATTGCCCTCCTCGTCTGTGACGATGCTGCCTTCCTCGTCGGTGACAACTACCGTCTCGAGGGGGACTTCGGTATAGGTGGGGTTGCCGTCTGCGTCGGTGACGAGCTCGCCGAACTCGTTGGTGACCTCCACGGTCTTCATCGGTATCTCCTCCTCGGGCTCCTCATCACAGCCCGCAAAGGTGAATACCGCGGCAGCCGCAGTCAGCACCGCGGCAAAATTCCTTATTTTTCGCTTGAAAGCAGTCATATACTTTATCTCCTTTTCGTACTATAACCGCATAATCTGCCATATTATCATCTTATTATAGCATATTTTTCCGAAAAAATCATCACTTTTTAAAAAAATTCACAAAAAATTTATAAAAATATTTTGCTTTTTTCAGAGAAATATGATATACTATCATTTAGTGTGATGATCACTGTAAAAAGAAAGGAAATAAGTGTATGAAGAAAAGAAGAATAACGGCATGCTGTGCGGCATTCATAGCCGCGGCAATGCTGATGACAGGCTGCAATAACGGGACAGAGGGCGCAGACAGCTCCAACAACGGCGGAGATACAACTGCCGCCGACATTAAGGTGAGCGATACCGCAAGAGAGATAGCGGACGAGTACTTCCCCCGCACCGTGGATGACTACACCACATGGAGAGGCATAGACCGTGATAAGGTGATAGCGTATGTTGACGGCGATGTGGAGGACAAGGAGTTTTTCGATATCCCTTTCGGCGAATTCTTCAACGAGTATATGTACTATATCGTTTCCTACCAGATAGATGATGATATGTCGGAGGAAAACAAGGCGACCTGTGAGGGCTATCGCGACAATATCATCAGCTATATCGCCTTCGAGAGAATGTACAGATATGTGGCGGACAAGGAGTACGGTATCAGCGAAGCCACCCTCTCCGCCGACCAGCTCAAGGAGATACGCGACAGCGCCGATGAGGTATGGGCGAACTGGGCAGCAAATTTCTACGCCTCCGTCAGCGAAAAGCTCGGTGAGGACGCCTCCGAGGAGGACAAGAACGCTATGTGCAGCGAGGTGCTGCAGCTTATACTCGAAAAGTGCGGTCTTAACAAGGATATCTTTTACACATGGGAGCTGAGCCGCTATATACAGGATCTCGTCATAGCGAAGCTGACAGACAGCGTCGAGGAGGTCACCGAGGACGAGGTCCGGAAAATGCTCGAGGAATTCATCAGCGAGGCAAAGGACAAGGCAGAGAACGCTCCCGATGAGTATGAGTCCCTGTCGGCGTACCCAATGGTATATATCCCCGAGGGAACACGCGTCGCGGATCAGATATTCGTCAGCTTCTCGGAGGACGACCTCACAAAAATAGCGCAAGCCATAAATGACGGCGATGACGCGGAGACTGAAAAGCTCGTCGAAGCCGCGTATACCGATGAGATAAAGGCAGCGGTCGGGGAGATAAGCGCAAAGCTCGCCGACGGTGCGGATTTTGCCGACGTAAAGGCGGAATATGATGCCTCCGCCAGCACAGAGATGATAGTGCTGCCGAATTCCCCCTCCTTCTTTGAAGAATACCGCAGCGCGCTCTACGCGCTCGAAAACAAGGGCGATGTGAGCGAGCCTGTCGTTTACAGCAACGGCATATACTTCATCAGATACGCCGACGACGCTCAGGTGCTCGAAGCCGAGACCGAGCAGATAAAGGACAGTATGCGCAGCTACCTTGCAAGCTACAAGGAGCAGGCAGCCCAGAACACCGCCTACACTGACTGGATGAAGCGTTTCAATTATACGGTGGATTACGAGACCATACACGTTGACGCGGAAGGCTCCGTGCTGTCGAATGTCACAACAGAATAAGAGAGGACAAAAAACAATGGAAGAGAAAAGAATACCCAAGCGCAGCGAGATACCCGCGGAATTCAAGTGGCATATCGAGGACATCTATGCCACCGACGCGGATTTTGAAAAGGCTCTGACAGACGCGGGCAAATACCCCGATATCCTCGCGGGATACGCGGGAAAGCTTTGCGGCTCCCCGAAGGCTCTGCTCGAATATTTCAGGCTGGATGATGAGCTGACTGTGCTTGCGGAGGATCTGATAAACTACGCTAACCGCAAGAGCGACGAGGACACCGCGATAAGCCTGTACTCCGGCTACTGCGACCGCGTCAATGCTCTGCTTGTTGCGATAGGCAGCGCGGCGGCATTTGCGGTGCCCGAGATCATCTCGATAGATGACGATACCATGGATAAATTCTACAAGGACGAGCCCGGTCTTGAGCACTACCGTCTTGTCCTGACGCGTATCCGCCGCAGGCGTGAGCATATCCTTTCCCCCGAGGAGGAGCGCATAGCGGCAATGGCGGGCGAGATGAGCGCTTCCCCGAGCACGGTATTCTCCATGCTCGACAATGCGGATATCAAATTCCCGGACGCTGTGGACAAGGACGGGAACAAGCGCCAGATAACCCACGGCAGCTATATCCCCCTCATGCAGAGCGAGGACAGAGTTCTCCGCAAGTCAGCGTTTGAAAATCTCTACAAGACCTACGCGGGCTTTGAGAACACCTATTCCGCTATCCTTGCCGCACACCTCAAGACTCTCGCCTTCAACGCGAATGTCCACAAGTACCCGAACACCCTCGAAGCGGCTCTCGACAGCACCGAGGTCCCGTCGGACGTGTACTATAAGCTTATCGACGCAGTACACGCCAATCTTGATAAGATGTACCGCTATGTGGAGCTCCGCAAGAAGCTCCTCGGCGTGGACGAGCTGCATTATTACGACCTCTATGCGCCCATGGTGAGCGATGTCAAGGACAAGATAACCTATGAGCAGGCAAAGGAGACTGTCCTTCAGGCGGTAAGCCCCCTCGGTGAGGAGTACGTTTCGCTCATGCGCGGCGGCTTCGACGGCGGCTGGGTAGATGTCTACGAGAACGAGAACAAATGCAGCGGCGCATACTCAGCCGGAGCGCGGGTCCACCCATTCGTGCTCCTCAACCACACCGACGACCTCCAGTCGGAGTTCACGATAGCACACGAAATGGGTCACGCGCTCCATTCCAACTTCTCGAATAAGTACCAGCCCGTAGCTTACGCGGACTATAAGATATTCGTGGCGGAGGTCGCTTCGACATTCAACGAGTCGCTCCTTATGCAGCATCTTCTCCGCACCACAACGGACAAAAAAAGCCGTGCTTATCTGATAAACTACTTCCTTGAGCAGTTCCGTACCACCCTCTACCGCCAGACGATGTTCGCGGAATTTGAGCTGAAAATAAACGAGATGCAGGCGCGCGGCGAGGCTGTTACCTCCGACGAGCTCTGCCGTGTCTACGGTGAGCTCAACGATCTGTATTTCGGCAGCGGCATAGTGCATGACCCTGAGATAGACCACGAATGGCAGCGTATCCCGCATTTCTACTACGATTACTATGTATATCAGTACGCCACCGGCTTTGCCGCAGCCATAGCACTCTCACAGCGTGTCCTGAACGGCGGTCAGCAGGAGGTGGACGACTATCTCGGCTTCCTGCGCGGCGGCTGCTCCAAAACGCCTATCGAGCTGCTTAAAGGAGCGGGCGTGGATATGACCGATACCAAGGTCGTCAATGATGCCCTCGCCCTCTTCGGTTCCCTCCTCGACGAAATGGAGCAGCTTGCTCTCTGAGTATGCCGCTCTCGCTCGAGACTGGGGGAAAACTTTTTTGAAAAAAAGTTTGTCTGTCGGTCAGCCCCTCTGGATCCTTCGTCGCCACCTCCCCAGACCCCCTTTCAGAAAACTTTTAATTGCTGCGCCTGCAGCGGGGGTAGGTACTGCGCCTGTTACAGAAATAATAAGCCTGTTAGTTTGTGATGAACTAAC
>CAJOMV010000007.1 GCA_905235805.1 uncultured Ruminiclostridium sp.
CCGTTTTGGAACCCGAAAACGTCCCTTTTTATGGTTTATGATTCCAAAAATATCGAAAGTGTTGCATTTACTTTTGCATTTGACCGTCAATATATCACCGCGCCGTATTTTCCCGCGGTCTTTTTGAGCTCGTCGATATCTATGAGGCTGGTGCTGTCTATCATGGCACGCCCCTGATACAGCATGACAGCGAGCTTCATTGCGATCTCGTCGTCACCGCTGAACATCACCGGCAGCGTCGCCATGTGGGCGTTGTCAGCGAAATCCAGCGCGTCGTCGGGGGAGTTTATCTGTATTTTCAGCACATCGAAACCGCCCTGCTCGCACACCGCGATGATATCCTCACCCATTCCCGCGTTGCACTCCACCGGCTCGGATATTTCCGTGGTATCGTGCTCGAGGAAGAATGCCGACCTCTCGTTCGCGAGCATAAGGCAGTCCTCATACTCGACATAGGCAGGCTTATATTTCTTTGCGGAGACTATATTCTGAAAGCGGGTGTGGCACTCATCATCAAGCCCGATGAATACATCGGCTCCCGAATTCAGCAGCTCGATCATGATGTCGTCGCCGAGCGTACCGCCTTTTGGGCGCACTGCCAGCGGTATCCTTGCGAACGGCTTTATGCGCTTCACGCCGTCGATGAGAGTTTCCGGGTCATCGGAGGAGATGCCGAAGCACAGCGCTCCGAGGCTCTGCATCACTATCAGTGCCGCGTCGGCGGGCAGCTCGTGCTCTGTTCTGAGGTCGCTGTCCACGTCCACGACGGTATATATCGGTTTGCTCATTTTCCGGCATTCCAGAGCCGCCGCCCTCAGGTCGGACATCAGCTCCATTCCGTCAAGCAGGAACCCGCTGTACTCCCCTTCGATAGCCGCTATTTTTTCCTTGTACGCAGTCTTTAGCTCGGTGAACGAGGTCTCCCCATACGGTATCGTCATCACACCTATGGGCTTTATTATCGCGAATTTATCTGTGTTTACGGCGACCGGTCGCCAACTGTCGTCTGTCATTTCTTTTCCTTTCGTTTTTATCCTTCTCGGAGGTCACATCTTCTCCGGCGCTTCGACCTTCAGCATATCGAGCAGGTTCTTTATGACCGTCTTTACGGCGGCGCAGAGGGCGAGACGGGAGAATACCACGTTATCGGCTTCGCCCTTTATCTTGCAGCTGTCATAGAATTTGTGGAAGAGCTGTGCGAGCTCATACGAATAGCGGGTTATCTTTGAGGGGTTGTAGTCCTTTGCCGCTTCATTTATCGTATCGGGAAGCACCGCAAGCTGTCTGATGACCGCGAGCTCCGCTTCCTCGGTGAAGGTGAGCTTGTCGGGGGTCACCCCTCCGAGCGTCACACCGTCCTCGGCGAGCTTCTCGATAAGGCGGCAGATGCGCGCGTGAGCGTACTGCACATAGAACACGGGGTTCTTGGAGCTCTCCTCCACCGCGAGGTCAAGGTCGAACTCAAGGTGGGTGTCGGGGTCGCGGAGATTGAAGAAAAATCTCGCCGCGTCCATGGGTATCTCGTCAAGCAGCGTCGCGAGGGTGATAGCCTTGCCGGAGCGCTTCGAGAGCTTCACGGTCTCGCCTTTTCTTACGAGGCGTACCATCTGCATTATCACGATATCGAGCTTGTCGGCGTCCACACCGAGGGCTGTCATTGCCGCCTTCATTCTCGCGATATAGCCGTGATGGTCTGCGCCGAGAATGTCTATCGCCTTGTCAAAGCCGCGGGTAACGAGCTTGTTGTAATGATATGCGATATCCGGCACGAAATATGTCGGAACGCCGTTCGCGCGGACAAGCACTCTGTCCTGGTCGTCGCCGAAATCGGTAGCCTTGAACCACAGCGCGCCGTCCTGCTCATAGGTAACGCCCTTCGCCTTGAGCATTTCCACTACCTCCGCGACCTTGCCGCTTTCGTGAAGGCTGCTCTCGCGGAACCAGGTGTCGTACTTTATGCGGTACTTGAGAAGATCGTCCTCGAGCCCCTTTATATTTATCGGGAGCGCGTATTCAACGAGGGCTTTCCTGCGCTCCTCCTCGGACACGCTCATGTATTTGTCGCCGTACTTGTCGGCGAACGCCTTCGCGTGGTCGATGATATCCTGTCCGTGGTAGCTGTCCTCGGGCATTTCTTCATCGCTGCCGAATAGCTGCTTGTAGCGTATGTCGAGGCTGAGCCCGAACTTGTTGACCTGATTGCCGGCGTCGTTTATATAGAACTCGCGCTCGACGCTGTACCCGGCGTAGTCCAGCAGGGAGGCGAGACAGTCGCCTATCGCGCCGCCGCGGGCGTTTCCTATGTGCATAGGTCCTGTGGGGTTTGCGGAAACGAATTCCACCAGCACGCGCTTACCCTGTCCGAGCTCCGTTCTGCCGTAGCGCTCGCCTTCGGAGAGCACGGTGCTGACGGTCTCGCCGAACCAGAGGGGCTTTAAGAAGAAGTTGATGAAGCCCGGTCCCGCTACCTCTATGCGCTCAAAGAGCGTGCCGTCGAGTATCGCGGCTTCCGCGACCATAGCCGCGGTCTCACGGGGATTTTTGCGGAAGGTCTTTGCGGAAACCAAAGCTGCGTTGCAGGAGAAATCTCCGTGGGAGCTGTCCGCGGGCTGCTCCACCGTGAACGGCGGCAGCGGCTCGGCGGGGAGCCTGCCCTCCGATGTCAGCCTGCCGAGGGCGTTCATCACTATTTCTCTTACTTCCGATCTTGCTTTTTCATTCACATTCGATGTCATTTTGTCTGTTTCCTTTGCTTACGTTATTTCGCCCGAGGGCTTCACGCGGATCTCCATTTCGTTCTCCGAAACGAAATCCGAATTTATGTCTATGCTGTATTTGAACCACAGCCGCCCGCCGTTTTCGGTGAGCTCGTTCTTCACGTCGTAGGTGTTTATGCCCATTGTGAAATCCCCGAAGGGCGTTCCGTAGACGCTGTGGTGCTTGACGTTCTTTTCGATGTTGAAGGCGGAGGAGGCGGGACCTGTGCGCTGGATAAAGACCTTCATGCCCTCGGCGGTAATGCTTACGGTGCAGTCCTCATAGCCGATGCCGTCATTTTCCTCGTAGCTAATGGAGAATATGCCGTCTGCCGCGGAGTAATTCCCCACGGTGAAGAATTCCACCTTATCCTCGCCCTCATCGGTCTTGGTTATGCTGGTTATGTTGAGATCAACGGGTATCATACCGGTAATTCCTTTCAGGCGTCTATATCTGTCGCGAGACTTACGAGCTTGTCGACGGTCTCGGAGTAGGTATAGCCGCTCTCGCTCATAAGTATCGGCAGCACGCTCTCGGGTGTGTAGCCCGGGATAGTGGCTATCCGTCGGAGCATGACGCGTGAGCCCGACAGCCTGAACGACATTTTCGCGCAGCCCTTGAAATTGAGACAGAGGAAGGCGCGCTTTGCTGTCTGTTCGATACCGCGGCGCTGGGTGTAATCGAGCTCGGGGTTTGTAATGAACTCCGCGGTGTAGGAGGCTGCGGTATTGTCGAGGGGCTGCTTGACCACCTCGCCGAGGGCGCTCACCTCCACGTCGTAGGAGCTGCCCATCACCACGCACTCTATCGTGCGTCCGTCCAGCTCCTCCTCGACGACGACGGTATGGTGGTGGGAGAACGCTATCTTTGCCGCCCGCTTGAGCTCATCGGCGTTTTTCGCGATATTCGCGCCGATAGAGGACGAGCAGCTCGACGCGGACACATACACCGGGTATTTCAGCTCCCGCTCTATCTCCGCTATCCGAACGTCTATCGTGTTCATCTCGCTTCGCTCGAGCAGTGCGTATTTCGGCACATCTATCCCGACGGAGGAGAGTATCAGGTGAGTCATGGCCTTGTCCATGCAGTACGCGGCGGTCTCGGGATTGCACTCGACGTACGGTATCTTGGAGAGCTTCAGCAGTCCCTGTATCCTTCCGCACTCTCCGTACTTGCCGTGGAGCGCGGAGATGACAGCGTCAACGCGCTTGAACGCCGTCGAGCCGTCCGCCATTATCGTAATTATCCCCGCGTGCAGCGGGTCGGGGCTGATTATCGCGGAGCAGCAGTCCCCGGACATCTCCCATGTGCCGTCGCGTATCTCCTCATAGTCTCCGGGGAAATACAGCCAGCGTCCCGCGCGGGTTATGCCGATAGGGGTGACGTCGTATTTCTCGGTTGACAGTCCGCCCAGCAGACAGTACGCCGACATCAGCGAGACCTTGTGATCCTTGGTTGCGCCGCCGAAAAGCACGGCGATCCTTGTTTTAGCCATAAGCATATCCTTTCCGAATCCGTATTCCGGAACATATTCAATATATTATACCACAAAAAACCGGATTTTTCAATAGATATTTATAAAGTACAGAAGATTTTTCCCGGATATCCTTCCGGAAAGAGTGCAGTTCTTTAAAAACGGGCTGATTTTCTGTGTAAAATATGTTAAAATTTCATAAAAATTCGAAAAAGGTATTAACATTGACCGGAAAAGGTGGTATAATATATTCTGTATACTTCCGCATTTTTTCAAAAGGATACAGATATGAGCGATAAAAAGATAAAATACGTCAAAATAAACGACGACGACTATATGCCCAAGCCCCACAGCAAAATGAACAAGGAGGAGCAGGCGGTCGAGAACTACTACCACCTCCACAGGACTTCGATATGGCATAAGATAGGCGGAGTGTTCGGCTTCATCGGCACTACTGTCCTTAGCGTCATCATGATCGTCATAATCACACTCTGCATAGTCGCGGTGGCTCTGACGGTGTACATCATGCAGTTCGCGGAGAGCAGCTTCGACGTTGACCTCACGAATGTCGAGCTGTCCTATTCCAGCTTCATCTACGCCAAGGATTCCGCGGGCGAGGACGTGCTCCTGAAGCAGGTCAGCGGCGACGACAGCCGTATATGGGTGGAGATCGAGCAGCTCCCGCAGCATACTATCGACGCCTTCGTGGCGACCGAGGATCAGCGTTTCTTCGAGCACAACGGCGTTGACTGGAAGCGCACCCTCGCGGTCACCGTGCGCGCCGTGTTCAGCAGCGGTACGCAGGGCGGCTCCACCATTACCCAGCAGCTCGTCCGCAATATAACGCAGGACGACGAGGTCACCATGGGCAGAAAGCTCCGTGAGATATTCCGCGCTCTGTCCCTCGAGAACAAGTACACGAAATACGATATTCTGGAGAGCTACCTCAACCGCATCAACTTCGGCGGCACCGCCAACGGCATCGGCACGGCGGCTTACTACTACTTCGGCAAGACCGTTGAGGAGCTCACCATAGCCGAGAGCGCCATGCTCGCGGGAACTGTCCGCTCTCCCCACAACTACAACGCCTATATCAACCTCCACAACTCGAAGGTGCGCGAGGAGTATGCCCTCAAATGTATGTACGACCAGGGCTACATCAGCACCGATGAGTATGAGGCTGCGCTGGCGGAGAAGATAAAGTTCCGCCGCCCCGTGCTCGGCACATACTACGGCTACACCGATATGCGCTACAACGACTACTACGGCATCATCACCGAGGACAGCAAGAACGAGGGCGACCTCTACTATCAGAACGTTCCGTGGGATGATGTGCTGGGCGAGGATTCCTCCCTCGCGTACAAGTGGAACGGCTCCTACACCGTGTCGCAGGACTGGTACACCGACGCGGCGCTCGACCAGATAGTGTCCGATCTTGCCGCGAAGCTCGGCATATCCTATTCCGATGCCTTCGATGAGTTCCGCAGCGGCGGATATACCGCGTATCTGAACGTGAACATGGATATGCAGAAGAAGCTCGGCGAGCTGTTCGAGGATCCCTCCACCTGCCTCAAATCCTACAACGCGACGCTTCCCGCCGACAGCAAGAACCTGATACAGGGCGCGTTCGTCATCATGGATTACCGCGGAGATGTGCTCGCTGTGGCGGGCGGCATAGGCGAGAAGCCCGGCGACAACTGCTTCAACCGCGCGTCGCAGGCTGTCAGCGCCATAGGCTCTACCATCAAGCCCATAGGCAACTACTCCGTCGCCGTGGACCGTAATCTCATAACCTACTCAACAATGCTCAAGGACCTCTCCGGACGTATCCATTCCGAATACGCCGGCACAGGCTCCTTCGATGCGGAGAGCGGCTACGACGAGGCTACCGGAACCGTGCGCTGGCCGCATAACTATCAGGAGCTGGGCTTCGGCTCGGGAGCTTACTGGCCCGCGTGGTACGCGGTTCAGAAGTCGATGAACACCATTGCCGCGAGGGTCATGCAGAAGGTCGGACTTGTCGAGTCCTTCAACCACCTCGTGAACAACCTTGGCTTTTCCCACCTTGACAGCGTGAACGATATAGCATACGCTCCTCTCGCTACGGGAGCGCTCACAAACGGCGCCACCCTCACCGAGCTTACCGCCGCCTATCAGGTAATGGGCAACGGCGGAATGTACTACAAGCCCTACTACTATTCACGCGTATACGACAGCAAGGGCGTTGTGGTGCTCGAGCAGGACACCACGGGCAAGCGCGCTATCGGCTCCGATGCCGCGTGGATAACCAACCGCATGATGCTCAAGGTCGTGCAGGACGAATTCGGCACCGGTAAGAACGCCAAGCTCGGCGAGGTCGAGGTAGTCGGCAAGACCGGTACCGCGAACGATATGTCGAACCTGCTGTTCGCGGGACTTACCCCGCAGTATGTGGCGTGCTACCGTATCGCCTACGATGACAACCACGAGATAAAGCAGGACGACGGCTGGCGCACCATGGCGCTGGTATGGCACGATGTAATGGTGAACTTCGTCGATACCACAGTCGAGCAGAGCTTCACGCCCGACAGCAGTACCGTGGTGCTGAACTACTGCACCGAGACAGGGCTGCTGGCGGTTCCCTCAAAATGCCCGAGCACAATGGTCGGCTATTACAAGAAGGACAATATCCCCCTGAGCTGCGATTCGCGGCATGACGGGCTTTACTGGTCGGAGCACGACGAGACGGAGATACCGATCTACGAATAATAACATTTTGCAGGAGTTTCAGGTTTGGATACAGAAAAAGAAAAGGACGAGAACGCCGAAGTCAAGCGTAAGGTCCGCCGCACGCTGATAGGTGCGCGGCTGAATGACATAGCACTGTACCTTTCGGACTTCGGAAGGTACATCATACTCATATTCGTCGGGCTCGCAAAGAGGACAGGCAGAGGGATAGCGCGCTTTGCGCGGTTCGTGCTGAGCCGTTCGGAGAACTTCACCTCCGCTCTTCTGAAGAAGATCGGCTATCTTATCGTGCTCCTCATTTCCCCGATAGTACGCATCATACACGCCCTACAGCGCGCACGGAAGGATATAAAGGACAACAAGAAGTCCAAGGGGCTGGGCGCGGCGCTGAAAATAGCCTTCACCCACCTCGGGCAGTTCGTGTTCGGCAGCAACGGCATTGCGGTGACGCTGTTCAATATAGCGGCACCGATAGTCTGCGTGGTTTTCCTGTTCAACATCGTGTCGTTTGCCTCGAACCTCTCCTACAGGGTAAGGCTCACCGTGAACGACAAGTTCCTCGGCTACATAGAGAACGAGCAGGTCTATTATGACGCGGACGAGATACTGAAGGACCGTATCAACTACCTCGGCAGCGATGAGAACATACACCTCGAGCCTGCCTTCGCCATTGAGCTGTCGGACGGCTCCGACCCGCTCACGAAGTATCAGGTCGCGGATATGATACTCCAGTATTCGGATATCAGCGTCGAATACGCGTACGGCTTCTACCTCAACGGTGTATTCCAGGGCGCGGTGCCCGACAATCAGCCGATACAGGACGCGCTCGACAGCCTCACGGCGAAGTACAGCGCCGCCCACCCGAACGCGCAGATAAGCTTCCGGGATACCCTCGATTACAGCACCGCGGGTCTGTACCTCTCGGGAAGTATCATAGATACCGAGTGGCTCGTCTCCCAGCTCACCAGCGTAAAGACTCCCGCGGGCTACTATATCGTCGAGGAGGGTGATACCGTCGATTCCATAGTCGAAAAGACGGGGCTCACCATTCATCAGCTCGACCTGATGAATACAGGCTTCTCTTCCTCCGAGCCCTATGAGGGACAGCGCATAAAGATAAGGGACGAGATACCGTTCCTGTCGGTCAATGTGGCGGTGGAGGAGGAATACGACCTCGAGGTCGGCTACAATACCGAGTACTACAATGACGACACGCTGTACTCCGGCGTCACCAGAGTCACCACCGAGGGCGTCAACGGTGTCAACCACCTCGTCGCCACCGTTACTTATGTGAATAATATCGAGGTTTCCCGCCGCGTAACGAGCGCGAAGGTCATCTCCGCTCCCGTCACCGAGCGCATAGCCACCGGTACGAAGATACCGCCCGAGCAGTATTCGGCTTCCGAGGCGGGCTACGGCAAGTTTATCTGGCCTATGGAGGTCGGCAAGAGCCGCATAAGCGAGCTCACGGCGTGGGACGGCGGCTACGCGGGTCACTACGGCATAGACATCACCGCGTACTACGGCGCTCCGATATACGCGGGAGCGAGCGGCACGGTAATACACTCCGGCTGGAACTACGGCTACGGAAACTGTGTCATCATCGACCACGGAAACGGCTTGCAGACCCTGTACGGACACTGCAGCTCCCTTGCCGTGTCTGTCGGCGAGCAGGTGATACAGGGTCAGGTCATAGCCTACGAGGGCGCCACCGGTATCGCCTACGGCGCGCATATGCACTTCGAGGTGCGCTCCGGAAACCTGAAGTACAATCCCATAAACTACCTCGAGCACGTTTATTATTGATGAAAATTCCCCGCGGATTTACGGTAGGACACCGTAAAGAAGGTTCCCAAGGAGCGCATGGACGCGCGCATAAAAGAAACCTTCGATACGACAGGACGCCGTACAGAAGGTTTCCAAAGGCGCGCATGGACGCGCGCATAAAAGAAACCTTCGATAAGCCCGCGGGGAATTTTATTGCAAAAAGGTATTGACTTTTTCATTTTTGAGTGGTAAACTGTAAATGCGGTGATTTAATCAACCGAAAAAGCAGAAAAAAGCTTGGAAAGGACAATATATTATGAAAAAGCGCCAGATAAACTACGAAAACCGTGATTTCCTCTATAAAGCCATTCTCCAGCTCAAGACGGTGGACGAGTGCAAGGCTTTCTTCGAGGATCTCTGCACCGTGCAGGAGCTCGCCTCCATTTCCCAGAGACTTGTTGTCGCGAAGTTCCTCACCGAGGATAAGGTATACGCCGATATCGTCAACATCACCGGCGCCAGCACCGCTACCATCAGCCGTGTCAACAGGACTTTACAGACCGGCAACGACGGCTACGGCGCAGTGTTCGAGCGCCTCAAGGAGCAGGGCGAGATGTAATGAGCTACGACGCTTTCGCGAAATATTATGATGTACTTACCGGAAATATAGATTATGATGAGCTTGCCGCGTACTACGACAAGCTCAATCTGCGGTACGGGGGAAAACGCGGCATACTGCTCGACCTCGCCTGCGGCACCGGGAACCTGTCGGTGCGGTTCAAGGGAATGGGGTACGATGTGATAGGCGCTGACGCGTCGCCGGAAATGCTGGACGCGGCTCTTGCGAAGGAGCATGAGGGCATTCAGTACCTCTGTCAGGATATGACGGAGCTGGATATGTACGGCACCATAGATACCGCCGTCTGCGCTCTCGACAGCCTGAACCACCTCGGGAGCATCGATGAGCTGCGGGCTGTGTTTGAGAAGGTCGCGCTGTTCTGTGACAGGGGAGCTGTGTTCCTGTTTGACGTGAATACCCCCTACAAGCACGAGCATATCCTCGCCGACAGTACCTTCGTGTACGAGACCGAGGACGTTTTCTGCGTATGGGAGAACGAATACCTCGGGGGCGGCTCTACCGATATACAGCTCGATTTCTTTGAGCGGGACGGCGATATATACCGCCGCAGCTCCGACGGCTTCACCGAGACGGCTTGGTCGAGAGATCATATAGAAGGTCTGCTGAAAGAAGCGGGCTTTGAGATATGCGGGGTGTTTGAGTACCCCACGGAGAACGAACCGTCGGAGACGAGCGAAAAGCTTACCTTCGCTGCAAGGATAAAGAATGTAAGGAACAGGGAGATATAATGGGAAAGATAGTGCGTGCGCTGTCCGCGGACGGGAGCGTTCTTTGCTCCGCCATAGATTCCACGGATATCGCGAATGAGATATTCAGGCTGCACAAGACCACGCCGGTAGCTACCGCAGCCCTCGGCAGGCTCGCCACCGCCGGCTCGATAATGGGTGCTATGCTAAAGTCCGAGGACGACAGGCTCACCCTTCGCGTGAACGGTAACGGACCCGCCGGGAATATCGTAGTCGCGGCGGACTATATGGGCAATGTCAAGTGCTACGCCGACAACGTGAATGTTGACCTGCCTCTCAAACCGAACGGCAAGCTCGATGTGTCGGGTTATGTGGGGACGGACGGCTTCCTCGGGGTCATCAAGGACCTCGGGCTCAAGGAGCCCTACGCGACGCAGGTGCCGATAATCTCCGGCGAGATAGCCGAGGATATCACAAGCTACTACGCCATAAGCGAGCAGATACCGACGGTATGCGCTCTCGGGGTGCTGGTGGATCGGGACTGGACGGTGAAGTGCGCCGGGGGATTTCTGATACAGCTCGTGCCGCCGATAAACGAAAAGGCAATAGACATCATTGAGAACAACATAAAGACAATGCAGAGCGTCACCGAGCTCATGGAGCAGGGGAAGACCCCGGAGGATATCGCGCTCATGGGACTCGCGGGACTGAACGGGGAAGTGCTCGATTCGTGGGAGTGCCAATACTACTGCAATTGCAGCCGCGAGCGCACCGAGCAGATACTCATGAGCCTCGGGCATGACGAGCTGGAGCGCCTTGCCGCAGAGCAGGACGAGACCGAGGTATGCTGTCACTTCTGCGACAAGAAGTATAAGTTCACCGCGGAGGAGATACGTGGGCTGCTTAAAGAGGGCGAGCAGGCATGAGGCTCCGGTACCGGAGGTATCTCAAGGTCAGGCTGATAATATCCGCGGTGATGATAGTCGTTCTTGCCTTAGGCTTTCTGATATTTCTCATCGTGCCGCACAGGCTCATGCGCAATATCGAGGAGGAGCTCCGGGGATTTACTCCCGAGCAGACCGCGGAGATATTTGCCGCGTATGACATCACCGTTCCCGAAACCGAGAAGGGGGCGTACATCTACTGCTTCTCCCGCAGTGACAGAGCTGCGCGATCCGACCCCAACCACTATTATGTCTGGTGTCTGGAGATAGCAGGGGTGAGGGACTATGACGCCTTCTTCGCCGCCAACAGCGGGCGCGTGCTGAACGAGTCGGAAAACGAGCGGCAGGAGGCTGCGAAGGACGGGCTCCATTATTATGTGACCTATACCGCGAACAATTTCGATGTGTTTTATAAGGAACGCCAGAATGTTGTTGACCGTGTCGGAGAGGTATATGAGAAAATGAGAACGGCAAAGGGATTTGATTAAATGCTGAAAAGTGATTTTTACTATGACCTGCCGCAGGAGCTGATAGCGCAGACCCCTCTCGAGCCCCGCGACAGCTCCCGGCTGATGAAGATAGACCGCTTGAGCGGCGAGGTCACGCACGACAGGTTCTATAACCTCGCGGAATATCTCCGGGAGGGCGACCTGCTGGTGATGAACGACTCGAAGGTATTCCCCGCGCGCATTTACGGCGTGAAGGAGGAGACCGGGGCAGTCTGCGAGTTCCTGCTGCTCGAGCAGCGGGGGAATGACGAGTGGGAAGCGATAGTCAGACCGGGCAGACGGCTTAAGAAGGGCGCCCGGGTGAAGTTCTCCGACGAGCTGACCGGGGAAGTCCTCGACGTTAAGGACGACGGCAACCGTATCGTGAGATTTTACTTTGACGGGGTATTCTTCGATATCCTCGACCGCATAGGACAGATGCCCCTCCCGCCGTACATCACGGAAAAGCTGAAAAACAAGGACAGATACAACACCATATACTGCCGCGAGACAGGCTCGGCAGCCGCGCCGACGGCGGGACTGCACTTCACGGAGCGGGTGTTTGACGCGATACGCGCAAAGGGCGCCGATACCGCGTTCGTGACGCTGCATGTCGGGCTCGGGACATTCCGTCCCGTCAAGGAGGACAATATCCTCGACCACAAGATGCACACCGAGCATTTCACCGTGCCGCAGCTCACCGCCGACAAGATAGCGGAGCACCGTAAAAACGGCGGACGTATAATCGCCGTCGGGACTACGAGCTGCCGCACCTTAGAAGCCTGCGCACAGAAGTACGGGGAAGTAAAAGCCTGCTCCGAGAGCACCGGGATATTCATTTACCCGGGGTATGAGTTCAAGGTCATAGACGGGCTCATCACAAACTTCCACCTGCCGGAAAGCACGCTGATAATGCTTGTGAGCGCGTTCCTCGGCAGGGAAAAGACGTTAGCCGCATACCGCGCCGCGATAGAGGAGAGGTACCGCTTCTTCTCCTTCGGGGACAGTATGTTCATATCATAAGGGAACCTCTGAAAACCCGTTTTGAGAGGTACCCATAAGAAAAAGGAGAAACATAATGCTTGAGTACAGATACGACACACAGCTTCTTATCGAAGGAGAGGGTCTCGACGAGGACGAGATCGACGCATACTTCAAGGAGAATTTCAAGGGCGACAGCCTTCTCGCGGTGGGTGACGACGACCTCATAAAGATCCACTACCACACCAACGAGCCGTGGAAGGTTCTCGAATACTGCGCGACCCTTGGCGAGATATACGATATCGTGGTCGAGGATATGGACAGACAGGCGAGGGGACTGCATGGGTAATTCTGAGTTCAGGATACTGAAAACAGAGGGTGACGCGCGGCGCGGAGTATTCACCACGCCGCACGGCGTCATACAGTCCCCCTTTTTCATGAATGTCGGGACAGCAGCCGCGATAAAGGGCGGGATATCCTCCGTTGACCTGCGCGGGCTCAAAACGCAGGTCGAGCTTTGCAATACCTATCATCTGCATATCCGTCCGGGCGACGACGTGATATACAAAATGGGCGGTCTGCATAAGTTCATGAACTGGGACAAGCCTATACTCACGGACAGCGGCGGGTTTCAGGTATTCTCCCTCGCCAAGCTTCGGAAGATAAAGGAGGAGGGCGTGTATTTCAGCTCCCACGTTGACGGGAAGAAGATATTCATGGGACCCGAGGAGAGCATGAGAATACAGTCCCACCTTGCCTCGACTATCGCTATGGCGTTCGACGAGTGCGTGGAGAACCCCGCGGAGTACAGCTACGCGGCGGCTTCCACCGAGCGCACCACCCGCTGGCTTATACGCTGCAAGGCGGAAATGGAGCGGCTGAACTCCCTGCCGGAGACGATAAACCAAAGGCAGCTCCTGTTCGGCATAAATCAGGGGGCTACCTACGACGACCTGCGGATAAAGCACATGAAGGACATCTCCGCGCTGGACATGGACGGGTACGCGGTGGGCGGTCTCGCGGTGGGCGAGCCTACCGAGGTGATGTATCATATCCTCGACGAGGTGGTGCCCTACGCACCGTACGAAAAGCCCCGCTATCTTATGGGCGTGGGGACTCCCTCCAACATCATCGAAGCCGTTTACCGCGGGATAGATATGTTCGACTGCGTGATGCCGAGCAGGAACGCCCGCCACGCCACTATCTTCACATGGCGGGGGATAATGCACGCGACGAACGAGAAATACATCACCGACGACAAGCCGCTGGACGAGGAGTGCGACTGCCCGACCTGCCGGAGCTTCTCCCGCGGGTACATCAGGCATCTGTTCAAGTCGGGCGAGCAGCTCGGCGGACGGCTCGCGGTAACGCACAACCTGTACTTCTACAACACGCTTATGGAGAAGATACGGGACGCCATAGAGAAGGGCGAGTTCGGGGCATTCCGAGAGCACTATTCGCCGCTGCTTGCGGGGAAAGCGGAATAACGGGGAGAGCGCCCCGCGCGAATCCGTTATTCTCTGCTGTGACAGCCCGGGATTTATCGGAGATAATTATGTGTCTGATATGTGAACGTATTGAAATGATAAGTAAAGGTGAAAATCCTTATTTTGTAAAGGAACTTAAAACGGGATATGTGGTGTTGGGAGATAATCAGCATTTCTACGGCTATACACTGTTTCTTTACAAGCACCACGGCGAGAAGACCGAGCTGTTTCATCTTGAACCTGCAGAGAGAGTACAGTTTCTTGAAGAAATGACGATAGTTGCCGAAGCTGTGTCAAGGGCTTTTGGGGCGGAAAAAATAAACTATGAGCTGCTGGGTATGGGAGACGCTCATCTTCACTGGCATTTGTTCCCGAGGATCAGCGGAGACATTGAAAACTATGGAAACAACGGCAGAGGTCCTGTCTGGTGGTATCCTATGGAGAAGATGTATTCCGATGACAACAGACCAAGCGGGGAACAGCTTGCGGATATGAAACAAAAACTACTTGATGAATTAGAGAAATTGCTGTAAGTACTGATTTATAACAGGAGCAGAAAATAACGGTATTGAACGCGAATCTAATAAAAAGTCTTTTCGCTCTCCCCAAAGCGCCGCGTAGTGCGGCGCTTTGGGGAGAGCTGTCGCGGCATCGTGCCACGGGAGGGGGTCTGGGGGAGGAACCTTTTCTTCAGAAAAGTTTCCCCCAGTCTCGAGCGCTCAAAGCAGGAGGCTTTGAGTTTTTCGCCAAAAGCCCGCATGGACGCGCGCATCTAAGAGAAAAACAAGCGAGCCGCTGAAAAACGGACGGAGAAATAAGCACTCCGTCCGTTTTTTGTTGCAAATATTGTGAGAATTGACAAAATTCGATGTTGAAATACAGCACAATTCATATTTTTTCACAAAAGCTATTGCAAGCTTTGGTAAAATGTGCTATAATATCTTCATAATAATAGGTATATTAGTGGAAGTTGCTCATGTGACTCACGGTAATGCCTTGGAATGAAAGGAGTTTTTTGCTATGGGATTTGAAATACCCGAGGAGTATAAGCTTCCTCTGCACCTTTTCCATGAGGGAAATATCACGAGAGGATATGATTTCTTCGGTTCTCATTTCATCGAGAAAAACAAGAAGAAAGGCGTTATCTTCAGAGTATGGGCACCGCATGCAAAGAGCGTGAGCGTCGTGGGCGATTTCAATAAATGGGATCGCTATGCGAACCCGATGAACAAGCTCAGTGACGGCGGTATCTGGGAGCTTTTTATCCCCGGACTCAAACAGTATGATTCGTACAAGTACAGCATAGAGAGCAGCTACGGACAGGTGCGCCTGAAAGCCGACCCCTATGGCTTCCACATGGAGACCCGTCCCAATACCGCCACAAAGGTATATGACCTCGACGGCTACGGCTGGAAGGACAAGAAGTGGCTGGACGAGCGCAAAAAGAAGAACGTTTACGAGTCCCCGATGAATATTTACGAGGTGCACCTCAATTCCTGGCAGCACAAGAAGGACGAGGACGAGCTCTTCAACTATATGGAATGCGCTAAGGAGCTGGTTCCTTACGCAAAGAAAATGGGCTATACCCATATCGAGATGATGCCTGTGGCGGAATTTCCCTTCGACGGCTCGTGGGGATATCAGGGCATAGGCTATTTTGCGCCGACATCGCGCTTCGGCACTCCGCATGACTTCATGCAGTTCATCGACTACTGTCACCAGAACGGACTGGGCGTTATCCTCGACTGGGTACCCGCTCACTTTCCGAAGGACGCGGCGGGACTTTATGAGTTCGACGGCGAGTGCTGCTATGAGTACTCCGACCCGCTCAAAATGGAGCACAGGAACTGGGGTACACGCGTGTTCGACTGGGGCAAGCCCGAAGTGCAGAGCTTCCTCATCTCCAACGCGACCTACTGGTTCGACAAGTACCACATCGACGGACTGCGCGTTGACGCTGTCGCTTCGATGCTCTACCTTGACTACGACAGGAAAGAGTGGAGACCCAATTGCTACGGCGGCAACGAGAACCTCGAAGCCGTGGCGTTCTTCAAGAAGCTCAATTCCTCGCTGTTCGACGAGTTCGACAATATCCTGATGATCGCGGAGGAGTCCACGGCATGGCCTATGGTCACAAAGCCCGCGGACGTGGGTGGTCTCGGCTTCAACTTCAAGTGGAACATGGGCTGGATGAACGATATGCTCGCGTATATGTCCATGAACCCCGAGTGGAGACACGACCACCACAACCTCGTGACCTTCTCGTTCTACTACGCGTTCTCGGAGAACTATATCCTGCCGATATCGCATGACGAGGTGGTGCACGGGAAGTGCTCGATGCTGGATAAGATGAGCGGTCCGAGAGACCTGCGTTTCGCTTCGTTCCGCACCTTCCTCGGATATATGATGGCTCACCCCGGCAAGAAGCTGATGTTCATGGGACAGGAGTTCGCGCAGTTCAAGGAGTGGAATTACAAGACCGGACTGGACTGGGACGTTCTCGAATTCCCGGAGCATAAGGCGCTGTGGGAATATGAGCAGGCTCTCAACAAGTTCTACCTCGACAATAACGAGCTGTGGGAGGTGGACAACGACTGGACAGGCTTCAAGTGGATAGTCAGCGACGACAACGAGAACAGCGTCATCGTGTTCCGCCGCTTCAACAAGGCGGGTGACGAGCTTATCTGCGTATTCAACTTCCAGCCCAAGTACCACGAATGCTACAGCTTCGGTGTGCCGTTCTACGGCGACTATCAGGAGGTATTCTCCTCCGAGGATATAGGCGCTCCGACACATAACGGTATCGTAAGCTCCCGCAGAGAGGATATGCACGGCGAGAAGTTCGCTGTGTCGATCAAGATAGCTCCCATGTCGGCTATGTTCTTCCGCTGCGTGAAGAAGAAGGACTACGAGGCAGAGGTCGCTGCGCAGCGCGCAAAGGAAGAAAAGGCTGCGAAGAAGCGTGAGGCTGCCGAGAAGCGCAACGAGAAGAAGCGTATCGCGGAGGAGGCTGCAAGAGCTGCCGAGGAGGCGAAGCAGAGAGCCATAGAGGCTGCGAAGGCTGCCGAGGAGGCTGCGCGCATAGCGGAGCAGACCGCGAAGGAGGCTGCGGAGGCTGCAAAGGCGGAAGCCGCACCGAAGCGCGCAAAGACTGCCGCGGCAAAAAAGCCCGCGGTGAAGAAGGCAGCTCCGAAGAAAGCCGCCGCCAAGCCCGCGGAGGAAAAGCCCGCAGAAGCAAAAAAGCGCGGCAGAAAGCCCAAGACCGAAAAATAATGTACGAAAATAAATAAACCGGAGGAACAATTCTATGAACCATGTAAAAAAAGAATGCGTTGCTATGCTGCTCGCGGGCGGACAGGGCAGCAGACTGTACGCGCTGACCCAGAATATGGCAAAGCCTGCCGTCCCCTATGGCGGCAAGTACAGGATCATCGATTTCCCACTGTCGAACTGCGTCAATTCGGGAATAGATACCGTCGGCGTTCTTACACAGTATCAGCCCCTCGTGCTCAATGAGTACATTGGCAACGGTCACCCGTGGGGACTCGACCGCGTACACGGCGGCGTGCACGTTCTCCCGCCTTATGAGACCGCGTCCGGCAAGTCGTGGTACACAGGCACGGCAAACGCTATCTACCAGAACATCAGCTTTATCGACAGATATAATCCCGAGTATGTGGCTGTCCTCTCCGGCGACCACATCTACAAAATGGATTATTCCAAGATGCTCGCCTTCCACAAGAAGAAGAAGGCGGAGGCTACTATCGCGGTGCTCGAGGTGCCGTGGGAGGAGGCTTCCCGCTTCGGCATAATGACCGCCGACGAGGAGGGCACTATCACCGAGTTCGCGGAGAAGCCGAAGGAGCCCAAGTCCAACCTCGCCTCCATGGGCGTGTACATCTTCACATGGGCTACCCTCAAGCGCCACCTTATCGCCAACGAGAACGACGAGGGCGCAACAAAGGACTTCGGCAAGAACATAATCCCCGCTATGCTCGACGAGGGCAGCAAGCTGGTAGCATACCACTTCGACGCATACTGGAAGGACGTCGGAACCATCGACTCCCTCTGGGAGGCAAATATGGACTGCCTCGACCCGAATGTTCCGCTTGACCTCTATGACCCCAAGTGGAAGATCTATTCGAGAAACCCCGTCATGCCGCCTCACTACGCGGGTCCGAACAGCAAGATCGAGAACTCCATGGTAGCCGAGGGCTGCGACATAGAGGGCGAGACAGACTTCTCCGTGCTCTTCGACGGCGTTGTCATCGAGGAGGGCGCTACCGTCCGCTACAGCATAATCATGCCGAATACGGTAGTAAAGAAGGGCGCCGTTATCGAGTATTCGATAGTGGGCGAGGAATGCACGATAGGCGAGGGCGCTCATATCGGCGAAAGACCCGAGAATGTTGAAAACAGAGACGAATGGGGCGTCGCGGTAGTCGGAAACGCTATAAATATCTCCGATAACGCGGTCATCGCTCCGAAGGCTATGATATCCCAGGATGTCTGAAAATACTAATCAACCGAAAGGAAATATATAAAAATGGCTAATATGTCAAATGTACTCGGTCTTATCTTCGCCAATATGCACGAGCTGACGGTGACCGATCTCACAAAGAACCGTGCTATGGCTTCGGTGCCGTTCGGCGCAAGATACAGACTTATCGACTTCCCGCTCTCCAATATGGTCAACTCCGGTATCTCCACCGTCGGTATCGTTACCAAGTCGAACTATCAGTCCCTGCTTGACCACGTCGGCTCCGGCGATGAGTGGGATCTTTCCCGCAAGAACGGCGGACTGCATTTCCTCCCGCCCTACAGCAACGAGATAACAGGTCTCTACAGAGGCAGACTTGAGGCTCTCGTGGGCGTAAGAGGCTTCATCGAGAAGTCCGACGCGGAATATATCGTGATGTCCGACTGCGACTGCGTTGCGAACGTGGACTTCTACAAGCTCGTTGAATACCACGAGGAGAAGGGCGCGGATATCACCGTAGTTTACGGAAAGAAGGATTTCACCCCCGAGCAGACCAGAATGAGAACTATCCTCAAGGTGGATGACAACAGCGAGGTCTATGATGTGCTCGTTCGTCCCGAGCTCTCCGGTACTCTCGACGCGAGCATGAACATATTCGTTATGTCCAAGGAATTCGTCCTGAACATAATCAACAGCGCAGCAAGTCGCAATCTGTACAGCTTCGAGGTAGATGTCCTTCAGCACCGCCTCAAGGAATTCAAGGTATACGGCTATGAATTCACCGGCTACTATTCGCAGATAGACGGTATCCGCGCATATTATCAGGCTAATATGGACCTGATGAACCGTGAGAACCGCAAGGCTCTCTTCAACCTCGACGATCCGATCTATACCAAGGTTCGTGACGAGGCTCCCGCCAAGTACGGTATCGACGCGGCAGTCAAGAACAGCATGATAGCCGACGGCTGTATCGTTGAGGGCACAGTCGAGAACTCCGTCCTCTTCAGAGGCGTCAAGGTAGGCAAGGGCGCGGTAGTCAAGAACTGCATTCTCATGCAGGATACCGAGGTCGGCGACAAGTGCGAGCTGAACTACGTCATTGCGGATAAGAACGTCACTATCGGCAACTACAGAAGCATCGGCGGTACTATCGACTACCCCGTATTCGTAAATAAGGGCGCAGCGGTATAATGGCGCCTGCGGGCGCGAGTTTGTCGCTGGCGCTCGAGACTGGGGGAAAACTTTTTTGAAAAAAAGTTTGTCTGTCGGTCAGCCCCTCTGGCTCCTTCGTCGCCACCTCCCCAGACCCCCTTTCAAAAAACTTTTAATAAAAATGACCCGCGGAGTTTCGGCAATTCCGCGGGAATTTTGTTATTGTAGCTTAAATGTGTGTTCACATAATGGAGGATTATCCGAAAAATTGAAAAGTGGGTTTACAATTATTTCTACATCAGTTGTTTCATCTTGTAGATGATATCCAACAACTACTTCATATTCTACTCCAGACTTCACTTTGTTTAACTGAGTTTGTGTGTCAACATAATCAGAGATAACAGTACTATCACATTCAATCCCATTTTGGTATGCTGCATCATTTGTAGATAAAGTAAACGATGTTGGATCATCTTTTGTATGAGAAAAAATATAAGTGACTACTAATATTGTATCTCCTTTATAATCAGTAGCCAACGACCCTGATTTAATTTTTACTTTGACATCGTTTTTATCTTTTTTTGTTGCCTGAGTTGTAACAGGCGTAGAAGGTTGATTTGTTGTGGTGACTACGGGTTGCGTGGTATTATTTGTTGTATTCGTTGTAGATGGAGTTTTGTTATTATTTTTGTTTAGAATAGACGGTCCGATAAAAAAGACCCCAACAAGTATAAGAACAAGAATAATCAACCCTTTCTTGCTCTTTTTCGGTTTTTGTTCTGACATAAAAAAGTCCTCCTTAAATGTGTTACGAAAACAAAAAAGCGCCGCAGCATAAAGCCGCAGCGCCGAAAAATGCAGCTCTATGCCGCAACGCAATTTAATTTTCGTACCGCAAATAAGAGCAAACATTTGTCAACGAAAAAATGAGCTTGCATTTTTACCGTAACTTATTTTTGCTCGTTACTGCGGATTTATTAAATTGCGTTGCAAGATAATAATACCATATCCGGCGATAAATTTCAAGTATTTCTCTAAAATTCTGTCGATTTCTTGACTATTTTCGTTTGTATTGGTATAATGTAGGTATGTAGGTGAAAGGGGGCGTCAATATGAAGCCGCAGACGATAGTATGGGTAACAGTGATAATGTACGCGCTTTATGTTGCTGCTCTTATCATGTTCAGACTGTACCCGTCGGACTCGGACAAGCTGAAAATGGCGCAGAACAGCACCCCCGCGGCTACGGAGAGGAGAGTGGACAATCTCTGGGCGTACTACCTGATAAATGAGGAAAACCCCTTGCCGGAGGATTTCACGGTGGGGCTGGAGCCTGTTCAGGGGACGTTCATGCTTGATGAGCGGTGCGCGGGCTACGCGAAGCAGATGATAGAGGACGCTGCCGCGGAAGGCATCGAGTTGACGGTTGTCTCGGCATACAGAAGCGTGCAGAAGCAGCAGGAGAACCTCGAAAGCTACATACAGCGGCTTCGCGACTCAGGCTACACCAGCAAGGAGGCGAAGTCTCTCGCGGAGAAGGAGATAGCTCTCCCCTACACGAGCGAGCACAACGCGGGGCTTGCGCTGGATATCCTTACGCCCGACTGGTGGCTGACGCACGACGACGTGACCGCGGATTTCGAGGAAACGGAGCAGTTCCGCTGGCTGTCGGAGAACGCCGACAAATACGGTTTCATCATGCGCTATCCGAAGGAATACGAGGACGTGACGGGGTATGTGTACGAGCCGTGGCACTACCGTTTTGTGGGAGTGTATTACGCGGGGAAGATAAAGGGATCCGGACTGCCGCTCGAGTATTTCTACAAGACCAACTTCTGACGCTTAACGCAAAAAAAGAAAGCCCCCCGCTGCTGCGGGGAGCGATCTTAAGCATAGGTTGGGGAGCTGTCGGTCACTTTACGATGAACTGACCGATAGCTGCTTCGAGCTCTGCTGTGTCGTCGGTGTGAGCAACGAGCTTGAGCTCCTTGGAGAGGTCGATGCTGAAGATACCCATGATGGACTTAGCGTCGATAGCGTATCTGCCCGAGATGAGGTCGATGTCGTAGTTGAATGTCATTACTGTGGACACGAACTTCTTTACTTCGTCGATAGTCTGGATCTTTACATTGAATTCTTTCATAGCTGTTATTTCCTTTCTGTTATGTTTGTTTTTTCTTTTTGTCTCTTTTGTTTTGTTCTGCGCTTATGCCTTACTTTTTTACGACATATTCGGGTATCTCATCGAGGAATGCGGAGCTGTCACTGTGTATCGTGAGTTCGATCTCGCGGCTCAGATCAAGACTGAATATACCCATGATAGATTTCGCGTCGACAGTGTACTTGCCAAGTGAAAGGTCTACATCGTAGCTTAACAGGTTTGCCTTTTTTACGAAGTCCTTCACATCGTCGATGCTCCCGAGCCGTATGGCTGCTTTGACCATTGGTATCACCGTTCCTTTCCGATACGGTCTATGTCTTTCCCGTATCTTGATTATATAATAGCAGATTTTTTTTGAAAGTCAAGCGTTTGGATTCAAATTCGGAGTTTTTAGCTATAAAACCGAAATATAGGAGTCGATTTTGTGCGAGTTGCACAAGAAATAGGTAAACGTTTTATGAAATATGCTGTAATGACCTTCGGCTGCAAGGTCAATCAATATGAGAGCAACGCCATAGAGAATGCTATGGAGGTGGCGGGCTTTGAGCCATGCGAGGAGCCCTCGGAGGCTGATGTGCTCATCGTGAACTCTTGCACCGTCACCGAGAACGGGGACAGGAAAGCCCGTCACTGCGTCAGGGCGGCGAAGCGCGCGAACCCCTCGGCTGTGGTCGTGCTCACGGGCTGCTATCCCCAGGCGTTCCCCGATGAGGCGGCGGAGTGCGGTGCGGACATTATCTGCGGCACGGCGGAGCGTGCCAGGATACCGGAGCTTGTGCGGGCGCACCTTGCGGGGAATACGGCTTGCCCGGACTTTGCGCTGCCCTCGGAATATGAGGAGCTGCCGCTCACCCGGACAGCAGACCGCACGAGGTCATTCATCAAGGTGGAGGACGGCTGCGACCGCTATTGCTCGTACTGCGTGATCCCCTACGCCCGCGGGAGGGTGCGCTCCCGCAGTCTCACGTCAATAGCGGAGGAAGCGCGTCTCTGCGCGGACGCGGGACACAGGGAGGTCGTGCTTGTGGGGATAAATCTGTCCCGGTACGGCTCGGACATCGGGTGCGCACTTCCCGATGCCGTGAAAGCCGCGGCGGAGCCGGAGGGGATAGTGCGGGTGCGGCTGTCGTCGCTGGAGCCGGAGCTTCTGGACGAGCGGACGGTGGAGCGGCTCGCAGCTGAGCCGAAGCTCTGCCCGCACTTTCACCTGTCGCTGCAAAGCGGGTGTGACGCGACGCTGCGGCGAATGAACAGACACTATGACGCGGCGGAGTACCTGCGAATTGTTAAGCGGCTGCGGGAGCACTTCCCGGACTGCGCGATAACCACAGATATAATGGTGGGCTTCGCGGGGGAGACGGAGGAGGAGTTCGCACAGTCGCTGAAATTCGCGGAGAGTGCCGGGTTTGCGCGTATCCATGTTTTCACATATTCGGTGAGGAAGGGTACGGCAGCCGAGAAGCGCACCGACCATATTTCCGCGGCGGTGAAGGCAGAGCGTTACGCGGCTATGTCCGCGGCAGCAGCGCGGGTGAATGAGCGGTTCCTGCGGGAGAATTGCTGCAAGGAGTTCGATATCCTTATACAGAAGCGGACGTCGCCGGACTACGCTGCGGGGCTTGCGCCGAATTACCTGCCCGTGCGGATATACGGCTCGGCGGCAAAGCGGCACGATATAGTGCGCGTCAGGATAACCGGCGCGGAGAACGGATACTGCATAGGAGTACAGGTGTAATGCCGATAGAAACAGTGAAAGCGGAGAGCGCCGAAATAAAGAAGAACATTCGCATAGTTAAGAAGATGACCGGGGGCATGGGCTTCGATGAAAACATGGGGAAGGTAAACTGGCGCATTGTGCGGCTGATATCAGGCTTCGGGTACAAGTTCATGCCGAAGGTGAAGGGTGTGCGCTTTGAGAAGCACAGGTCGGACAGGAGCGGATATGAGGTCGCGGTTCCGCCGCAGGTGACCGGAGGGAACATTATCACGTATATCCACGGCGGGGGATTTGTCTCGGGAAGCGCTGCCTCATCGCGGGGCTATACCTCCATGCTCGCGGCGGGCTCCGGGTGTCGGGTGGTCGCGGCGGACTATGCGCTTGCGCCGGAAAAGCCGTTTCCGCACGGCTTCAATGACTGCTGCGAGGTGCTTGACGAGGTAACAAGAGAGTACCCGGGTGCGAGGGTCGCACTTGTGGGTGAAAGCGCGGGCGCGAACCTGTGCGCTGCTCTTGCACTGTGGGCAAGGAATGAGGGGCGGGGAGAGCTGATATCCTCTGTCACGCTGCACAGCCCGTTCCTGGACTTCACGGGAAAGCTCGACAGGAGCGCTTACCCGACGGAGGATTTCACGGTAAAGCCAGGCTGTCTGCCTGTGCTGAAGGAGATATACGCCGCGGGCAGCGACCCGGCAGATCCCTATATCTCGCCATACTATGGGGACTATTCGGGATTTCCCCCGACCTTCATCACCTGTGACAGCAGGGAAACGCTGTACGCGGACGCGCTGTGGCTGTATGAGAAGCTGGAGAGCGTCGGCACCGAGGTCATGATGATACGGGGCGAGGGAATGTTCCATGCCTTTGCCGCAACGGGTACACAGGCTCCCGAGACGAAGCGTATACTGACCGAAAATATCGGATCTATAAAAAATCACTTCTGAAATTTGTATTATTTACACTAAATAGAAGTATTGACAAAGGTGGAATTGTATGTTATAATGTAAACGATTACAGCAAACATTTATATACGAAAGGAGCATTTTTATGAAAACATCACGGAAGCTCACCGCGGCACTGCTTGCGTCATCGCTCGTCATAGGCGCTGCCGGCTGCGGCAAAGCGAATACCGGAGGCGGCAGGACCACCGAGGCAGGCGGCGCCGATGCCACCACTCCCGCGGCTGCGGTCACCACCACCCTCGACCCGAACAAGGAGATAGACCTTGAGGTGAATTACGACGAAATGGCGGATATCGAAGAGGTCGATTCCGGCAATGAGGCAGGCGCGGGCAAGCTGTACGAGTCGGGAAAGCCCGCCGGCGCTATCCACGCGCTCTGCTGGTTCGATTTCCATAACGTGGCGCCCGAGAAGAATATCGCGGAGCTGTTCGCGGAGCGCTTCGGCGGCACCGTGGATACCGAGATAGTGAGCTCCCTCGAGATAACCGACAGGCTCGGCGTGCTCATGGCATCCGGCAATTCCCCGGATATCATGAGATATGACGCGGGCTTCTTCCCGAGCTACTTCATCAACAACCGCTTCATGGCTCTGGACGACTGGCTGGATAAGGATTCCCCCACCTGGTCGGATATGGACGAGGTCATCGAACGCTATGCGTACAACGGAAAGCACTACTACTTCCCCTACGGCATGACCGCCACCGAGTACGGCGTTACATACAGCGCCGCGCAGCTCGAGGAGAACGGCATTGCCGACCCTATGGACCTCTACTTCTCCGGTGAATGGACATGGGACGCGTTTGAGGATATCGTGCTCAAGTGGAAGGACTTCAACCCCGAGAAATACCCGATATCATGGCCGGGCGCTCTCGGTGTGCAGGTCGCCGCTACAACCGGCACTCCCGCTATCGAGTTTGACGGCAAGAACATCGTGAACAATATGAAGAGCCCCAACGTCATGAGGGCTATGGAGTTCATCGAGAAGCTTTACCGTGAGGACTGCTTCTGGGAGGGCTGGCACGGTCCCGACGGACTGGATTCGTGGCTCGGTACTCTGTTCTTCATAATGCCGCTCGACTGGGCGCTTCCGTGCGGTCAGGAGATATGGTTCAAGAACAATTTCGAGGGCGAGATAAAGACAGTTCCCATGCCGCGTGACCCCGCTTCCGATACTTATTATATGTACGGCGCTACCTCGGGATATGTAGTCCCCTCGGGCGCTCTCAATCCGCAGGGCGCGACCGCGTTCATTCTCGCCTCGAGAATGTGGAACACCGACCCCGACGTGGTGGAGGCGGAGCGTGAGGAGAAGCTCTATAACGGCGGCTACTACTATATTAAATGCCCCGAGTGCAAGCACCAGTTCGACAGCGAGCGCGATGAAGTCGGCGCGACCTGCCCAGAGTGCGGTCAGCCCAGAAGGGCAAAGTGGAAGCTCACCTACACCGAGGAGCAGATGCAGGTGTATGACGACCTCCTCGACCCCTCGAAGTTCACCTTCGTATTCGATGCCCACTACGGCTTCGGCAGCGACCTGAACCAGCTTATGGAGGATATCTTCAACGGTCCTATCACCGAAGGCGACTCCTACAATCATATCCTCACCGAGAACTACAATATCGTGGAGACCTCGCTTGACGAATACCGGGCTCTTCTCTCCGCGTCATAAGGACATAATATTCCGAGCACTGCGGCGCCGTACAATGTACGGCGCCGTTTCTGCATTTTTGACCAAAAATATTGTTAGCGGGGGCTAACAATATGTCATATTGACCGATTTTTTGGTTTTTGTATTGACAAGACAGGGGATATGTGATATATTGTTGTAGTCAAAAAAAGTTAGCAGACAACAACTTGCTTAGAGAGGTTAGTTAAAACTAACAGCGTAATACGCGACATATGAACGGTATCACTCGGTTTTATCCACGGGTGAATGCGGTAAATGGTTAGCTAAATCTAACTTGTTCATTCTTTTCTCCGAAGCCGGTGCGGTGTCGCAGGACGCCGCACAAGGGACTTTCGGATAATGGCGGCGATATCACCGCGTAAGGAGATGAAGAGCGGAAATGACTGAAAAGAAGCGTTCCGGAGCGGCGGCGCTGATAATTGCGGCGCTGATCTCATTCGCGGCAGCGTTTGGTATGCTCACCGCGCCGGCGTACGCGGCTGATGTCAGCTACTACGCCACATGGGACGAGTACAAGGAAGCAAAGGGCATAAGCGCTCCGTCCTGGAACGATGTGGCAGCGGCGGAGGACGAGCTGCTCGAGGCTGCATACAGGCTCTACATGAACGGCGATGCCGACGAGTCCTTCAAGGCTGCGCGTCAGGCATACTACGGCTACTACGAGACCACAGGCTTTGAGCGCAACGTAATGGGCTACATATCCGGTTCCGCGGTCTCAAAGGCGGAGCTCCAGTTCAGAGCCGTGAGAAATGTACCGAAAAAAGGCGGCACTCTCGACGAATACTGGGCAGAGATAACCGAGATGAGCGCGATAATCCACGATCAGGCTAACAAGCTCGACGGCATAAGCGACGAGGGCGTGAGCGGGGTATCGCTGGAGCGCGCGCAGGGACTTGCCGCGGCAGACAGCGGCACAGCCTCCGCGGGGACCGCGCAGACAGCCGCTTCGACGACGGGCGGCACCGATACCGCGGTCAGCATGGAGAGCAGCGGAGGAAACTGGGGCATCACCTTTGCGGCGTGCTTCGGCATCATTCTCCGTGAGGGCTTCGAGGCTATCCTCGTAGTCGGCGCGATAATCGCGTATCTCGTCAAGTCCGGCAACAAGGACAAACTGAAGGTGGTTTACGCGGGCTGTGTGCTCGCGATAATCGCAAGCTTTATATGCGCATGGCTGCTCAACGTTCTGATGTTCGCGAATACCGAAAATCAGGAGATAATCGAGGGCATAACGGCACTTATCGCGGTGGTGGTCCTCTTCTATGTGAGCAACTGGATGGTCTCCAAGGCGGAGAGCGACGCGTGGAACAAGTATATCGACAGTCAGGTGAAGGTGTCCGCCGAAACGGGCAGCGTATTCACCCTCGGCTTTACGGCATTCCTCGCGGTGTTCAGAGAGGGCGCGGAGGTGATACTCTTCTATCAGCCCCTCGCAAATGACCCGAGCACCACAAGCGCGATGTGGGCAGGCTTCGGTATAGGCTGCGTAGTGCTTGTGTTCGTATTCCTCGCGATACGTTTCTTCAGCGTGAAGCTGCCGATACGTCCGTTCTTCCTCGGAACGAGCATACTGATGTTCATTATGTCCATATCCTTCCTCGGAGCGGGCATCAAGGAGCTCATAGAGGGCGACGTGATATCCTACACCTCTCCCGACTGGCTGGCGGCGATGATCCCGACAAACGATGTTCTCGACGTGCTCGGCATCTACGCATGCTATGAGACGCTGATACCGCAGCTTATCCTCATACTGATAACCTTCCTCATCTTCGTGATGATGGGCTGGAAGAGAAACAACCGCAGAGAAGCGGGTATCATCGCTATCGTGTTCGGCGGACTGGGAATGCACAAGTTCTATATCGGAAGGTACGGGCAGGGCATTCTCTACGCGGTATTCTGCTGGTCGTTCATTCCGGCGCTGCTGGGTGTTGCGGAGGGTGTGCATTACCTTTCCGAGACAGATGAGGAATTTGCGGAGGAGCTCCTGCCAAAGTCACAGAGAGGGAAGAAGCGGGATCTCAGACAGATAAAGCCCGCTCCCGAGCCGGTACCGGCAGAGGGCAGCGTTACGGCGGAGGCTGAACGCCTTGAATCGTCCCTCGCGGAAGGCAAGCCTGCGGGAAGCAAGCCGCAGAACAGCGGCAAACCAAAGCAGAAGCAGGGTCAGAAGAAAAAGTAAACGTGTTTTCAATTTAGCAGCAAAACTGCATTGAAATAAAAAAGTGAACAGAAAACGGAGGAATCATTAGATGAAAGCAACAAAGAAAACAGTTCTTGTCGCTGCTGTCCTCGGCGCTGCAATGGCGCTCGCAGGCTGCGGCAACAGCAACAGCGCAGACAGCACCACGACCACAGCGGCAAAGGCTGAAGCGGCAGAAGCGGTCGTAAAGACCGACGCTCAGGCTGCAGCTCCCGGTGTGGGCGAGGCAGGCTTCCAGGAGTACCCGATCGACAGCATCCAGGACGTTGAGGTCGAGTTCATGAACGTGTCCGCTGTATACTTCCAGCCCGTCCCCATGACAGACGGCAACAGCGTTGAGGACTACAATATCCACCTCGAGGCTGATATCTCCGCTCTTGAGAACAACTTCGGCTACGGCGTGGGCGACTGGATCCCCTACCTCACAGTAGACTACTCCATCGTAGGCTCCGACGGCTCCACAGCCGCTGACGGCACCTTCATGGTAATGAGCGCGGACGACGGCCCGCATTACGGCGCTAACGTAAAGCTCCCCAATGCGGATACCTATCAGCTCACTATAACTATCCACAGCCCTGCCGACAACAACTACCTGCTCCATACCGACGAGGAGACAGGCCCCGGTGCCAAGTCCTTTGACGAAGCATTCCACGGCGGTGTGCTCACAGTCTCCGGCGCATGGGACTATGTTCCGCAGGAGTGGTAATTCTCTTGCGGAGATAATACGCGACGCGTTGTATCGGGTCTCTTTCGGGGAGACTCTGTGCAGCGCTTTCGCGCTTTTTTGAGAAAAAGTGCTTTTGTATAAATTCCTTTCTGTTTTCATTGTAATTTTTGTCTGAATGGACCAAAACAAAGGAGGGTATCGGATTGCTTAAATATCTGATCTCTACGATAGAGATGCTTCTGACGGCATCGGTAAACGTCGCGCTCGTGTTTGCGTACATAAAGCTCGCCTACACGAATAAGAGCAGGATATGGGTGTACGCTTCGCTGATAACGGGCTTCGTGAGCGCGGGGATAATGGCGTATCTGAAGAACTCCACGAAGATAGTTGACACCGCGATGTGCAATTTCGTCATATTCGTCATTTCCCTTGCCATGCTGGTGGTATTCTTCGTATTCGCGGCGCTGCGGAGGAAGCTCCCGCGGGTGGGAGCGGCGGTATCGCTGACAGCGCTCTCCGTCATCACGACGGCAATGCTGCTCTACGCGCTGCCGAATTTCCTCGCGTATCCGTACACGATATGGCTGAACGAGAGCATGATGTTCTCGACGAATATGCTGTTCAAGCTCATAGGCGCGGTGTTCGGAGCGCTTCTCATGCTGCTGACGGGCATAGCCGTCAACCGCGGGGCTGTAAGGCTGTCAAAGATGCAGGCTTTCGTGATAATGACGCTGGCGCTTTCCGTGAACGCGGTGAGACAGATCACCGTCATCATCAACGTAATGCTGACCAAGCGCTTTGTGAAATCAAATTCGGTGCTTTTCAACATAGTCAAGTTCTCCACGAACTACGCCGACCTGTTCATTTACGCTGCTATGGTCATAGCGCTCATTATCCCCGTGATACTGTTCATACGCGGCTTCAGGGTCAACGAGCCCTATGACAACCCCGCGCAGAAGCGGAAGATAAAGAAGAAGTGGAAGGTCATACGCCGCTGGTCGGGCGCCGTTGTGTCCTGCCTTGTCGTATCGACGGTATTCATCACAGCAGTAAAGGCGTATGTCAACAAGGGAGTGGAGCTGTCGCCGGTCGAGCACGCTCCGATACATGACGACGCGATCTATGTGTCCTTTGAAATGGTGGAGGACGGTCATCTGCACCGCTTCGCCTACAATACCGACAAGGGCAAGGAGATACGCTTCATAGTCATCAAAAAGCCCAATTCCTCGCAGTACGGCATCGGTCTCGACGCCTGCGACATCTGCGGTGAGACGGGCTACTACGAAAAGGACGGACAGGTGGTCTGCAAGCTCTGCGACGTGGTGATGAACATAAACACCATAGGCTTCAAGGGCGGCTGCAACCCCATAGTCATCGACTACAGGATAGAGAACGGACAGATAATCGTTCCGATCTCTGCTCTTCTCGAGCATGAGAGTGAATTCAAGTAAGGCGGAGGAAAGCGAAGTGTTTTTCAGAATGATATCCGGGACGCTGTTCAGACAGTGGAAGAAAATGCTGATGATAGCGTTCACGATAGCTCTCGGAGCGTCTCTTGCCACAGCCATGCTGAGCGTTATGCTCGATGTGGGTGACAAGGTGAACCAGGAGCTCAAGACCTACGGCGCCAACATAACCGTGGTGCCGAAGGAGAGCTCGGTGCTGAACTCGCTGTACGAGGTGGAGGACGGAGGCTCCTCAGGCGCGTATCTGCGCGAGGACGAGCTCGGAAAGATAAAGACCATTTTCTGGGCGTTCAATATAATCGACTACGCCCCCTTCGTGAACGCGAAGGCGACGCTTGACGACGGCAGTGAGATCATCGCGGTGGGAACGTGGTTCAACCACCACATGGAGCTCCCCACCGGCGAGCAGCTCGACGCGGGCGTTGCGAGCATGAGGAACTGGTGGAGCATAACGAGCGGCAAATGGCTCGATGAGCAGTCCGCTGACAGCCGAACCGTGGCAATGGCGGGTTCGGCGCTTGCGCAGAGGCTCGGCATACAGCCGGGTGACACGGTGCATCTCACAGGCACGGAGTCGGATATCACCGTTACGGTGGTGGGTATCTTCGATGCCGGCGGAGACGAGGACGGCCGACTGTTCATGCCTCTCGACACCGCGCAGGCTCTCGACGGGCTTGACGGGAAGATAGACAGCATTGAGGTGAGCGCGCTCACCACTCCCGAGAACGAGCTCGCCGTACAGGCGGCGAAGGACCCGAAGTCCCTCACCATAGCGCAGTACGAAACATGGTACTGCACCGCCTACGCAAGCTCGATATGCTATCAGATACAGGAGGTCATCACCGACTCGGTGGCGTCCCCCGTGCGGCAGGTCGCCGAATCCGAGGGCGCTATCCTCGAAAAGACCGAGCTGCTGATGACGCTGATAACCATACTCAGTCTTGTGGGCTCCGCGCTCGGAATCTGCAATCTCGTCACCGCGAGCGTTATGGAGCGCAGTGCGGAGATGGGTCTGATGAAGGCTATCGGAGCGCAGAATTCCTCCGTGTCGGGACTTGTGCTCACCGAGATAGTCATTACGGCGATAATCGGCGGCACGGTGGGATTTTTCGCGGGCTGGGGCTTTGCGCAGATAATCGGTCACACGGTATTCGGCTCTTCTATCGAGATGCGACCGGTAGTAATACCGATAGTGGCGGTGCTGGTGCTGGTAGTCACGCTCGCGGGCTGCATTCCCGCGATAAGAATGCTTCTGCGGCTGCACCCCGCGGAAGTGCTCCACGGAAAATAATACAAAGAGGAGAAACGGTATGAAAAGAAGACAGATGTATTTTCGTATGATAACCGCCTCTTTGATAAGGCGGCGTTCGAGAATGCTCGTTGCGCTGCTGTCCATTGCGATAGGCGCGGCTATACTGTCGGGACTGGTCACGATATACTATGATGTCCCGAGACAAATGGGCGCGCAGTTCAGGAACTACGGCGCGAACATGATAATCACCTCCGAAGGCGGCAGTCTTACCGACGGGGACATAGAGCAGAGCAGGTCATACATAGACAGTGCCGACATCGTCGGTGTGACTCCCTACCGCTACGAGTCGGTAAGGATACGCGAGCTTCCCGTCATGGCGGCGGGTACCGATATGTCGCAGGCGCTTCTCACAAGCCCCTACTGGTCGGTGGAGGGTGCTATGCCGGCAGCGGAGGGAGGACAGCTTCTGCTGGGCGCGAGCCTGTCGGAGCAGTTCCGTCTCGGAGTGGGCGATGAGGTGACGGTAAGCTTCACGCCCGAAGCAAACGGCACCGCGTCGGACGAGCCGGTGCTTGACAGCACTCTCGACCTCACGGTCGCGGGAGTTCTCAAGACCGGAGGACCCGAGGAGGATTATGTGTACATAGCGATGAGCGACCTCGAGACGCTCACGGGAATATCCGGGAAAGCCGATCTCGCGGAGATGAGTGTTTCGGCGAGCGGCGACAAGCTGAAAGCCTACGCCGACGTGATAAGCGCAAATGTTCCCGCGGTAAGCGCAAGTCTCGTGAAGCGTGTCACGGAGTCCGAGACCACAGTCCTCACGAAGCTGCAGGCGCTTGTGCTCCTCGTGACGGTGGTAGTGCTCGCGCTGACCATGATATGCGTTGCCACGACGATGACCGCGGTAGTCGCGGAGCGCCGCAGGGAAATAGGGCTCCGCAAAGCCATAGGAGCTTCTAACGGCGGCATAATCAAGGAATTCATGGGCGAGGGCATGATGCTCGGAGCGATAGGCGGGCTTGCGGGCTCGCTGCTCGGGTTCGTGTTCGCACAGCAGGTGAGCGTGAATGTGTTCGGCAGCTCGATATCGTTCATGCCCGTGCTCGTGCCTATAACCATACTCGTCTCGGTGGCAGTTACCGGAGTGTCCTGCCTGCTGCCCATAAGAAGCGCCACACAGGTCGACCCCGCACTGGTGCTCAAGGGAGAGTAGGGCGCCTGCGGACGCGGGTTGGTCGCTTGTTTTTCGCTTAGATGCGCGCGTCCATGCGCGCTTTTGGCGAAAAACTCAAAGCATCCTGCTTTGGCGCTCGAGACTGAAGGAAAACTTTTTTGCAAGGCAGGAAGCCTTGAGGAAGTTCCCAAAACGCCGCAAGGAGGCGGCGACTAAAGGAACTTCCGAAAAAACAAGTTTTCCCCCAGACCCCCTTCAAAAACTTTTATATGCTTCGCGGTTATAGAACGTTATTTATTGCTTAAAGACGGAGAATAATAATTATGAGCTTACTTGAACTGAAAAATATATACAAGATATACGGAGACCTCCACGCCCTCGATGACGTGAACCTGAAAGTCGAAAAGGGCGAGTGGCTGTCGATAATGGGACCGTCAGGCTCCGGAAAAAGTACGATGATGAACATAATCGGCTGCATGGATAAGCCCACAAGAGGCGAGGTGCTGCTGGACGGCACGGATATCTCAAAGGAGAGCGCGAAAAACCTCACAACTATCCGCCGTGATAAGATAGGATTGATATTCCAGCAGTTCCACCTTGTGAACTACCTGACCGCGGTGGAAAATGTGATGCTCGCGCAGTACTACCACAGCGTTCCCGATGAGAAGGAGGCTGTCGAGGCGCTGGACAGGGTGGGTCTTGCCGACAGAGCAAAGCACCTGCCAAGTCAGCTTTCCGGCGGCGAGCAGCAGAGAGTCTGCGTCGCGAGAGCGCTGATAAATTACCCCGAGATAATCCTCGCGGACGAACCTACCGGAAACCTCGACGACGCGAATGAGAAGATAGTCGTTGACCTGTTCCATAAGCTCCATAACGAGGGAACTACGCTGATCGTGGTCACCCATGACCCCGAGGTCGCGGAGGTGGCGCAGAGAACAGTATACCTGCGCAACGGCAAGCTCGTGAAGGAGACCGTGAACGAGAATTTCACGGGTGAGATAAAATTTGACAAGGACTGATGCAGTGTGGTATAATAGCAGTATCACACCACATCTGTCGGAAGGGACACGATATGAAAAAGAGGATTACGGCAGCAGCGGCATTGCTGCTCGCCATAGCCGTCATATCCGGCTGCGGAGGCTCGGTGTCGTACATTGACGGCACCTATGAAGCAAGAAGCGCCGAGTATGTGAACGAGGACGGCTCCGAGGAAGGCAACGGCTACGGCGTCGTGAAGATAACCATAAGCGGGGGAGCGATCTCCGACTGCGAGTTCACCACCTACGAGCTCGACGGCACGCAGAAGGGCGAGGACTACGGCAAGAAGCAGGGAAGTATCGCAAACAAGGACTTCTACAATAAAGCGCAGAAGGCTGTCGCGGCGTGCGCAAAGTACGCTGACGACCTTGTTGCGTCGGGAGACCTGAATTCCGTGGACGCGGTAAGCGGTGCCACCATTAACTATCAGCAGTTCACCGAGGCGGTCTCGGAGGCTCTGGGCAAGGCGGAAGCTAAGAGTTGATGCGATATGTACGTCATATCGCGGTTTGTGCGGCAGGTGTGATATTGCTGCTCGTTGTGCCGTTCCTGTTTACGGACGGCTTTGCGCGGCTGATAAACGGGACTGACGCCGTATCCGGCGCGTCGGAGATACTCGACGCGCCCTCGGGGAACTATACGGTGCTTATAAACCGCGAACGCCATAAAAGCGGGAGCGATATGGAAGCGTGGAGAGAATTCTTCTCCGGCGGGGATTTCACGATAATCTTCGACGATATAAGCTGTGTCACGCTCGAGGGAGACGAGAGCGCCCATGAAATGGCGATGAGCTTTATGTCGCGGCTCCCGGAAAATCAGATGAAGCTGCACAGCGGGAGCGCTTTGCAGGTGCTGTCAAAGGCGGAGTACGGGCGGTATGATATGCTGCTGCTGTCGGACGAGGCGGCGGAAAGCTACGGCATCTCGGCTATCGCGGACAGCAGCTTCACGGAAGTCATTCACACTGTCGACAAAGGAGAAGCGCAATGAGGAAATTCAATGCTGTGCTGAGTATGACTATATTTGCGCTTTTCCTGTTTCACGTCATAGTGGGAAGCTTTACGCTCTTCGGCTTTACCGAGGGCGGTTCGGCGGTCATGCAGATCGTGACATGGGTGATGCTCCTCGCTGTATGCGTTCACGCGGTGATAGGGATAAAGCTGACCATAGACACGCTTACAGCGATAAGAAAGTCGGGTGCGAATTACTTCAAAGAGAACAAGCTGTTCTGGGTAAGACGGATAAGCGGATTTGCCGTGATGCTGTTCATTATCTCGCACATCATCATTTTCATGGGACATAACGGCGCTGACGGCTACAGGCTGAACCTGTTCGACGTTCCGCAGCTGATACTGTCGGTGCTGCTGGTGCTGACGCTCGTACTGCACATCGTGACGAACATACGTCCGCTGATGACGGCTCTCGGCGCAAGGAGCGGCATGGCACTTATCGGGGATATCGCGTTTGTGCTGTCGGTGGTGCTGTTTGCCGCGGGGATAGCGTTTGTGGTGTATTTTGTGAGCTGGAGCGTGTGATATGGCGGACATGATAAATATTATAGGCGCCGGTCTCGCGGGACTGTCCGCCGCACTGACGCTTGCGGAGAAGGGGATACGCTGCCGCCTGATATCGGCGCAGAGCTCCGAGCGGGCGCAGTCCGTGCTTGCGGAGGGCGGCATAAACGCCGCGCTCGATACCATGGGCGAGGGCGACACGACCGCGCTGCACTGTGAGGAGACAATGAAGGGCGGAGTCATGCTTGCCGACCCTTATGCCGTCGAGGGGCTGACAAAACACGCTCCGGACGTGGTGAGAAAGCTTGCGGAGCTTGGGGTGCCGTTCAACCGCAATGAAGACGGGAGCCTTATGCTGCGAAGCTTCGGCGGGCAGAAAAAGAAGCGCACCGCCTTTGCGAAGAGCAGCACAGGAAAGATGATAATGACCGCGCTTATCGACGCGGTGAGAAGATATGAGGCGGAGGGGCTTGTGGAGCGGCTGCCGCGCCACAGGCTGATACGTCTGCTGATAAATGACGGGGAATGCGCCGGAGTACGGGTGAAGGAGTGCTGCGGCGGGACTGTACGGGACCTTGCGGGCGCTGTGATACTTGCCTGCGGGGGACTGAACGGATTTTTCCCCTCGATGACCACGGGTACTACCACGAACACAGGCACTCCCGCGGCGGTGATGTTCACGCAGGGACTGCTGTTCGCGAACCTCGAGATGATACAGTACCACCCGACCACCATAGCTATCCCCGGCAAGCGCTGCCTGATAAGCGAGGCTGCGCGCGGCGAGGGCGGAAGGCTGTTCTCGCTGAAGGACGGCGAAAAGCGGTACTTTATGGAGGAGAAATACCCCACGCTCGGTAACCTGATGCCCCGTGACGTGGTATCGCGGGAGATGTTCTTCGAGATGAGACGGGGCGGGGAGATATTCCTCGACATGACCGGGATAACGGAGGAGGTATGGGAGGGGAAGCTCTCCGACCTGCGGGAGGAGATAATGCACTATTTCCCCCTTGACCCGAAGCGTGACCCGATACCGGTGCAGCCGGGCATACACTACTTCATGGGCGGCATCTACGTCAACCGCCTGCACGAGACGAACATCGACGGACTGTACGCGGCGGGTGAGTGCGCCTGTCAGTATCACGGCGCGAACCGCCTCGGCGGCAACTCCATGCTCGGGGCGGTGTACGGCGGAATGACCGCCGCGCAGACAGCCTCCGGCTACAAGAGAAGGAACCATAACGGCGACCGTGACTTTACGGGGCGCGATGAATACGACTGCGAGGCGTCCGCGGAATTTTCGCGGAGCATGGGATATATCCTCCGTGAGGGGCTCGGCATAGTCCGCACGGAAAGCGGCATTCGGGCGGCGATAGAGAGCGTCGAGGCGCTCGGCTACGCGAATGAGGCGGAGAAGGCTAAGAAGGCGCTTGCCGAAGCGATGCTGTACTCCGCGTTCGGCAGAATGGAGAGCCGCGGAGCGCATTACAGAGAGGACTTCCCCGAGACCTTTGCCGGCTTTAAAAAGACCACGGTCTCGGAGTACAACGGCGGGAGAGTGAGAGTCACATTTGCCGACCTGCCCGAAAGGAACGACAATGCTGATCAGATTTGAGATAATACGGCGGAAAAGCCCTGCCGACAAGCCGTATACCGTCTCGGTGGAATATGAGACGGACGGTGAGGAGACCGTCGCGGGAGCGCTCACAGAGCTGAACGTGAGCGCGTTCGCGGACGACCCCATAGAGTGGGAGAGCAGCTGCCGCCAGAAGAAATGCGGAGCCTGCGCCATGCTGATAAACGGCAGACCGGGGCTTGCCTGCGACGCTTGGCTGAAGGATCTCCCGGAGGGTACCGTGCGTCTGGAGCCGCTTAAAAAGTTTCCCGTTATCCGCGACCTTACCGTGGACAGGAGCGTTATGCTCGACAATCTGAAGCAGCTCGGAGCGTGGCTGCGTGACAGCGCTGTGCCCGATACGACGGGCGTTGCCTACGACGCGTCAAGGTGCCTGCAGTGCGGGTGCTGTCTGGAGGTGTGTCCGAATTTCTACGCGGGCGGCGAGTTTTTCGGGACGGCTGTCCTCGCTCCCGCTTCGCGGCTGATAGCGGAGGCTCCCGATACCGACGGAAAGAGACTGTACGGCGCGTACAGCGAGCACTTCTACCGCGGCTGCGGGAAATCCCTTGCCTGCCGGGATATCTGTCCCGCGGGTATAGATATGGAGCGGCTGCTGGTCAATTCCAATGCCGCCGCGGTGTGGAAGCGGAAATTCCGCCGCGGGAAGAAATGATGAAGCGAGGGCTTTTAGTCGCGGCACTTGCCGCTGTCATGGCATTATCGGGCTGCTCGGTCCCGGAGTATCACTATGAGGTGCGAAAAGACCTGAGCGTGTACTTCGGGAACGCCGACAGCGTGATACAGACAATACGGGACGCGTTCGCGGCAAGGGATACGAAGATAACGATAGAATACAGCTCCGGCAGTGACAATATGGACGATATCCCCGCCCTCGTCGGCGAGCTTGTGGACTTTGCTCTGTCGGAGACCGATGACCCCTGCGAGGGGGATTATATCCTGCACCAGTATGGTGGGTATGAGCTGGAGTACAGTCGTTCGGAGATCTCCGGCGGGCGGTATTCGTACATCATCACCATAATCCCCGAATATTACACCGACCCGGAGCAGGAGCGGGAAGTCACCGACCGGGTGAATGACCTTATCGGTGAGCTCGGGGTGAGCGGTAAGTCCGACCTTGAGAAGGTCAGGGCAGTCTATGACTACATCTGTGAAAATGTGAGCTATGACCGCGTTCACGCCAAGAACGAGCACTACCACCTCAAGACCACAGCCTATGCGGCGCTTTTCCACAGGACAGCAGTCTGTCAGGGATACAGCGTACTGATGTACCGGCTGCTGCGGGAGCTGGGAGTGGACTGCCGCGTGATAACGGGCATGGCGGTCAAGGAGGGCTCGAGCGAATATCACGCGTGGAATATCGTGGGGTTAGACGGCGCTTACTATAACACAGATATAACATGGGATATACAGACGGGGACCCGGGACTGCTTTCTGAAGGGCAGCGAGACGTTTTCCGCCGACCACATAAGAGACGAGATATATTCGGCAGCGGAGTTCAATGAGAGATATCCGATGTCGGACAGAGATATGAACTTATGAAAGGAATAAGCTATGAAAAAGTTAAAGAGCAGGACAGCAGGGATAATAATGACAGCGCTGAGTCTTATCCTGACCGTGGGGGTAAGAACGGTATTCTCCGCCTGCGGTCCGAAGGACGACGGCTCGTGGATGACCTGCCACTGGGCGGAGCAGGCGGTATTCATGGCGGGGACAGCACTCACGGTGGTATCTGTGGTTGTGCTGATATGCGGCAGTGACAGGGCGGCGCTCGGAGCCTCCCTCTCCGCGATACCGACAGCGATAGTGACCATACTTATCCCCGATATCGCGATAAAGCTATGCATGATGCCGACAATGCACTGCCATACCGTTATGCGTCCGGCGGTGATAGTTACAGCCGTGCTCATTACGGTCACCGCGGCAGTGAATTCCGCTGTACTGATAAGCAGAAGCAGAAGGAAGAGCGAGGTGGACGCATGAAGCTGACGAAAAGCCTCCCGTTCCGCAATATAGCGGGACGACCCGCGAGGTCTGCCGCGCTTGTGATACTGACAGTGCTCATGGCTGTGACCATGATATGCGGCACTCTCATAGTATCGAGCCTGCGGACGGGACTTAACGCTCTCGAAGCGCGGCTGGGCGCGGATATAATGACAGTGCCCGCGTCGGCGCTGTCAAAGCAGAATTTCGAGAACGTCATAATGCAGGGCAGCAGGGGCTACTTCTATATGGACAGGTCGTATCTCGACAAGGCGGCGGAGCGCGAGGGGATAGAGAAGATATCCCCGCAGCTGTACCTTGCCTCCGCAAGCTCGAGCTGCTGCTCTGTGCCGCTTCAGATAATCGGCTACGACCCGGAGACGGACTTCACCGTTACTCCATGGATAAAGCGGAGCATGGGCGGCGAGCTGAAGGACCTCGATGTTGTGGTCGGCAATGACCTAAGCGTGTTCGTCGGGAATACCATTACCTTCTACGGCGTTGAGTGCAATGTGGCGGCGAAGCTCGACAAGACCGGCACCGACCTCGATACCGCGGTGTACACGAATATGAATACCATCAAAACGCTCATACGCTCTTCTCTTGAACTGGGAATGAACGATTTCGCGGACATCGACCCTGACAGTGTGGTGTCCTGCATTCTCATAAAGGTCGCGGGCGGCTATACCGTGGACGAGGTGCTGAACGACCTCAATCTGCACGTTCGCCGCACGAAGTCCTTCAAGACCGCTGACATGGTCTCCGGCATAGCGGGGAGCCTTGAGGGGATCTCCGGGCTGATAGGGGCGCTTATCTGCGCGGTATGGGTGCTGGGGCTCGTGATACTGTTCCTCGCGTTCGTGATGAGTGTGAACGGGCGGAAGAAGGAATTCGCGGTGCTTAGAGTGACAGGCGCCTCCCGCAGGAAGCTGTCGGGGATAGTTATGTCCGAAGCGCTGATGATGACGGTCACAGGCGCGGTGATAGGGATACTGCTGGGGCTGCTCATCGTGCTGCCCTTCAACGGGGTTATAGAGGAGAGCATGGGGATGCCGTTTCTGCTGCCCGATACGGGGGTGGTATTGCTGTTCTCGGTGCTTGCGCTTATCGTGTCGGCAGCGGCGGGAGCGGTCTCCGCCGCGTACTCCGCGCACCGTATCGGCTGCATAGACACGGGCGTTATTCTGCGGGGTGATAACTGATGACGATGACCGCGGAAGCTCTTACAAAGGAATTCATACGGCAGGGGAACGGCACGAACAGATTTGTGGCGGTGCAGCCTGCCGACATCTCTATAGAGCGCGGGCAGTTCGTCCTGCTCATGGGGCGCTCCGGGAGCGGAAAGAGCACTCTGCTCAATATGCTCGCGGGACTGCTGACCCCCACCTCCGGCAAGGTGCTGTACGGCGGGGAGGATATCTACGCAATGGACGACGGAAAGCTCTCGCGCTTCAGGAGCGAGCATATCGGCGTGATACCGCAGGGACAGACCGCCGTTCACAGCCTCACGGTCACGGAGAATATCTGCCTGTCCTATATGCTGTACGGCACGGATAAGGAGCGGGCAGCGGCGAGTGAATACGCGGCAGTGCTCATGGAAAGGCTCGATATCTCCCGGCTCGCGGACGCTATGCCCTCGGAGCTGTCGGGCGGAGAGCTGCGGCGCATGGCGATAGCGCGTGCCATGATACGCAAGCCCGATGTTATATTTGCCGACGAGCCGACCTGCGACCTCGATGACGAGAACACGGAGAATGTGCTGAAGATACTGAAGGAGACAGCGCTCTCCGGTACGGCGGTATTCATGGTCACCCACGAAAAGGACGCGGCAGAGTACGCCGACGTGCGTTATAAGATGAGCTCGGGAAGGATAGAGCGGGATTGACAATCCGGCGCTTTTCTGATAATATGTAAGCAGTCACAGCGGCTGCTTATTTTTTTGAAAATTTTCGGAAATAGTGTAACGATTTGCCGCTGTTTTTCGTTTATATAGGTGAGAGCTCTTTTTACAATGAAATGCCGGAGGACGAAATGGACGACAAAAAAATAATAGAGCTGTATTTCGCGAGGTCGGAGACCGCTGTCACCGAGACCGACAGGAAATACGGAGACAAATGCAGGCGCACCGCCTACAATATCCTGCGGAATATGCAGGACAGCGAGGAGTGCGCGAACGATACATATATGAAGCTGTGGAGCGTAATACCGCCGCAGGAGCCAAACCCGCTGTACGCTTTCATCATGCGGATAGTCCGCAATATCGCACTCGACAGGGTGAAGCGGTATTCCGCCATGAAGCGGGGCGGGGAAGTGTACGATGCGGCGTATGACGAGCTCGCGGAGTGCGTTCCCTCAAAGGAGAACGTGAACGAGACGGTGGAAAGCGCCGAGCTGACAGGAAAGATAGAGAAGTTTCTCGGTACACTGCCGCGTGAGAAACGCAGAATGTTTCTCATGCGCTACTGGAGCTTCATGACCGTGCCGGAGATCGCGCGGCGTCTCGGGGTAGGGGAGAGCAAGGTAAAGGTGACGCTCATGCGCACCCGCGAGAAGCTTAAAGCATATCTGGAAAAGGAGGGGATCGAGCTGTGACAGCGGAAGAAAAGCTTATCCGTGCTATCGGAGATGTAAAGGACAGCTATGTTAGGCTCGCCACTGCTTACGAGCGCCCCTCCATAATAAAAGCGCAGGGCGGCGAGTTTCGCGAGGTGACGGGGGAGCGCCTCCCGGAGCCGGAGCACCCGTGGCTGCGTCCGGTGCTGACCGGCGGGGCGCTTGCCGCGGTGCTCGCGCTTGTGGTCGCGCTGGGATTTATGTGGGGACTTAATGGAAAGGAGCCCGATATAACGCCCTACGAGCCGCCTGTCTCCGTGACGGAGACCACCGGCGTTACCACAGATACACCACCCGTGACCGAGCCCGACCAGTTCCCGCAGGAGCTCCACGATTATGTGATAAGGAGTGAGAACTTCGGCGACAGCATATCGGGTGAGGCGTATCTGCGGATAGTGTTCGGGGATTACTACGACAATAACGGCGTGATATCCGTTGTCCCCGAGACCGGCAGAGTCGAGGTAGTTGGCGCAAAGACCGATAAGGTGTGGAGCACCGCGCGCTTCGTTACCCGCGATACCCCGACGGGTGAAATAACCCTCGACAGGGATATCGTGATAAAGATAGCGGACTACGATCTCCCGATGTTAGGCGCGATAATCTGCGTGCCTATAGAGGGTGAGGACAGCTACTGCACGACTATATATCAGACGGACGATTACCGGGAATATATCGACTATGAGCCGAACTGGTTCTATACGATAAAATCCCCGGACGAGATCAGATTTGAGGAAGATGTGTTCGGGTTTGTGGTGCACGGGAATGAGCATATCGGCATGGGCTTCCGGGCGCGCAAATACGACGACAACACGCCGTATGAGTGGCTGTACAGGGGCGAGCCATACAAAGAGGGTATGCACCTGCGTTTCGACAGCTTTATCTCCAACCCCGACAGAAAGCTGCTCGAACACTATGACCCGGACGTGGAGCCCTTCGCGTTCGCTCCCGAATATGTGTGCTGGGAGATCGAGGAGATATATTATGACCGCACCAGTGAGGGCGTTTTCGCTTTTGATAACTCGTGGATAAGACTGAAGAATTCCGACGAAGCGAGCGCGGCATTCTCGGAGTTCAGAACGGAAAACGACTATAACCGGTTCAGTGCCGACGGCAGCTTCAACATCATATCACAGGTGCTGGACGACGGAAAGCTGCTGATTTATGCGGGACTTCCCGGAAACGGAGTATTCACAGTGTCGGTGTTCGTGTATGACGGGGAGACGCTCCGCCAGTTCCCCGATTTGTTCCTGCACCTGACCGATACTCTCGAGAGCATAGAGTGCGACGGAGTGAACAGGCTGAAATACTACGACTATCTTGCGGGCGACTGCGATATAATGCTGGATTTCAACACTCTGACATACCGGGCATGGCTCGAAAACGAGAACGAGACTGCGCTGGCACTGCTCGCGGAGTATGCGGGGACAGATGACTACGCTCTGCCTCTCGACCCCGAATCGACAAATCTCATATACAACGGCGAGGCGTTCGTACAGGGGAACCGCTCCTACTACACCGGGGACATCTATTCCGTGACGGACGGAACCGTGCAGACCGTGGACTGGATACCGGGACAGAATATGTATATCGACATTCTCGACGGTAACGGCAATCTCTGGACTTACGCAAACTGCGGCAGTATCGCGAACGTTTACGAGGGTATGGAGGTCAAAGCGGGCGACAAGATCTCCTCCAACTGGGCGGGCGGCGTGCAGATACGCTTCAACTCCCCCGTGGAGCCGCCCGAGCTTACCGAACCCGCGGTGGACTACGATATGACAGGCGTGGAGCTGGAGGGGACACCCTTCGACAGCGGCGAACTGAACGAACTCAGCGTAGACTCCTACATCGAAAGGTTTATCGGCTGGGAAACGGAGTGGTCGGAGAAAAGCGGTCAGGAAAACAGGATCGTAAATACAGGCCTTTTTATCGACAGCCTCGGCGTTCCGGGACTGAAGGAACTTTATTACAGGGCGTTCGCTCTTGACTATATACTTGCGACGGATAATATCCCGGATCTGGACTGCTATAAGAACAGCGGTGCCGTGGTGAAAAAGCCCCACCCTCTTGAACCCGACTACATACGGCCCTTCGCTTCGACGGGCATAAGCTATGAAAGCTTCCGGAACGCGTATCTTGAGAGCTTCACCGAGGATATGGCGCTGTCGCTGCTGAATAATTTCGATTTCTTCCTGAAATACGGCGATGAAGTGTATATTGTGGAAGTGACGAGAGGCGGAGACCTGGGACGTGTACATGAGGAATACGAGCTTGTGAAGCAGACCGACGACGAGATAGTCTTCCGCAAGACGCAGTTCCGCGTCGAGGTCGGAGCGTCCGACTTGACATATCACCCCGAGCTCCGCGACACCTACGAGCGCACCTACACCACCTTCAAATTCGTGAAGGAGGACGGCGCCTGGAAGGTAGCCTACGCGCCGGAGTATTACTGGTAATAAAAATGCTCTCCCTGCGGGGAGAGCGTTTTTGTTTATCTTCCGAGTGCCGTATCCACTTCGTCAGCCGTGTCAAATATCCCTATCAGCTCATGCTCCGGGAAGGTGTCGTGATAGACATGGTATTTCCCGCCAAGCAGGAATATCAGCCAGTCGCCCGCGGAGTACTGCCTCATTTCGCCCTCCGCGGTGGGAACGCTTTCCTCCCAGTGCTCCGGAGCGGTGTTCAGGGTAAGCGTGATGTATCCGCACTTCTCCGCCTCGGCGGGGGAAACGAGCATGGGAGCGTTCACATAGCCCTTTTCTCCGCCGTTTACCTTGAGCAGGTCCGGGTCATATATCACGGCGACCTCGCCGTCCGCCAGCTCAAAGCCGCTCGGGGCGTTCTCATACTGCGCGTTCAGAAGCGGCGTCCAGTAACGGTTCATGTAGATATTTGTGCTGTATGCGAGATATGTGTCGCCGCAGCGGAACACATACAGAGCCATACAAGTCACCTTCTCCAGCTCCGCGAGTGTGTCGGCGTTGGTGCGCAGACCCATTGCGGCTTCCGCCTCGAAAAGTGTCTCATATACTCCCACCGCACTGCCGTCAAGATAGATATGTACGCCGTCATAAAAGAATAAAACGCAGTAGGTATTGCCGCCGGAGACGCATATCTGCGGCTGGCTGTATTTTTCTTCGCCGAGGGTGTATTCCTCAAATCCGTACTTCTGCGCCGCTTCTTCAAAGCCTATCGCCTCGAAGCTGCGGAGCCTGCGTATCTCCGGGTTGCCGGCAAAGCCCGCTATACCGCCGCTCAGGCGCGTGATGTCGGCGGTTATGACAGCGAACCCGCCGTCCGGCAGCTCCATTCCTCCGGGGATATCCCCCTGTATCTTAAGGCTCATTACATCTCCGCCGACGCGGGAAAAATATGAGTCCCCGCAGCGGAATATCAGCAGCCCGACATTGTCCTCGTCATAGGAAAACAGTTCATCGCATATAACACCGGACGAAATATCGATCGTACCGGTGCCGCCGCCCGGTTCCGCATTCCCGCAGGACGACAGTGCCGCGGCGATCAGCGCGAGTATCGCAAACAGTCTTTTCATTGTGACATCTCCTCTCTGTATATAACACTCCGCGGGAGCGGAAAAGGTTGCAGACCTACGCAAAAACAGTTGATTTCGGGACGGAAATGCGATATAATACTGTTAAATAATTTTTGTGGAGGTTCAGCCCCATGTTCTGTTTTAGCTGTAAGAAAGAGATCCCCGACAGCGCGGTCTGCCCCGAGTGCGGCGCTCCCGTCATCAGCTCCCCTGCCGATGATTTTGAGCGGGAAGTGAACAAGGACGGAACGATCACTGTTGTCGGATACAAAGGAGCAGGCGGTGAGGTTGGAATACCGCCGGTCATAGACGGGAAAAGTGTGACGGGTATAGGCTTGCGCGCGTTTTATGAGCACAAGGACGTTACAGGCGTGTCGCTCCCCGCGAGCGTGACGAGTATAAGAGGCTTCGCGTTTGCGGGAACAGCGTGGTTTGACGCGAAGATGAAGGAGGCTCCCCTTGTCATCGTAAACGGCATATTGATAGGCGGATATACCGCAAGCGGTGATGTGGAGATACCCGACGGCGTGACGGTCATCGGCGAGAATGCCTTTGACAGCTGTTCGGAAATTACGGGGATATCTGTCCCGGACAGCGTGACAAGGATAGAGGGCGCAGCGTTTGAAGGCTGTTCGGGTCTTACGGATATGACCGTTCCTGACAGTGTGGCATTTATAGGGGACTATGCCTTTGCCGAATGCGCAAGCCTTGAAAGCATACATTTACCGGGCAGCCTGAAGAGCATAGAGCATAATACGTTCCAGGGCTGTGTCAGCCTGCTGAGCATTACTGTACCGGACGGCACGGAGAGGATCGGGCGTGAGGCGTTTCTGGACTGTGAAAGCCTCAGAGAAGTGATAATTCCCGACAGTGTTACCGAGCTCCATGATACGGCGTTCGAAGGGTGTTTTGAGCTTGAAAAGGCGGTGTACAAGGGGCATACATATACGAAACAGACGCTCGATGATCTGTTTGCAGCCGTAAACAATTATTGACGCGCATAATGCCGTCACTGCCGCCTTTGACAGGCTGTGACACGGACGACGATGACGATGATTTCTTTGATGACGACTTCATTGACGATGAGGAAAAATACAACGTTATCGACGACGATGATGACAGCGAATAAAACCGAGCTCCTCCCCCGGAATAGCCCGAAACAGCAAAGCCCGTCATTCTTGTGACCATTGTTTCGGTTTATTATGCAAATATCAATCGTTAGGATAGTTAATTACATAAAAAGCCTGTATGCGCAAAGCATACAAGCTTTTCGGGATATACTGTTGTCGTCAGCGCTTCTTATACATGACCAGCTCGGGAGCGGTTCCGTATGGACCGGGGAGTTGTTTTGACTTTACAGGTCTTTGAGGAACTCGGGGATCTCGTATGTATAATTCCCGAGCTTTGCCTCAAATTCATTGAGCGGCAGAGGCTTATCAAAATAAAATCCCTGTGCTATGCGGCAATCGTTTTCCTTGAGTATTTCAAGCTGTCTTTCTGTTTCCACACCCTCCGCGATACACTCCAGTCCCATAGCCTGAGCCATTGCGACAACATGTCTGAATATAAGTGTGGTAATGCCGTAGTCGTCTTCCGTAGGAATGAGGCATCGGTCGAGCTTCAGCACGTCCCACGGGATCTCGCGGATAAGATTAAGAGAGGAGTATCCTACCCCGAAATCGTCCACCGCGATATATATGCCTTTGTTCTGCAGTTCATTCGCGATACGCTTGAGAACGCTGAACTCTGCATCGGACAAGGTCTCGGTAAGCTCAAATTCAATATACTTGTGAGGTACCCTGTTATCGTCGATTATCGTCAGCAGGTGGTCAGTCAGGTCGGCGTCGAGCAGGTGCTTGCGCGAGAGGTTCACGGATATCCTTACTATGTGCCTGCCCTCATCGAGCCAGCGTCTGATGTCCTTGCAGACCGCGTCGAGCATATAGAAATCCAAGCGGCATATATCCGAGCTCTTTTCGAGTACAGGCACAAAATCCACCGGCGGGACGTTCTTGTCCCCGATCACCCAGCGGCAGAGAGCTTCCGCCCCCACGATCTTTCCGGTAGTTATATCCACCTTCGGCTGATAGAATGCTTTGAACTCATTGTTTTCGAGGGCATCTCCGAAAAATCTGCGGACACGCATCATCTTTTCTTTTTCGATGTGAGTGCGCTCCGTATAATACACGACAGTACCGTCGAAATTATATTTGGCGTCCTGCGCGGCAGTGTTGATGCGGCTTATTATATCGTCCGGTCGTTCAAAGACATATCCGTCGGGGATCGTGTATATCCCTACATAGGTGGATATGATGACCCTTTTCTCGTTCACCTCGTCATATATCACGGGAAAGCCCGCCATTGTTTTCAGAATGGAGTCAAGAAGCTCATTGCTGAATACAGCGGCAAAATTATCGCTTCCGATACGGCAGATAAGACCTTTATCGCCTATGAAGCTCTTTATCAGAGAGAAATAGTTTTTAAGCACGATATCGCCGGCATCGCGCCCGATCTCCTGATTTATTAGCGAGAAATGCTGAAGATTGAACTGGATAGCGGTATTTCCGTACAGCTTTCCTTTTTCGTTCAGCATCTCGAGGTGACGGGAGAAGTAGTTCAGGTTGGGATAGTCGGCTTCATCATAGAACGCAAGCCGTTCTACCGCCGACTGGAGCCTGTTCCTGCTGATAAAGCTGAGCATAGCCTTGAGCATAAGGTCAAGCCTGCGATACTCTTCATCGGTCAGCGATTCGGAATCCGCCGCTTTATACAGCGTGCTTTTTATGACGGTCTTTGAGGGGGTTATTATCCTGTGAAAGACAGCGATCTTTCCCTCTCCTCTGCCGTCGTCGTGGTCTATAAGTATCTCACCGTTCCCGGCGCGTTCGGCGCTGAGACTGTTGTAAAATTCGGTCACGCCCTTTGAAAGGTCAAAAAATTCACAGATCTCATGCAATATTCCGACAAATTCCTCACGGTCGAAATTATCCATATCCGTCATTGCGTCTACCATACGCGCGAACAAATTATTGTAGGTTTCTTTTCTTGCCTGATCCATATAATATGCACCTCGCTGACATAAATATTTTTGAGCGAAAGTTCTGATAGAAAAGCATACGGGACGTGTCGGAGCGGGTATCCGCGCCTGTGTTAAACGAAATCGAGCAGTCTGTCAAATTCTGTGATCCTGAATATCTCCATTACTTCCTCATTGGTGTTTATTATCCTCATACTGCCCTGTGTCTGCATCATTCTCTGCAAGTGAAGCAGCATAAGCAGCCCTGCGGAGGATATGTACTCAAGCTCACTCATATCAAATGTGAGGTCGGTCACTCCTTCCGCCTCTTTGAGCAGCTCTTCCTCTATCTTTGCGCTGTTCAATGAATCTACCTCGCCGATAAGCTTAACGTTCAGCTTCTTTCCGTCCGAAGTTTTTTCGCATATCATTTTTTATCACCCTTCCATACTACACTCATTACTGTAACATCATCTTTGTCTGGACATAAAAAGCACACCCGCAGGAGCAGATAGTAACTCGGAGTGTGCGTTGTTTGCTGTTATGGTCATTATTTCCGAAAAAGGAACGCGGTTATGATCGCTTATATCGCAGCGCATTACTCTGATTGTGCCGACCCCTTTCAAGAAAATGTTATACAATATACTTTATTCTACTATATCATATATTGGACGGTTTGTCAACACGTTTTTGGCGTATTTTACGCGAGAGCTTTGTGCATGAAGATCAACGCTGATGATTATTTCAGACAGCCCTGTCAATGATCCCGACAATTTCGGCAAATGACAGACCTCTGACTTTTTCCTTCATTTCTTCAAATCTTCTGACGGCTTTATCGACTTTTTTCTTGTCCTTTTCATTATTTATGTCTGAAAAATGAGGCTTTCTTTTACCGGTTATAAATCCGCTTCCGTCATCAAACTCCACATAAGGTTTCAGGCAGAAGCCCTCAAGTCCGGGATAATTCGAGCATATCCACGCGACAAACTCCACAGGATAAGCATTTTTCGCAAAATTCAGTTTTTTAAGATCTGGAGCCTGTAAAAGCCGATATGTGTTATCAAGACCTATATCCGCATTGTATGAAACATACTTCAAGCGCGCACCGCTCATATTCGGAACATTGTCAAGTACGGTGCGCGCCCATATTTTGTTGCCGAATTCAAGCGCTTCAAGAGCGGGTGCCGTCTCGATGCCGGAAAAGTCCTTAAGACGGGAAAAATCGCTTATTTCCAGCATTTTCAGCCTTTTGTTCCCGCTCATGTTCCAGAGCTTGTCGGCGCGCTGATTAAGGAAATATCCGATGACCTCGATGTTTTCAAGCTCCGCAAGTGCGGAAAGATCGGCTACTGTTTTGTTTTTAAAGAAATATATAGCCTTGAAACGATGTCCGTATGTATGCACAAAGTAATCAAATGTATCCTGATGGAGACCGGCGACAGATATTCTGTCAAGCCCGGGGTGCTCCGCGATAATGTCTATCTCTTCCTTTGTGACAGTTCCGCCGCCTATATCTGTCGCTTCTCCGTAAAGAAATGCCTGATAATTGCATCTGTAGGTAAAGCTTCCGTAGGTAAGCTCTTTGTAATCCTCAAATTTTAATGGCATATTTTCATTCCTTTTGTTTTTTTATTGTATTATACCACACCCACACAGACATTTCAATATCCTGTTGACACCCTGCCATAATAATTCCGCTATTTATTCAGAGAGTGAAAAAATAGCAAGGAATTGACAATCTGAACATATCAGACGGCTCGTTTTTGTACAATCAGACGAATTGCATAATTACCCCTTGACTACGACGTAACGTAATAGTGTATAGTAAAGTCAGCGAAGATAAGGAGGTCAAGGCTATGATGACAGTGAACGAGGTAAGCAAGCTGACAGGACTTAGTGTGCGCACACTGCAATATTACGACAAAATCGGGCTGCTTACCCCCAGCGGACATACCGACGCGGGCTACAGGCTGTATGACGATACGGCGCTGGAGCGCTTGCAGCAGATAATGCTGTTCCGGGAGCTGGAGTTCCCG
>CAJOMV010000008.1 GCA_905235805.1 uncultured Ruminiclostridium sp.
CGCGCCTTTGGACAGGCAATCACGGCTTCGTGCCGTGACCCTCTGTGGCTTTTGCTTCGCAAAAGCTCCACCTCCCCAGCGGGGAGATCACCTTTAAAAAGGGCTTGAGCCTAAATTTGAACAGCTGAACTCAATTGCTCCGCTGCACTGTTTCGAAAGACGGATCTTATCCAAGAAATTCAAGTATTCTCGGTATCATCTTCACCCCATAATCATGCCCCTCCTTCTCGAAAGGCAGAAGGATATCGGGATCATTTTCGGTGCGGCTGATACCGTAGTCCTTTTCGGGGGCAAGGACAAGCACTCTGCCTTCCTTCTCGTGCTGCTCCAGCTCCGCGATCTCATTGTTGTACATGATATGGCGGCGTGAAAGAGCCTCGGCAAGCCTCGGGTATTTCGGATAAGCTGCCTTTACCGCCATGACTATCTTCTCGGGAGCTTTGACATAGCCCCTCGGGCGTGTCAGAACGACCACGAGCTTGTCGAGACCGCTGTCAAAAGCATATCTGAATGGTATGGAATCGGTAATGCCGCCGTCCATGTAGTACTGCCCGTTTATTTTTATAGGGCGGAACAATATCGGCAGAGCACACGATGCCCGCAGCACAGTCCAGTTCCTGTCGTCCGCCGACACCCGCATATACTCGGTCTTGCCTGTGACAATGTTCGTGACAGCGCCGAAGCCGTTCTCGCCGTTCCTGCGATATTCCTCGAAATCATACGGTATCAGCTTCGCGGGTATCTCCCCGAACACGAAATCCAGTCCGTAGTAGGAACGATTGTCCCGTTTCAGCATATTCGAGAAGCCCATATAGCGCTTGTCGTTCATATATTCCGCTGTAATTCGGTGATTTCTGCCGATCTGCTTCGACAGATACGATACGCCGTAGGAAATTCCCGCCGAAGCTCCCGCGACGTAATTTATGAAGATATCATTCTCGAGAAGAGCGTCCAGAATGCCGCAGGTGAAAATTGTGCGGCTCGCTCCTCCCTCCAGTACAAGACCTGTATTCATATCAGACTCCAAAAGCTGTATTATTATAATAGTATAATAATAACACCATACTTCAAAAAAATCAAGAGAAAATTTCGCGTTTATTAACAGATAAATATAAAAATTCTTGGAATTATCAATCAATATATTGTGCTGTTAATATTTTTTCAATCAATATCTGCGAAATTTTACGAAAATTTTATGTAAATTTCATAAAAATTACCTCTTTTTGTTCAATTCGCCATATAAACTGAAAACTAAACAAAAGTATTTTAGAAATATTGACAAAATGAAAAAAGTTTGGTATAATAGAAAGGTAAATATGGGATAACTATGCGATTTTGTGATTTTTTGTGTAATTTATACTGAAAGTAGCATTATTAATTATACAAATATGTAGAATTTTATGGAAAATATACTTAAAGCCGAAAGCGTTTCGCGTGAATTCAAAATAGGCGACGGAAGTGTTGTCCATGCCCTCACCAATATCGATCTCGAGGTGAACGAGGGTGAGCTTGTCTGCCTGCGCGGCAGATCCGGCTCGGGTAAGACCACGCTCATCAATATCCTCGGCGCTCTGGACAGACAGGACGGCGGAACGGTAACGTTCCTCGGGGAGGATATCGGGAAAATGAGCGATAACGCGAGGGATAAGATGCGGCGGCAGAAGCTGTCGTTCGTGTTCCAGTCGGTGGCGCTGATATCCACTATGACCGCGCTGGAAAATGTGGAATTCTCGCTGCGGCTCGCGGGGTACCCTATCTCGGGAAGAACGAAACGCGCAAAGGAATGCCTTTCGCGGGTTGGTCTCGCAAAGCGCATGAACCACCGACCCGGCGAGATGTCCGGCGGTGAGCAGCAGAGAGTCGCTATCGCGAGAGCCGTCGCGCACAAGCCGAAGATAATCTTCGCAGACGAGCCTACCGCGGCGCTTGACTCAAACACCGGTACGGCAGTGCTCGGACTGTTCCGTGAGCTCGTACATGACGACGGTATCACTGTGGTCATGACCACGCACGACGAGGCGATGATGGAGCTCGCCGATGTGGTGTATTCGCTGGAGGACGGCGAGATAGTAGACATAAAGAGGAACGATATACCATTATAATATAATACATCAAAACATTGACAGGTAAATAGTATGCCAAAGACCGTACTGCTTGCGCCGCCCGAAAATATAATGGTGCGGTGCGACAATCTGGTGAAGATATATAAAAGCAAGGACATCGAGGTAATGGCTCTGCAGGGGCTTGACCTTGAGGTGGAGCGGGGCGAGCTCATGGGGATCGTCGGCGCCTCCGGTTCGGGTAAATCCACCCTGCTGAATATGCTGGGAGGGCTCGACAGACCCTCGGCGGGGAGCCTGTATGTTGACGGCAAGGATCTTTTAAAGTTCAAAGACAACGATTTCATAGAATATAAAAGGCGGACAGTAGGATTTGTGTGGCAAAATAACGCGCGCAACCTGATACCGTACCTGACAGCGGTCGAGAATGTGGAAATGCCGATGATGCTGAGCAATTACGCGGAGCGCAGAAAGCGCGCGGAGTATCTGCTCGACATGGTGGGGCTGTCCGCGAGGAAAAACTCGATGCTCGGTCAGATGTCGGGCGGCGAGCAGCAGAGGACGGCTATCGCGGTGGCGTTGGCGAACAATCCGAAGCTGCTTCTGGCGGACGAACCTACGGGCGCTGTTGACACAAAGACAGCGAACAATGTGTTGGAGGTATTCCGGCGGCTGAACAAGGAGACGGGCGTTACGATAATAATAGTGACGCACGACACGAATCTTGCGAAGCACATCGACCGCGTTGTTGCGATAAGGGACGGCAAGACGTCCAGCGAGCTTATCAGAAAGAAGCCTGTGCTGACGAACGTATCCTTTGAGGAGCTGAGCGAGCAGCAGCAGGCGGAGATAAAGGCGATGCAGGACTCGGGAGCTCACGAGGAGCTGGTGCTGCTTGACAGAGCGGGACGTCTGCAGATACCGAAGGAATACCTGAACGCGCTGGGGATAAACGGCGGAGACAGGGTGAGGGTCGAGCTTGAGGACGACAAGATCACTATCTATAAGCAGTAAATATTATTAAGTTGTTTTAATAAGGAAAGTTGTTTTAATAAGGAAAGTTGATTTTAATAAGGAAAATTGATTTTAATAAGAAATATTGATCTAATAAAATAATAAAGTATTGAATTTAGCGCGAAGCTATTAAAAGTTTTTGGAAAGGGGTTTGGGGAAAACCTTTTTTCAAAAAGGTTTTCCCCAAGACTCGAGCGCGAGCGACCAAAGCGCGCAAGCGTCCAAAGACTTACGGGGTAAAAGCGGAGCGTTCTAAATAAGAAAGGTGGAGCTGAATTTGGGCAAGAAGAGAAGAACGTTAGCGGTACTTCTGGCTGCGGCAATGCTTATCACGATGCAGACTGTTCCGGCGTATGCGGAGCAGCAGTTAAGTGAGGAGCAGGAGGAGGCGAGTGAAGCCTCTACTATCAGGAACATCATGAATACCGGCAATCGTGACAACGCGTACAGCGCGTATTACGAGAAGCACAAGGACGATGTGTTCCCGGATGCCGAGATAGTCATTGAGGCGAAGGACGGCAAGCCCTCGAAGGACGCGGGCGGCGAGGAGCCGCAGTACGAGATCCTGAAATATGAGGGACAGGAGGACTGCCTCAAGTGGACGAACAACCGCGGCGAGATCAGCTTTGATTTTGATGTGCAGAAGGCAGGCAATTACTGCATCGAGCTGTACTACTACACTATCTCGGGCGGCAGCACCACCATAGACGTCGGACTGAAGATAGACGGCGAGTATCCCTTTACCGCGTGCAACGACATCACGCTTGACAGGTACTGGGAGGATGCCACCTCCATAAAGAAGGACAGCAAGGATAATGAGCTGAAGCCCACACAGGTCGAGAAGGATATGTGGGTCACTTACCCGATAAAGGACAGAGAGGGTCTGTTCAATGACCCCTACTTCTTCAACCTGACCGCGGGGAAGCACACCCTGACACTCGAGGGCATCAGAACAAACTTCGCTCTCAAGACCATTACCCTGAAAAACTACGATGAACCCCCGGCTTATGTTGAGCCGCCGAGAGGTGAGGTAGAAGCGACCCCGGCTCTTACCGTCACCAATGACATCGGAACAAATTCCATACTTATCGAAGCACAGTCCCCTCTTTACAAGACAGCTTCCACTCTGTATGCGACATACGACAGGACATCCAGCTACGCAAGCCCCTCCCACCCTACCAAGCAGAGATACAACACTATCGGCGCGGATACATGGAACAAGGCTACACAGGCTATCACATGGAAGTTCACCATTCCCAATGACGGCTACTACACCTTCTCGTTCAAGGCGCGTCAGAACACGATGCGCGGATTTTATTCGAACCGCCGCATCTATATCGACGGCGTGGTACCGAACAAGGGTATGAGGATCGTTTCCTTCCCGTATGACCCCAACTGGTATCAGCAGACTCTTTCCGACGGCTTTGGCAACGATATGTACCTGTGGCTCACCTCCGGCGAGCATACCATTACAATGGAGGTAGTGCCCGGCGATATCGGCGAGATCATGAGACGACTTGACGACCTCGTTTACAAGCTCAACTACTATTACAGAAGAATACTTATGATAACGGGTCCGGATCCCGATGAATACAACGATTACCTCGTTGATATCCAGATACCGGAGCTTATCCCCACCTTTGAGGACGCTATCTATCAGCTCCAGACAGAGAAGGCAAACATCGAGAAGCTCGGTCAGGGCTCCGAAGCCTCCTCCCTCGAGTCCCTCTCCGTTATCCTCCGCCGCTGCATCACCAAGAAGGACGAGATACCGTCCATGGTCGGCACTCTGAAGGATTACATCTCCGCCGTATCGGCGTGGATGAGAGACTACCGTGACCAGCCCCTCGAGCTCGACTATATCGAGGTGCTCACCTGCCACGAGACCCCCGCAAAGCCCAACGGCAACTTCTTCGAGGAATTCGCCTTCGGCTTCCAGGCTTTCATAGGCTCCTTCTTTGAAGACTACACAATGCTTTCCGATACGAGTGAAAAGTCCCTCAACGTCTGGGTATCCCTCGGACGTGACCAGGCAACCGTCGTAAAGGACCTCGTCGATAACGACTTCAACCAGAACAACTCCGGCGTTCAGGCAAGCATAAACCTCGTACAGGGCGCTATCCTCGAGGCTACCCTCGCGGGCAAGGGACCCGATATCGCGCTGTTCCTCGGCGGAGACTTCCCGATACAGTGCGCGGCGCGTGACCTGCTTGTGGACGTTTCCAAGTTCAGAGACTACGAGGAGACGGTAAGGAGCCGCTTCACCGACACCATTACCACCCTTTACAGCTACAACGGCGGCGTTTACGGACTTCCCGTATCGCAGACCTTCCCGATGATGTTCTACAGAACGGATATCCTCGAGGAGCTCAACGTCAAGAAGATACCGGAGACATGGGACGACCTCATCATGATAATCCCTGTGCTCCAGCGCTCCTACCTCACAGTCGGACTTGTTCAGCCGACCTCCAACCTCTCCAGCTCGATATTCGAGTCGGGCGACACCTTCTCGATGCTCGTTCTCCAGACCGGCAACAATATGTACGTTGACGACCTCTCCAGAACGACCTTCGACCAGAAGATAATCGTGGACGCGTTCAAGCAGTGGACGGATTTCTACACGATCTACGACTTCGAGCAGACCTACGACCCCTTCACACGATTCAGAACAGGCGAAATGCCTATCATCATCAACAACTATCCGTTCTTCAACCAGCTGACCGTCTCCGCTCCGGAGATCAAGGGTCTGTGGGATTTCACCCACGTTCCCGGAACAGCCGTCAAGGACGAGAACGGTGAGCCTACCGGCGAGATAACCTACGCCGCAAACTCCAGCAGCGCCGGCGCGGTAATATTCAAGAAGTGCGTCGATACCAACGCGGCATGGGAGTTCATCAAGTGGTTCACCTCCGACAGCGTAATGACAAGCTACGGCAGGACCATCGAGGGACAGATGGGACAGATGGGACGCTTCGATACGGCGAACGTCAACGCCCTCGCACAGCTCCCGTGGTCGAACGCGGAGTATGAGAAGATCTCCTCCCAGATGAGCCAGACCAGAGAGATCCCGATAATCCCGGCTTCCTACGCTACCACACGTCACGTCAAGAACGCGTTCAGAGCGGTCGTAAACGACGCGTGGAACCCGAGATACGCACTCTCGTCCTACAACAGAGACATCAACTCCGAGATCACGAGAAAGAACGAAGACCTCAAGGCCTTCGGCAATAACTAAGGAACAGGAGGAAACAGGCTTTGGCTAAAAATAATGACAAATCTCTGTATATCGAGGACAATAAGTTCCGGTATACGATAAGAGAGATGAAAAAGAACGCCGGCGTCTACGGTCTGATAGCTCCGTACTTCGTGCTGTTCCTTATATTCATGATAATCCCGGTCTGCATCTCGCTCCCTATGGGATTTACGAACTTCAATATGGCGCAGTTCCCCCGCTGGGTGGGACTGAGCAACTTCTACTCGCTGTTCCTCGAGGACGAGGTATTCCTGAAGGCGATAGAGAATACACTTGTATTCGCGGTCGTTACGGGACCTATAAGCTACATACTCTGCTTTATCCTTGCTTGGCTCATCAATGAGCTCCCCGGTCCGCTGAAAACGGTGTTCACCTTCGTTTTCTACGCGCCGACACTTGCCGGTAACATCTACACCACCTGGCAGCTCATCTTCTCCGGTGATACATACGGTATCGCGAACGCGTACCTGATGAATCTCGGACTTACTAAGGGCGCCATACAGTGGCTCACCGACGCGAATTACATCATGGGCGTGCTGATAGTGGTACAGCTGTGGATGGCGCTGGGCGCGGGCTTCCTCGCGATACGCGCGGGTCTCCAGGGTATCCCGAGAGACCGCTATGAGGCAGGCGCTATCGAGGGCATCAAGAACAGAGGACAGGAGCTCATATATGTAACAGTCCCCGCAATGGGACCGCAGCTCATGTTCGCGGCGGTAATGCAGATCACCTCCTCCTTCACCGCGGGCGATATCGGAAGATCCCTTACCGCTTTCCCGACTACCGACTACGCGGGTCACACGATAATGACCCACGCTTACGACTACGGTTCGATAAGATACGAAATGGGATATTCGTCGGCAATATGCTTCGTGCTCTTCGCGACAATGCTTATCGCGAACTGGGCGATAAAAAAGCTGCTCGGTAAATATCTCGACTAAAGAAAAATATATTCTTCCCGTTCTCCCGTGTTCCGCGGAAGAACGGGGTACCGAAAATATTGAAAGGACGGTAGTCATGAGGGCTAAGAAATCCAGAAAAAAATATGGCGGGAGCCGCGGCGGCGACATAGCCATTTTTATACTGTTAGTATTACTCGGACTGTTTATGCTGTTCCCCATATACCTGTCGGCGATACAGTCCATCAAACCTTCGGAGGAGCTGTTCCTGTTCCCTCCGAAGCTCTACGCGATGGCGCCTACCAATCAGAACTACGTTGATCTGATAAATACGGCGTCGAATATGTGGGTGCCATTCAGCAGATACATATTCAACTCGGTGTTCGTAGCGATAGTCGTTACGGTCGCACAGCTGATATTCTCCTCCTCCGCGGCGTATGCGCTTGCCAAGGTGCAGTTCCCCGGAAGAAAGGCGCTCAACAAGATAATTGAGATAACCCTTCTGTTCACCAGTACGGTCCTCTACATCATGCAGTACATCGTAATGGCAACAATGGGTATCATAGATACATACCTAGCGATCACTCTCCCGTATATCGCGACCTCCATGGGTCTGTTCCTGATGAGACAGTTCATAGGACAGCTCCCCGACGCGCTCATTGAGGCGGCATACCTCGACGGCGCGGGTCAGGTGAGGATATGCTGGCAGATAGTAATGCCGAACGTAAAGCCGGCATGGCTGACGCTGATGATCTTCGCGTTCAACGGCGCATGGCAGATCACGGGTTACTCCTTTATCTATAACGAAGCATTAAAACCTATCCCGACAGTCTTACAGCAGATAAGCGCTTCGGGTATCGCGCGTGCGGGCGTCGCGGCCGCGGCTACCGTGGTGCTGATGATACCGCCTATGCTGATATTCCTGCTGTGCCAGAGCTCGGTCGTTGAGACCATGGCGCAGAGCGGACTGAAGGATTAAAAATTTACAGGAAAGGATTGATTTTAATGCCGTTTATGAAAAAGCTCGCCGCCGCATTCGTTACCGCGGCTGTCGCGGCTGTTTCGCTCGCTGTAACGGCGTCCGCAGATGAACCCTACACCGGCTATAACTACGACTGGTGGGGCGACCCGATACCGTCACAGAACGGCTTCGTTGTCGATAAGGTCATCGACGGCAGCGACCTCGGGCTGGGCAAGCTCGATTACAGCAGCTACAGCAGTACAATGCAGGCACAGATGAAGGCTCTCGCGGAGCCGTCGGATATATTCGTGGATCAGAAAACAGGAGCGTTCTACATAGTTGACAGTAAGAACAACCGTCTGATAATCACGGACAGCACCTTCGCCCCCGAAAATACCAAGGTGGTGTCGGAGCTCACCTACGGCGAGGAGTTCCCCGAAAGCAGGAGCGTTATAAAGAGCACGACCTTCAAGACCCCCAGAGGCGTGTATGTACGGACGAATACCGACGGAGTGAAGTTCATCTTCGTCGCGGACTACGATAACAACAGAGTCGTTGCCTTCGACGATGACGGACAGATACTCATGGAATACACCCGTCCGTCCAGCGACGTTTACGACGCGAACGTTACCTTCAACCCCAACAAGGTCATAGTGGACAGCGCCTTCAACGTGTACGTCATCGTTCCCTCCATAACACAGGGTGCGGTGCAGTTCTCCGCCGACGGTACATTCAACGGCTACTACGGCGCGAACAGAGTCGAGGCTACCGCGGAGGTAATAGCGCAGCAGTTCTGGAAGCTGATCTACACCAGAGAACAGATCATAGCGATGCGCCGCTCGGTCGCAATGGAGATATCCAACATAGATATCGACAACGAGGGCTTCATCTACACGGTAACGGAGAACAAGACCGCCGAGACCGACGTCCTCAAGAAGCTCAACCCCGCGGGTACGAACATCTTCGTGAACTTAGGCTACGATGAGATGACCTTCGGTGATTTCGCTTCGAGATACTACAAGGGCAAGAATTACGCGTCGGCGATAACCGATGTCGATATCGACGAAGAGGGCAACATCTACCTCCTCGACTTCACCACCGGTCGTGTGTTCCAGTACACCGATGAGTGCGACCTGCTCTTCATCTTCGGTACAAAGGGTCCCCAGCAGACACAGGGTACACAGAAGGGTACCTTCATGTCGGTGGCGGCGATAGAGACCTACAAGGGCAAGGTATATGTGGTCGATTCCCGTAAGAACAGCATAACCGTGTTCAAGCAGACAGAGTTCGGCGGCATCGTTCAGGAAGCGATCTCGCTGTTCAACGAGGGTCTGTATGACGAGGCAAAGGCACCGTGGGAGGAGGTCCTCCGCCGTGACGCGAACTACTGGCTCGCATATATCGGTCTCGGTAACGCCTACCTCAACCAGAATGACTACCAGACGGCTATGGACTACTTCTACCGCACCTCGAGAGCGGGCTACAACAGAGCCTTCAAGTCCTACCGCATAGAGTTCATAAGAGCGAACTTCAACTGGATACTCACGGTCATTCTCGTGATAGTGGTGCTCCTGATAGTATGGAGCATCGTCAAGAAACAGCTTCAAAAGAAAAAAGCGGCAAATAAAGGAGGGAATTCATAATGAGATTTGATCTTGATCTTCCTGCCTGGAAATGGCCGTTTTATGTAATGAGACACCCGATAGAGGGTTATGATGACTTAAGGTGGAAAAAGGGCTACAATATGAAGGTCGCGTGGGTGATCGTCATCGCGTTCTTCATAATAAGCGTCGCGAGCGCGCAGCTCACGGGCTTCCTCTTCAACAACACCTACGTCAAGGTATTCAATATCATACCTTACTTCTCCTCCTCGGTCATCCTCTTCCTTACATGGGTGGTCGGAAACTGGTCGCTGTGTACGCTGTTTGACGGCGAAGGAACCATGAAGAACATCTTCTGCGTCTCCGCGTACGCGCTTCTCCCCTACCTCTTCTCAGAGGTCATCGTGATAATCGCAAGTAACTTCCTGCTCCGTACGGAGGGAGGATTCATCACATTCTTCCGCTATCTCGGCATAGTGTGGTCCGTGGTGCTCATGATCTCCGCAATGAAGACGGTGCATCAGTACTCGATACCCAAGACCCTCGTGGCGATAGTGTTCACGGTAGTCGCAATGGCGATAATACTCTTCCTTGCAGTGCTGCTGCTCACACTTTTCCAGCAGGTATTCGTATTCGTTTACTCGATCTACACCGAGCTTATGTACAGGTTCAGTATTTAGCGTTCCTGAACCGGTTCAGCATTTAGCGATCCTGAACAAGTGAGACAAAACAAGTTATTTCGGAGGTTATAATGATGAAGATAAGGAAAAGGCTGATGTCGGTGTGCCTCGCCGCACTTATAGCGACTTCCGCAGCCGCGGGCGCGGCAGTGTCCGGCGCGGAAGAAGCGGCAGACGCGCAGACTGCCGTAGCCGAACAGTCCTCCGCGGAGCAGATCGTTGAAGACGATGGCATATATGTGACCGAGGAGGCGGCGCTTTCCGAAATGGAAGTGTTCGCTCAGAATTCCAAGCTCACACTGTATGTCAATAAGAGTAACTGCACCTTCGCGATAGAGGATAAAGCAACAGGGAAGAAATGGTGGTCGAGCTTCTACAACACCGATTCCTCCAACAAGACCAAGGTGAGCAAGCGTAGCACCATTCTCTCGGCAGAGGTCGTCTCCACCGAGAGCAAGAACGTAGAGGACCCCGCCCGTTCCTTCGACAGCAATGTCGGGAAGAAGGTCGAGAAGATCGACAACGGCGTAAGATTTACCTTTACCTACAACAAGTACAGCATAGATATCCCGCTCGAGGTGGTCATCAACGCGGACGGCACCTTCACGGCGACAGTGCATTCCGACCAGATACAGGAGCGCAACCCCGAGACCGTAAATCAGGAAACGGGCTATCAGCTCATCAATCTCCACCTGCTGGAGAATATGGGCGCCACCGCTTATGACGACGAGGGCATGATGATAGTCACCGACGGCTCGGGCGCTGTCATCAACTACAACAACGGCACCGCCTACGGCGACAACAACGCCTACGAATCCAAGGTGTACGGCGACGATATCGCGGTCGGAAAGCTCTTCGCGGGCGCAAAGACCGAGAGAGTCACCATGCCGGTAATGGCTACGATAAACAAGACCGACGGCTCGGGACTTGTAATGATCGCCACCGACGGTGACGCGTACGCCACCGAGCACGCCATGGTTACGGGACAGAACGTTACCGACCTGAACTCCTGCTGGTTCGAGTTCTCCATGCGCACTACCGATAAGTACTTCATGGGCAACAGCGACCAGCCGCTCACAGTCTATGAGGCTAACGGCATAAAGGCGGGAGATGTTTCGGTAACATATTACCCCATTTACGGCGACGACCTCTCCTACATCGACGCGGTGAATGTGTACAGAGATTACCTCGTCAATACCATCGGCGTACAGAAAAAGACGATAGCAAACAGCGCGCCCTACTACCTGACTCTCTACGGCGGGACAGTAAAGACACAGTCCGTAATGGGCTTCCCGGTAGATATCCAGACAGCGGCGACCACATACGAGGAAGCTCTCGATATGGTCTATAAGCTCGAAGCCGAGGGCGTTGACGACTTCAAGATAATCTATGAGGACTTCAACGAGGCAGGCATCGTCGGCAATGTGGCGGCTTCCTTCCAGTACTCCTCGCTGCTGGGCGGCAAGGGCAAGTACACCGATTTCAAGAACTACGTTGACAGCAAGGGCTACGACCTGTTCCCGAGCTGCGACATCATGGAGTTCTACAAGTCCGGCAACGGCTATTCGTTCACCCTCAACTCCTCCAAGCAGATCACCAAGGCGTACGCTACTCAGACTCCCTTCGAGCTGGCGTTCGGTCTGCCTCACCTGACAAAGGCGACATGGACGATACTCTCCCCCTACTACTTCCCCGACATCTTCAACAAGCTGGCGGACAGCTTCCGCAGCGAGGATGCCACCGGCATATCGCTCAATCAGGCTTCGTGGATGCTTTACAGCGATTTCAGCCGCTATAACGCGGACGGCCGCAGCTACTTCGTAAGAGAAGATACGATAGGCATAATGAAGGAAGGCTATCAGAAGCTCAAGGACAACGGGCTCAAGATACTTGCCGAGGCTCCGAACCAGTACGTTATACCGTACGCGGACCAGATCAAGGACGTCCCGCTCTACTCCTCGAACTACGATATCTTCGATTATGACATACCCTTCGTAGAAATGGTGCTCCACGGGCTCGTACCGTACACCACCAAGGCAATAAACAAGAGCGCGGACGCGGAGGAGCTCCGTCTGCTCGCACTCCTGACGGGTACGCCGATACATTACGAGATGATGTATGAGAACCCGAACAAGTTCGCGGACAGCGAATACGACGTTCTCTACTATACGAACTATCAGGGCTGGCTCGACCGCTCGGTAAAGGAATACAAGCTCTTCAACGATGTTGTGAAGTCGGTCTCCGACGCGTCTATCACAGACTTTGAACGCATAAGCGACGTGGAGATGCAGACCACCTTCAGCAATGGCACGAAGATCAGCGTTAACCTCGACAGCGGCGAGATAAAGGTCAACGGCACAAGCTACAACGCAGATGATTACGGATTGGGGGTCGAGACAGATGAATGAGTTTGAACAGAACCTGAATGAAGAGCTCACCGAGTCCGTAACGGAAGCGACCGAAGCTGCGGAGGAGGCAGTCAGCGAGGCTGCCGAAGCCGCGGTCGAGGAGGCTGCGGAGGAGGCTCCCAAGAAAAAGGCGGCAGTCCACATGACAGCGTCGGCGGCGGCACTCAACGCCGAGGGCGAGGTGGATATCCGCAGAAGAAAGCCCCGCGAGGTAAAGCAGATAAAGCAGTCCAAGATCTCCTACGAGAAAAAGAAGGGACTGTACGGCTACGGCTTCATTGCGCTGTGGTTCATCGGCGTGCTGTATATGTTCCTTATCCCTATGGCACAGTCGCTGTGGTACGCGCTCTGCAAGACCGAGCTCGTCAATGACCCGGTGAAGCAGGCGGAATACGGAATGAGCGGCCCCGGGATCTACACCACATGGAACGATTTCGGCAATTTCACATGGGCGTTCACCGTAAACCCCGACTATCCGAAGAACCTCGCGAGCTCCCTCAGCGAGACAGCCTACACCGTTCCGCTGGTACTGGTATTCTCGCTGTTCGTGGCTCTGCTGCTCAACGACAAGTTCAAGGGCAGGACCCTCGCGCGAGCGATATTCTTCCTGCCGGTACTGATAGCTACCGGACCGGTGCTCGGAGTTATCAACGGCGATATGCTGTCGCAAGGCGTCTCGGACGCGTCACAGTTCAGCGCCTTGTTCAAGACGGACTTCGTTGAGGACTTCCTGCAGTTCATGGGACTCAACAACATAAGCCAGCAGCTCGCGGACGCAGTCTCCGAGGTCACGAGCTCGATACTCAACCTGATATGGGATTCGGGTATCCAGATACTGATATTCATTTCCGCGCTCCAGCAGATACCGAGCTCCGCAAAGGAAGCGGCGTCCATGGAGGGCGCGACGGGCTGGGAATTCTTCTGGAAGATAACCTTCCCCACGATCTCGCCTATGATCTTCGCTAACCTCATCTACACGATCATCGACGCGTTCGTAAAGTCCGACAACCCCGTTATGACGCAGGTAATGTCCTACATCAAGGTGTGGGAATACGACCACGCCTCCGCAATGGCATGGGCATACTTCGCTATCGTCGGCGTGATACTTGCGATCATCTCGGCAATTATTTCCAGATTCATATTCTATCAGGTAGATTAAAGGAGGAGATACATCAATGGCAAACGAAAACACATCGGTTGTACAGGGTGCTCCCTCCGTATCGACCGGAATGAAAAGCAGAAAAGAGCTCAAGAAGGAAGAAAAGGAACGCGCTAAGAAGTTCCACGTCTCGAGCTGGCAGATAATCAAGAATTACCGCAATTACAACGAGGCGGAGAAGAAGCACTACCGCTACATACTGGGCAGACGCGCTTCCTCCGTTGTATGGCCGATATTCAGATTTCTGATACTCTTCGGTCTCGCTTTCGTCGTAGTTTATCCGATACTGTACATGATATCCTGCGCGATAAGACCGCAGATAGAGATGTCCGACCCGTCCATCATGTGGATACCCAAGACCGTCACCTTGAGCAACCTTGAGGAGACGTGGCTGGCTATCGACTATCCGAAGCTGGTATGGGATACCGTCACGGTAAACGTTGTGTGCTCGATAATCCAGGTGCTTACCTGCTCGATAGCGGGCTACGGCTTCGCGAGATTCAAGTTCAAGGGCAAGGGGCTCTTCTTCGCGATAGTAATTCTCCAGATCATCGTCCCCACACAGGTAATCCTTATCCCGCAGTTCATGCAGTTCAGATACTTTGATCCTTTCGGGATCTGCTCGCTCATCACCGGCGCGCCCGTGAACCTCGCGGACTCCCCGTGGGCTCTGTATCTCCAGGCATTCTTCTGCAACGGTATCCGCGCAGGTCTGTTCATCTTCCTGTTCAGACAGTTCTTCCGCGGACTTCCGAAGGAGCTTGAGGACGCCGCTTACCTTGACGGCTGCGGACCGTTCGAGACCTTCGTGAGAATTATGATACCGAACGCCTCCAACTCCTTCCTCACCGTGTTCATTTTCTCGGTGGTATGGTACTGGAACGACTCGTATGTTTCGGGAATGTTCTTCTCGAAATCCAATACTGTCGCACTTATGGTCAGCAACCTCTATCAGACCGTATCCGCTTACTACAGCCCGACCAGTACGCCTACCGGCGTGCCTGCCGACTGGCTGGTGTGGATCGAGTCCGGCTGCTTGCTCTCCATTCTCCCGATCCTCGTTATGTACATCTTCCTACAGAAAAACTTCGTGGAAGGTGTCGAGAGATCCGGTATCGTAGGTTAATAAGAGATCCCCTGCTTCGGCGGGGGATTTTTTTGCAAAAACTATTGACATATCGCGGTCAGCGTAGTATAATGAAAACAAAGGAACACTTGAATGATTGTTCAATTGTTGAACGGAGGAAATATACCATGAAAAAGAAATACAAGCTGCAGGACCTCGACTGCGCGAACTGCGCCGCGAAAATGGAAGAAGCGATAAAGAAGATAGACGGCGTGACGGACGCTTCGGTGAACTTCATGATGCAGAAGATGACCATTGAGGCGGACGACGACCGCTTCGACGAGATAATGAAGACCGTGCAGAGCACGATAAGCAAGGTCGAGCCCGACTGCCGCATAGTGATGTAAAATGGGAAGCCTTACAAAAAAGCAGAAAAACGTCCTTGTCCGCATAATCGTCACCGCGGCAGTATTCGCGGTGCTGATGATATGCGAGCACACGGGCGTTTTCGAGCCTCTGCCCCGCCTCGTGCAGATAGCTCTGTTCGTCCCCCCCTACCTGCTGATAGGCTATGACATACTCATAAAGGCGGCAAAGAACATAAGCCACGGACAGGTGTTCGACGAGAACTTCCTCATGATAATCGCGACCGTGGCGGCGTTCTTTATCGGAGAGTACTCCGAGGCTGTGGCGGTAATGCTGTTCTATCAGGTGGGCGAGCTGTTCCAGAGCTACGCTGTGGGCAAGGCGCGCCGCTCGATAACCGACCTTATGGATATAGTCCCCGAGTACGCGAACATCGAGACCGACGGTGAGCTCGAGCAGGTCGACCCGGACGAGGTGGAGGTCGGCACGGTCATCGTGATAAAGGCGGGCGAGCGGATACCGCTCGACGGCGTTATCACCGAGGGCGAGACCATGATAGACACCGCCGCACTCACGGGGGAATCCGTCCCCCGCCGCGCTTCGGTGGGCGACGAGGTGATAAGCGGCTGCATAAACGGGAGCGGGCTCATCAGGGTCCGCACGACGAAGGCGTTCGAGGACTCCACAGTTTCCCGCATACTCGAGCTTGTGGAGAATGCGGGCAGCAAGAAAGCAAAGGTCGAGAATTTCATCACCCGTTTCGCGAAGGTCTACACCCCCTTCGTGACAGCCTGTGCGGTGATACTCGCGGTGATCCCTCCGCTCATTACCGGCGGGGACTGGGGCGAGTGGATACGCAGAGCCTGCATATTTCTGGTAATATCCTGTCCCTGTGCGCTGGTGATCTCGGTGCCGCTGGGATTTTTCGGCGGGATAGGCGCAGCGTCCCGGGCGGGAATACTCGTGAAGGGCGGAAATTACCTCGAGGCGGTCTCCCGACTGTCCACGGTGGTCTTTGACAAGACGGGAACTCTCACAAAGGGAGAGTTCCGCGTCAGCGAGGTGATACCCGTTTCCTGCACGGAGGCGGAGCTCACGGAGCTCGCCGCCCACGCGGAGAGCGTGTCCGACCACCCGATAGCCCAGTCTATCCGTGAGCACTACGGCAAGCCGATAAATGCCGCCAGCGTCACAGCCTCGGAGGAGATCGCGGGACACGGTATCAGTGCCGAGATAAGCGGCAAGCGTGTTCTGCTCGGCAACAAGGCGCTCATGGAGAAGTTCGGTATACGCAGCACCGACCACGACGGCGCAGGCACGGCGGTATATATAGCTGCTGACGGCGATTTCATGGGAACGATCATAATATCCGACGGTATCAAGGACGGCTCCGCCGAAGCTATAAAGGGGCTGCGCGCGGCGGGAGTGAGCCGCTGTGTCATGCTGACGGGCGACCGCAAAAGCGAGGCTGACGCGGTCTCGAAGGCGCTCGGGCTCGACGACCACTACTCCCAGCTACTCCCCTCCGACAAAGTCTCCATAGTCGAGAAGCTCCTGTCCGAGAGCGGCGGGGGTCTCGCCTTCGTGGGCGACGGTATAAACGACGCGCCGGTGCTTGCCCGCGCGGACGTGGGCATAGCCATGGGCAGCATGGGCAGTGACGCGGCAATTGAAGCCGCGGATATCGTCATCATGGACGACGATATCCGCAAAATTCCCCTCGTTATGCGCATTGCCTCCCGCACCATGCGGATAGTCCGCGAGAATATAGTCTTCGCCCTCGCCGTCAAGCTCGCCGTCATGGTGCTCGGCGCCCTCGGTATCGCTAATATGTGGCTCGCCGTCTTCGCAGATGTCGGCGTGGCTGTCCTCGCTATCCTCAACTCCATGCGCTGCCTGCGGTCGAAGTAGTCGCTGGCGCTCGAGTGGGTCGCTAACGCTTGAGTTTGTCGCTGGCGCTTGAGAGCCTCCGGCGGCAAGCCCTTTAAAAAGGGCTTGAGCCTAAACTGAGTACCGTCTGTTACGTCCTGCTTTTTTGTAACTCCCTGCCTC
>CAJOMV010000009.1 GCA_905235805.1 uncultured Ruminiclostridium sp.
AAAAAACGCGCACGACGCGCGTATAAAAAGCGACAACAAAACGATTGCGCGCATTCAAAGGCGGGCTCCAAAGAGTAAATGAGGTTCCCTCCCTCTCCCCCGGACCCCTACTCCCTCTCTCCCACCCTCCTGAAAGAGCAATTGCTCCGCGTGCACTTGAATGTTGTCTGCGCCTGACGATAGAAAAGAATACAGAAAAGCCTGTCATTTCAGCACGAAATGACAGGCTTTTGCAGTCTTATCTTTCAAAAGGCGCACTGTCTTTCCCCGCTGCATGGCGAAGCAATTAAGTTTAGGGTCAAGCCCTTTTCAAAGGGCTTGCCGCCGGAGGCACTCGAGCGAAGCGTCCACTCGAGCGAAGCGACCCACTCGAGCGAAGCGACCCACTCGAGCGAAGCGCCCACTCGAGCGAAGCGTCCACTCGAGCGCAAGCGATTAATGTCGATTTATGCGGTGCAATTGTTAGCGCGGTGACAGGAAGTGACAGAAAATGCGGGGAAAAAGTGGTATATTTGAAGAAACGGGGGTACATGAAAATGTCTGTTGAATTTGAATACGGCAAAAGCTGTCTGACAGCGATACTGAAAGGCGAGATAGACCACCACTCGGCGGCGGAGATACGGATAATGACGGACGGGGAGCTCGGGCGGACGATGCCGGGAACTCTCATCTTCGATATGCGCGGGGTGACCTTTATGGACAGCTCGGGAGTGGGACTGGTGCTGGGGAGGCTCCGGGAAATGCAGCCGTGGGGCGGCAAGGTGAAGATAAGCGAGCCGTCGGAGCGCGCGGAGAAGATACTGCGGCTCTCGGGGCTGGGGAACCTTATTATGAAGAAAGCGGGGACGGTACGCAATGCGGGAAGTAAATAACTACATGAAAATGACGATAGCGGGGTACTCGAGGAACGAGAGCCTAGCGAGAATGTGCGCGGCGGCGTTCGTGGCACAGCTCGACCCCACCGTGGAGGAGGTGAGCGACATAAAAGCCGCGGTATCCGAGGCGGTGACGAACTGCATCGTCCACGGATACCGCGATACCATTGGCGACATAGATATCCGCATGAAGATACTTGACGGCGATACCGTGTACATAAAAATATCCGACAAGGGCGCGGGGATAGAGGATATCGCGCAGGCAATGCAGCCCATGTTCACCACCTCGCCCGATGGCGAGCGCGCGGGACTTGGGTTTGCTGTAATGCAGAGCTTCACGGATTCTCTGAAAGTAAAAAGTACCCCGGGAAGGGGTACGAGCGTCACTATGCTGAAAAGGCTTGACCGCAGGGGATAAAATGGACAGATTGACCGACGAATTCGCCGAACAGAATATGGGGCTGGTGCACGCCCTCGCGAACCGCTTCCGCGGTCGCGGCATCGAGTACGAGGAGCTCGTCTCCGCGGGGTGCATGGGGCTGGTCAAAGCAGCGAGAGGCTTTGACGAAAGCAGGGGACTCTGCTTCTCCACCTATGCCGTGCCGGTCATTCTCGGTGAAATAAAGCGGCTGTTCCGTGACGGCGGTACTGTAAAGGTGAGCAGGACGATAAAGGAGCTCTCCCTTAAAATAACGGCTTACCGTGAGAAGTGCTCTATCGACGGAAGAAGTCCCACCATTGAGGAGATAGCGGACGCGCTGGGGGAGAGCGCCGAGAGCGTTGCCGAGGCTGTTGCGGCCTCCCGTCCCGCGCTCTCCCTCACGTCCGCTGACGAGGAGGGAGGGGAGTTCGATATCCCCGTCGAGCCGCCGCAGCTCAAGGCAACGGAGCTCATAGCGCTCGGACAGTGTCTGGACAGCCTCGGCGCGAATGACCGCAGGCTGATATACCTGCGCTACACCCTTGAGAAAACGCAGTCCGAGACCGGCAGACTGCTCGGAATGACGCAGGTGCAGGTCTCGCGGAGGGAAAAGAAGATACTCGACGAGCTGCGCGCTATGCTGGTATAGTTACTTCAGCGCCGCGGTCATCTGTCCGACATACTCGCCGATATGCGGCGCCGCGTCCTTACCGTACTTCGCTGCAAGCTTCACGATAGCGGAGCCTACAATAGCGCCGTCCGACAATGCTGCCATTTTAGCAGCCTGCTCGGGAGTAGATATGCCGAAGCCTATCGCGCAGGGTGTTTTTGTGTGCTTGCGCACAGCGGCGGTTATCGCGGCAATATCGGTCTTTATCTCGCTGCGCACGCCGGTAACGCCGAGGCTGGACACGATGTAGATGAAGCCCTCGGCTTCCTTTGCTATCATCTCGATGCGCTGTTCGGAGGTGGGGGCTATCATGGAGATGAAGTCTATGTTGTGAGCCCTGCAGGCGGGAGCGAAATCCTCCTTTTCCTCAAAGGGAACGTCCGGGAGGATAATGCCGTCGATGCCGACCTCCTCGCATTTGGTGAGGAATTTTTCGGTGCCGTAGGAGAACACCACATTCGCATAGGTCATGAACACGAACGGGGTCCTGATGTCCTTGCGGAGCTCCTTCACAAAATCGAATATCTTGTCGGTGGTGACCCCGCCGCTTAAAGCGCGGATATTGGCTTCCTGTATAACGGGACCCTCCGCCGTCGGGTCGGAGAACGGTATGCCGAGCTCTATGAGCGACGCGCCGTTCTTCACCATTTCGCGGACGATATTGCCCGTAGTTTCGAGGTCGGGGTCGCCGCAGGTTATGAACGGTATGAATGCCTTGCCGTTCTCAAATGCCTTTGCTATATTACTCATAGATATTCTCCCCTCTGTATCTTGCGATAGCGGCGCAGTCCTTGTCGCCGCGTCCGGATATCGTGATGACGATTATCTTGTCCCTGTCCATTTCCGGAGCGATCTTGATAGCGTGAGCCACAGCGTGGGCGGACTCTATCGCGGGGATTATGCCCTCGGTCTTTGCGAGGAACTCGAAGGCATTCACCGCCTCGTCGTCCGTCACTGCCACATACTCCGCCCTGCCGATGTCGTGCAGGTACGCGTGCTCGGGACCTATGCCCGGGTAGTCGAGCCCCGCGGATATCGAGTAAACCGGGGCTATCTGTCCGTATTCGTCCTGGCAGAAGTAGGATTTCATACCGTGGAAGATACCGAGCCTGCCGGTGTTTATGGTAGCCGCAGTCTCGAAGGTGTCTATGCCGCGCCCTGCCGCCTCGCAGCCGATAAGCCGCACGGACTTGTCCTCAATGAAGTGGTAGAAGGAGCCGATAGCGTTCGAGCCGCCGCCGACACACGCCATTACCGCGTCGGGAAGTCTCCCTTCTTTTTCAAGTATCTGCTGCTTTATCTCCTTCGAGATGACAGCCTGAAAGTCACGCACGATAGTCGGGAACGGGTGGGGACCCATTACCGAGCCGAGGCAGTAGTGGGTGTCAGCGATACGGCTCGTCCACTCACGCATAGCCTCCGACACCGCGTCCTTCAATGTCGCCGTGCCGGTAGTCACCGGAATGACCTCCGACCCGAGCAGCTTCATGCGGTAAACATTGAGCGCCTGGCGCTTTGTGTCCTCCTCGCCCATGAATACCACACACTCCATACCCATAAGAGCTGCCGCCGTGGCGGTGGCAACACCGTGCTGACCCGCTCCCGTTTCCGCGATGAGGCGGGTCTTTCCCATTTTCTTGGCAAGGAGCGCCTGTCCGAGCACGTTGTTTATTTTGTGCGCGCCGGTATGGTTCAAGTCCTCGCGCTTCAGATATATCTTCGCTCCGCCGAGCTTCTCGGTGAGCTTCTCCGCATAGTACAGCCGCGACGGTCTGCCCGCGTAGTCGTTGAACAGCGCTGTCAGCTCCGCGTTGAACTGCGGGTCGTCCTTGCAGCGGTTGTAGGCTTCCTCAAGCTCTATCACCGCGTTCATCAGTGTTTCGGGGATATATTGCCCCCCGTGTATTCCAAATCTTCCGTTGCTCATTTCGTAGTTTCCTTTCTTAGACTCTGCAACAGCGCTTACGCTTGAGTGGGTCGCTGGCGCTCGAGTGCCTCCGGCGGCATCTGTCGGTCAGCCCCTCTGGCTCCTTCGTCGCCACCTCCCCAGCGGGGAGACCACCCTTTAAAAAGGGCTTGAGCCTAAACTTAATACGCTTCGCCTTGCAAAGGAGTTAGGTAGTGCGCTTTTTTATAGGTAAGTGCAAACCGCTTAAAATATCCCCGCACTGCGTACTGCTTCAATAAATTTTCTGATCTTTTCGGGGTCTTTCTTCCCGTCAGTCTCGACACCCGAGCTGACATCGACACCGTATGGACAATACCTCGCGACCGCCGCCCCGACATTATCCGGGTCAAGCCCTCCCGCAAGATAGTACAGCCGGTCAACGTCCTCGAGATTGTCCCAGTCAAAGCTCTCGCCGGTGCCGCGCCCGTTGTCGAGCAGCAGCATATCCGCCGGGGAGTGCATTGCCGGACCTATGTCCGCCGCGCTCTTCACGGTGAATGCCTTGATGACGGGCAGCTTTATATCCGCTTTTATCTGTTCTGTCACCTCGGGAGTCTCGTTTCCGTGGAGCTGTATAACATCGATAGCTCCCGATGCGGCTATTTCCGCTATCTTTTCCGGGCTCTCGTCCACGAATACTCCGACAGTCTTTATGCGCCTGTCGAGCTTTTCCCGGAATTTCAGCGCGGTCTCCGGCGTGATGTACCGGCGGCTCTTCTCCCAAAATATGAACCCCGCCAGATCCGGCAGCAGCTCATTCAGTACCTCGCAGTCCTCCTCGCGCATTATCCCGCATATCTTTATCTTTGTCATAGCTTCTTTCCTTTCAGCTCCGCCAGCATTGCCGCCTTGTCCGGCGCTCTCATGAGGGTCTCGCCCACCAGCACCGCGTCAACTCCCGCTTTTCGGAGCGTGCGGATATCCCCGGCGGTCTTTATGCCGCTCTCCGCGACGAACACCCTGTCCGCGGGAACAAGCTCACGGAGCGTTACGGCGTTGTCGGTGCTCACCGAGAAGTCTTTGAGGTTCCGGTTGTTCACGCCTATAACCCGCGCTCCCGCGGCGAGCGCCGTGCGCACCTCCGCCGCGTCGTGCGCTTCCACCAGCGCCGACAGCCCGAGCGTGTCGCATATCCCGATGTACTCCGCGAGCCTGTCCGCGCCCAGCAGCGAGCATATCAGCAGCACCGCCGACGCTCCCAGCGTCCTCGCCTCGTATATCATATATTCGTCCACCGTGAAATCCTTGCGTATGCACGGCGTTTTCACCGTTCCCGCTATCTCGCGGAGGTACTCCGTGCTCCCGAGGAAATACTCCGGCTCGGTCAGCACGCTTATGCAGTCCGCGCCCGCCGCTTCGTAGTCCCTCGCTATATCGAGATAGGGGAATTTCTCCGCGATAATTCCCTTCGAGGGGGAAGCCTTCTTGCATTCGCAGATAAACGTTATGTCGTCCTTTTTCAGCGCCTTCTCGAACAGGAAACCGCCCTTCGGCATTCCGAGAGCCTTTTCCTTCATTTCCTCCGCCGTGACTTTCTCCTTCGCTCGTGCCACTCTCGCGCGGGTGCTTTCCGCTATTCTTTCAAGTATATTCTCCATAATTATGATCTGCACCCGTAAGGGTGCGTACTCTTTCACTTTGATGCGGTTTTGCGCAGCAAAACCTGGTTGCTCCAAACAGGAGCATCGAAGTGTAAGTTTGAAAATCTCTGATTTTCAAACTCAATTATTGATTGGATATCTCCACAAACTTGTTCAGCACTTCCATAGCCTTGCCGCTGTCTATCATCTCGGCTGCCTTCGCTACGCCGTCCGCGAAGCTGTCCGCCTTGCCGCCGACGTAGATAGCCGCGCCCGCGTTGAGCAGTACGGCGTTACGCTTGCAGCCCTTGTCCTCGCCGGAGAGGACAGCCTTTGTGATCGCCGCGTTCTCCGCGGGGGTACCGCCGACCAGCTCCGACTTATCGCACTGTGCGAAGCCGAAATCCTCCGGCTTTACGGTGTAGGTCTTGTACCAGCCGTCGCGGAACTCGCAGACCTTTGTGGGGGAGCTCATGGAGATCTCGTCGAGCTTGTCGGTGCCGTAGACTACCATGCCGCGCTTCATTCCGAGGGTCGTGAGCACCTGCGCTATCGGCTCCACAAGGTATTCGTCATACACGCCGAGCACCGCGAACTGCGGGCTTGCCGGGTTCGTGAGCGGTCCTAAGATATTGAACACCGTCCGCACGCCCAGCTCCTTTCTTATCGCGCCCACATACTTCATCGAGGTGTGGTATTTCTGCGCGAAGAAGAAGCATATCCCCACCTTATCGAGCAGCTCTCTGCACTTGTCGGGAGAGAGGTCGATGTTCACGCCGAGGGCTTCGAGGCAGTCCGCCGCGCCGCACTTCGAGGACGCAGCGCGGTTGCCGTGCTTTGCGACCTTCACGCCCGCCGCCGCTATGACCATAGCCGAGGTCGTGGAGATATTGAAGCTGCTCGCATTGTCGCCGCCGGTGCCTACTATCTCGAGTACATCGAAATCGTGCTCTACCTTTGTCGCGTGGTCTCTCATAGCCGCCGCGCAGCCGGATATCTCGTCTATCGTCTCCGCTTTGGCGCTCTTTGTGGAGAGTGCCGCGAGGAATGCCGCATTCTGTGTCGGCGTAGTCTCGCCGTTCATTATCTCGTTCATTACCGCGTACGCTTCATCGTATGTGAGATCCTGCTTCTGTACTATCTTTACTATTGCTTCTTTGATCATGGTTTTATCCTCCTGAATTGAAATGTATTTGTTTAGTCAGACCTATTGCTTTATAAAATTCCGTAACATTTGCTTCCCGTCCGGTGTCATTATAGACTCGGGGTGGAACTGCACGCCGAATATCGGATATTCGCGGTGCGTTACCGCCATGACCTCGCCGTCGGCTGTGCGGGCTGTGACCCGCAGGCACTCGGGGAGGGTGGTCTCGTCTGCCGCGAGGGAATGGTATCTTGCTACCGGCGCCCGCTCGGGGAGCCCCGCGAAGAGCGGACACGTCCTGTCGAAGGTCACCTCGGACTGCTTGCCGTGCATGAGCTGCTTGGCATAGGTTATCGCGGCGCCGAACGCCGCGCATATCGCCTGATGACCGAGGCACACGCCGAGGGTCGGGATAGTCTTACCCGCCTTCTGTATCGTCTCTATGATATTGCCGGCGTTCTCGGGTCTGCCGGGACCGGGGGAAATGATTATCCGCGAGGGGGTGAGTGCCGTTATCTCGTCCGCGGTCATCGCGTCGTTGCGTATCACCCTGATATCCGGCTCTATCTCGCCGATATACTGATACAGATTGTAGGAAAAGCTGTCGTAATTGTCTATCAGCAGTATCATTCTTCGAGCTCACCTGCCTTTTCGAGCGCGTTTATGACGGCTTTCGCCTTGTTTATGCACTCCTGATATTCCTTCTCGGGAACGGAGTCCGCGACTATTCCCGCGCCGCTGCGGACGAACACCTTGCCGTTCTTCTTGTATGCAATTCTGATAGCTATGCAGGTATCGAGGTCGCCGTTGAATGCCGCGTAGCCTATCGCGCCGCCGTATATGCCGCGCTTGTTGTTCTCAAGCTCGTTTATGAGGCGGCACGCTCTGATTTTCGGAGCGCCGGAGAGCGTTCCCGCGGGGAGCACCGCGTTGACGGCATCGAGAGCGTCCTTGTCCTCACGGATAATGCCCCGCACCGTCGAGCCGATGTGCATTACATGGGAGAAGCGCTCTATCGAGTGGAGCTTCTCCACCTCCACAGTGCCGAATTTGCTGATCTTTCCGAGGTCGTTGCGCCCGAGGTCTACCAGCATATTATGCTCCGCAAGCTCCTTCTCGTCCGACAGGAGGTCGGCTTCGAGAGCCGCGTCCTCCTCCGGTGTTTTCCCGCGGGGACGTGTTCCCGCGAGCGGGAAGGTGTGCAGAACGCCGTTCTCGAGCTTCACCAGCGTCTCGGGAGAGGCTCCCGCCACCTCCACGTCCGTACCGGAGAAGTAGAACATATACGGCGACGGGTTTATCGTACGGAGCATTCTGTACGTTCCGAGAAGACTTCCCTCGAACGGCGCCGAGAGCCTGTTCGACAGAACTATCTGGAAGATGTCCCCCTCCTTGATATAGTGCTTCGCCTTCTCCACCATTTCGCAGTAGGCTTCCTTGCCGAAGAGCGGAGTGACCTCGCCGGTGAGTCTGCCCGCCGGCTCGCGCTTGCGCTCGCCGTGGTCCAGCAGGTCTATCATATTCGTTATTTCCCGTTTTGCGCGGTTATATTCGATCTCGATGTCATCGTCAAGTCTGATGTTTGCTATCAGTATTATCTTGTGCAGATAATTGTCGAAGGCTATCACCTTATCGAACAGCATCAGGTCAACGTCCTTGAAATGCTCGCTGTCGTCGGTGTCCACCCTGATGGACGGCTCGCTGTAATTGAGGAAATCGTAGGAGAAGTAGCCCACCAGCCCGCCTGTGAATGCCGGCAAGCCCTCTATCTTCGGGCTTCTGTATTTCCCGAGCAGGTCGCGGAGCACCGCCGTCGGGTCGGCTCCGCTTATCTTCACGTCCCCCACGTTCATTTCCCCGTCAACGCAGGTGATGTCGGTCTTGGGGTCATAGCCGAGGAAGGTGTAGCGCCCCCATGTAGCGCTCTCCGACGCGGACTCGAGCATATAGCAGTGTGTGGAGACGTTTTTCAGTATGCTGAGCACTCTCAGTGGGGTGAACATATCCGAAAGTATCTCGCAGCTTACCGGGAGAATGTCGTATTTTCCCTCGTCCGCGTACTTGCGGACCGTTTCGATGTCGGGTGAAAATGTGTACATCTTTTTACCGCCTTTCTGTTACATATTATGCTTGTGCGGGAAAGGCTTTATGTAAAACAAAAAGCCCGTCCTCAACTCTACAAAGTCAAGGACGAGCGTAAGCTCGCGGTGCCACCTTGATTCACGGTATTTTATACCGTGCCCTTTGCGGGATACAAGCATATCCCCGATAACTGACGCATATCCACTCGTCGCAGTTTTACCGGCGGCTTTCGCCCTTATACCGACTGCGCCCTCCGCGGGCCATTTGCCGGACTGTTTCACGCCCGGCTCTCACCTGCCCGGGCTCTCTGTCGAGTCATATTCCGACTTTATCTCCGCATCAACGGTTTAACGTAATATTACCACAAAACCCCGAGCTTGTCAATAGGTTTACGAAAATTTTTTTGGAAATATTTTCATGCGGGTATTACTGCTATGGAAGCTTGTCGGCGGGTGGCATTAGTGACATTGCACAAATGGCAGCGGAAATATTTGTATAAATTACCGCCCTTGTGCAAACGGCAGATAACTGATATAATGGTATTATAAATACAACAAGGAGGGCATAAGCTCAATGAACTACGGCTTTTTTGACGAAAAGAACAAGGAATATGTCATTACGCGCCCCGATACTCCCTCGGCGTGGGCAAACTATTTAGGCTCGCCTGAATACGGCGCTATAATCTCCAACAACGCGGGAGGCTACAGCTTCGTTAAATCGGGCGCGAACGGAAGAATAATACGCTACCGCTTCAACTCCGTGGCTACCGACCAGCCCGGCAGATACATCTATATCCGCGACAAGGAGACGGGAGACTACTGGTCGGCATCATGGTCGCCGGTATGCAAGCCCCTCGGCGAGTACAAGAGCGAGTGCCGCCACGGTACAGCCTACACCGTGATAACCTCCGAGTACTCCGGCATAAAGTCCGAGACCCTCTACTATGTTCCCAAGGACGCTACCTATGAGGTATGGCGCGCGAAGATCACCAACACCGGGGACAAGCCCCGCAAGCTCGCCGTTACCGGCTACTGCGAATTCGTCAATGACAACAACTACGAGCAGGATCAGGTCAACCTCCAATACACCCTGTTCATCACCCATACCTACTTCAAGGGCAACTATGTGCTCCAGAAGCAGAATGAAGTGTTCAGAAACCCCGACAATAACCGCTTCCTCGGTCTCGCAATGCAGAAGATCGACAAGTACTGCGGCGACAGAGACAAGTTCGTCGGCAGCTACCACAGCTACGCGAACCCTGTAGGCGCTGCGGCGGACCTGAACAACGACCTCAACTTCAACACCAACTCCTGCGGCGCCCTCCAGTCCGATATCACTCTCGCTCCCGGCGAGACAAAGGAATTCGTGTACCTGCTCGGTCAGAAGCCCGAGGAAGAGGCGGAGAAGATAATCGCCAGATACGAGAAGGCCGGCGTGGTCGATGAGGAGCTGGAAGTGCTGAAAAAGTACTGGCACAGCAAGCTCGACAACCTTCAGGTGCATACACCCGACGAGAACTTCAACAACATCGTCAATGTGTGGAACGCCTACAACTGCTTCATCACCTTCACATGGTCGAGAGCCGCCTCCTTCCAGTACTGCGGTCTGCGCAACGGCTTCGGCTACCGCGACACCGTACAGGATATACAGGGTATAATCCACCTTGCCCCCGAAATGGCAAAGCAGCAGATAATCTTCATGCTCTCCGCTCAGGTGACCAACGGCGCGGGACTTCCGCTCGTGAAATACACCCATAAGGCGGGACAGGAGAACACTCCCGACGACCCGGACTATGTAAAGGAGACCGGTCACCCCAGCTACCGCGCGGACGACGCTCTGTGGCTCTTCCCGACCGTGTACAAGTACGTTTCCGAGAGCGGCGACAGCGCTTTCCTCGATGAAGAGATATTCTACGCGAACAACGGCGAGAAGGGCACCGTATACGACCACCTCAAGAGAGCTATCAAGTTCTCCATGGATAACCTCGGCGGTCACGGAATGCCTGCGGGACTGCACGCGGACTGGAACGACTGCCTGCGTCTCGGCAAGCTCGGCGAGTCCACATTCGTTGCCTTCCAGCTCGTTTACGCTATCAAGATACTGAGAAAGTACGCGGAAGAGAAGAACGACACCGAGTACATCAGGTACCTCGACGATATAATGGCTAAGCTCGACAAGATACTTGCCGGCTGCTGGAACGAGGACCGCTGGATCCGCGGCTACAAGGAGGACGGCACCGTCATCGGTCAGCGCACCGACCCCGAGGCGAATATGTGGCTCAACCCCCAGTCGTGGTCGGTCATCTCCGGCTATGCCTCCAAGGAGCAGGCTGAAAAGGCTATGGACAGCGTCGAGAGAGAGCTCAACACTCCTTACGGAGCTATGGTGATGTACCCGCCGTACAACCTGCACGGCTTTGACGGCGCGCTCATGCAGTGCTTCAACGCCTGCACGAAGGAGAACGCGGGTATCTTCTCCCAGCCGCAGGGCTGGCTCATTCTCGCGGAGTCCAAGCTCGGTCACGGCAACCGCGCTTACAAGTACTGGAAGGAAGCCTCCCCGGCTACCTACAACGACAACGCGGAGCTGCGCGTGCTGGAGCCGTATGTATTCGGGCAGTTCGTTGAGGGCAAGGACAGCCCCTTCGCGGGACGCGCGCACGTTCACTGGCTCACCGGTACAGCCTCCACCGTTATGGTAGGTACTACCGAGGGTATCCTCGGTCTCAATCCCGAGACAAAGGGACTTGTCATCGACCCGTCCATTCCCTCCGAGTGGAAGGAATACACCATGGACAAGACCTTCCGCGGCAAGAAGCTCCACGTCACCGTCAAGAACCCGAACGGCTCCGAGCACGGCGTCAAGAGCGTTACCGTGAACGGCACGAGGATAGACGGCATTCTCATCGAGGACGCTGTTCTCAAGGCAGAGAACGATATAATCATTGAAATGTAATAAAAGCGAGTTCCCCCGCTTTCCCGGCGGGGGAATTTCCGCTTTACGGAGATAAATATGAATTTAGCAAACAAACTCACCCTTTTCAGGGTGATACTCGTGCCGTTCTTCATAGCGGCGCTCATGATACCCGTGGTGCCGTTCGGGAGCCTTATCGCGCTCATCGTGTTTGCGCTCGCGAGCATAACGGATATGCTGGACGGAAAGGTCGCCCGGAAATACAACATGATAACCGACCTCGGGAAGTTCCTCGACCCGCTGGCGGACAAGGTGCTCGTGGCGGCGGCGCTGATATGCTTCACGGAGCTCGGGTGGGCTCCCGCTTGGGCGGTATGGCTCATAATGGCGCGGGAATTCATGGTGTCGGGAGTGCGTCTCGCGGCGGCGAACAGCAAGCAGAAGCTCGTCATAGCCGCGAATATCTGGGGCAAGCTCAAGACCGCCTCAACAATGGTCGCGATATGCCTGATACTGATAATGCACATACTCACGGACGATATCGGAGTGCTCATCGGTATGCCGGTGCAGCCGATAACCGATGTGCTTATCTATATCTGCACGTTCCTGACGGTAGTTTCGGGTATCATCTACCTGTATGATTACAGGAGCGTATTCAAAGAGGAAGAAAAGTGAAGCAGGTGCTGATAGCCGCGCGGACGGCGGAGGCGTGCCGTATCCTGCGGGAGCGTATCGACCCTGCGGGCTATGAGGTGACGACAGCGACCGACGGAATGACGGTACGGAGCATCGACCTTACACGGTACGATGTCATATTCATCTCGGTGCCGCTCGAAAACGAGACGGGTCTCGAGCTGCTCTCGGAGCTGCGGGAGAAGTCCTCCGCCCACCTCATAGCGATAGTGCGGGAGGAAGCTGCGTCCGCGGCGACGAAGAAGCTCGCCCCCCTCGGGATATATATAGTGACCAAGCCAGTCTACAAGACCTCGCTCATGCAGGCTGTCCGCTTCTGCGAGACCCACGCGGGCAACGAGACCGAGTTCCGCCGGCGTATCGCCGAGCTCGAGCAGGAGGCTGAGCATGAGCGCAAGCTCCACCGCGCCACCCTCATAGTCATGGGCAAGGAGTCCCTCTCCGAGGAGGAAGCCCACCGCCGTATACAGAAGCTCGCCATGGACATGCGCGTCTCAAAATACGAGGTGGCGGAGAATATCATCGAGGGGCTTTTAATATGACCCGGTTTGTTGTGAGAAGTCACAAAAAAATCCCCGGTATTATGAAAGATTTGACAAAAACGTCTATTCAAGGGTAAAACGGGTCGGCTTTCGTATTGACACGGGTACTGAAATATGATATAATTGTGTTAAGCATCATTATGCTTATTTTTGGCAGAAAAGGGGTTTAAGTATGGCTGATTTTGACGCTCCGAGAGGCGGAGAGTATATTGAGGACGAATTCGGTCTTGCGCTGAAGGGCTACCTTATTGTGAGGATAGTTTTCTACTGTATCGGGGTATTTATGATACTGGGTGCTCTGATAGACCTGATATTCGGCGCTACCACGATAAACGATCTGGTGAGCAACGCTACCGGCTTTGCGGCGTCCAATGCCGACCTGAACAACAACTTCAACGGACTTCAGATGTGTATGTATGTCCAGGCGGTATACACCATAGCATCGGCTGTTGTTGTGACCCTGTTCTACATAAAGCGCAACAAGCTGTTTGCGTTCATTGATGTAGGTCTGTTCGTATTGTTTGCGGTATGCTTCTTCATCTTCGGTTCGATAAGCGTGCTCGGAAACGGCTCCGCATGGCTGCTGTATTTCCTGCTCAATCCTGTTTGGTCGTTTATCGCGCTGTTCGGCGGCAAGCACTTCGCATATATGCCGATGATGTAAGGAGGAATGTGATATGATTTTAGGATTGTTTCTTGACAGACTCGGTATCCCGGTCGTTCCGCAGGTCTTTATGATAATCGCGTGTCTGGTGATGATCGCGGGCTTCGCGTTCATGATCTACCGCCACGTTTTTGAAAAGGGCGAGTCCGATATCGACCCCGCTGTATACAAGCAGATAACTGTCATCGCGGCTTGGGTGTTCATCATCTACGCGCTTGTGGAGCTGCTCGCGGCGAGTGCGTGCGTATGCGTCAATGACGCGTGCCGCAACGGATATCACTACGATATCTACAAGGGCATCTGCCGCTTCTGCACCGAATTCAAGGACGGCACCTCCCATTCGGCAGCCTCCGACTGCCTCACCCTCGGCGTGTACTTCGACGCGTTCATTCTCAACTCCTTCATCACAAACGCCATCCACGTTGTGAGCGAGAAATTCTCCGGCAAGCCCGCTTCGGCTGAATAAGACAAAAAGATATCCCCCGTTTCCGACGGAAACGGGGGATTTTTGTGTATCCTGCTTACTTACTTCTTGATCGTCACGGTCTCTACATCGTCATGAGCCGTGCGGTTCTCGGCGATAGCTGTCTTGAGAACACGGATACGGTTGCGGTCGCTGCCTGTCTCGACTACCACGGTCTCCTCCTGAATGCTGAGCACTCTGCCGATTATGCCGCCGATAGTCACTACCTCATCGGCTACCTGAAGGCTCTCGCGCATCTGCTTTTCCTTCTTGGCTCTGTTCTTTTCGGGTCTGATGAGCAAAAAGTAGAAGATGACGATCATCAGCGCCAGCGGGACCACGGTGAGGAGTATTGAAGACCAGCCGGCTGTTCCCGCGGCGTCCGAGGTAGTCTGCGTCATTAATTTTACGATATCAGTGTACATTTTTTTCTGTCCTTTCTTATGTCATGGTGAAGTGTACAATCTATTATACTATATTTTGTCCGTAAATGCAAGTACTTTTTTTGTTATATACTATCTTATTATATAGCTGTCATATCCGAGCTCGCCGAGAGCACCGCTTATCTTTGCGATCTCCGCGTCGTCGAAGCCGGAGCTGTCGATGATAGGAACTATGGGGAGTGAGCCGGTCTTTTTCTTCACAAGGGAGAGGACAGTCTCGACGAAGCTCTTCGCTTCGGCGGGATAGCCGCCCGACTCTGCGGAGAGATCCTTCCTGCTGATTATCGGGGAGACGGTATTGCCGTCAAGCTTTGAGATGTCGCAGAGCACCTCGGCTGTCCTGCCGAACGCTTCCGCCGCGAGGATATCCGAAGCCTTCATTTCTATCATATATCCCGGCTTGACCACATTGTACAGCAGGTTGTAGCGCTCAAAGGCGAAATAGCGGGCGGGAATGAATTCTCTGTCGTAGGGCTGGAAATTCGGGAATATAACGTCGGTCGCGAGGATATTCTCAAAGCCCGCAGCGGTTATCTCCTCCGATATCGCGGAAATGTACTCCCGCGTAGCGCTGTTCTCGGGATTTGCCCAGCGGGTGGGTACTCCCGTGCTGTAATCCAGCCATGAGGTATCGGTGTCCATGATCTTGTAGTTCATGTCCGTGAAGCGCGCACAGCCCTCGGGGTCGGACAGCACCGCTATCTCCGCTATCGGGACTATGCCGTTCTCCTGAAAGGCGGACATTATCTCATCGAGCGTCATGCTGCCCGTGATGAGACCGTCGGTGCCGGGTACGCCGCTCTTGTAGCGCAGATGCCCGCTCCTGTCCTTCAGCTGCACCACCGCGGAGTTGAAGCCCGCGGACTTTGCCTTTGCCAGCACCGCCGACAGTGACGAGCGGTTCGCGAGAGCGCCCGAGGGCACCTCCGTCGATACGAGCAGTATCTCCGGCTCCGACATCACCGGCTCCGCGGCGCTGTCAGCGCCGCCCGCGGTGGTCTGGAACTCCCCCGGCTCCGAGGGAGCGGTAGTACCGGCGGTCGTGGTGGTCACGGCAGGCTCCGGGTTCTGCCGCGCGTAGGAATCCGCGGGCGTCCACTCCGGGATCTCCTTGGTGCCGATGCTGCCGATGTAGTCGAGCAGGGGCTTTCCTATGCAGAAGCCGAGGAAAGCTATCGCCGCCACGGCAAACACCAGCACCACCGTACCGAAGATCTTCTGACCCGCGCTTTTTTTACGGCGATACAGATTTTTTGTCTTTTTTATTTTTCTGCCATAATACTTACGCTTGTTCAAAGCTCTTATCTCCTTAAAGCTCCGCGTCCTGCGGGGCTTGATTTCATGTCATATCACCGAGGTCGAGTATCCCGTGAACGCGTAGAACGCCAGCGAGAGAATGCCGACGTAGACTATCATTCCCGGATAGCCTCTGAACGCCGCCGGCACCAGCGGGGAATTGAGCCTTCCCGCCGCGGTGTACAGCAGATACGCCGCCAGCAGGAAGCCTATGCCCGTCCCCAGCCCGTAGCCGAGGTAGGAGAAGATGTCGCTCCCCTGCTGCGATGCGAGGAACAGCGCGCCTATGACCGAGCAGTTGAATACCGAAAGGTGAACGTACTTTTTCAGCGCTCTGAAAGCCTTCGGAAGGAACCGCCATATCAGCGCGAGAGTTCCGATGTAAACCACCGCCACTATCAGTATATATATCAGCGGCATTATTATCCTGTAATATTCATTTTCCCCCAGAAATGTGTCAAATATCCATACTATCGCGGCGGAAACTGTCGTTGTGTAGGCGATAGCTCCGGAGAAGCCGAAAAGGTGCTCCTTCTTTCTTGACGCGTACAGCAGCACATTGACGCCCAGTGCGCGCTCGAAAATGAGGTTCTGCACGAATATCGAGATGAGGGCAGCCGAAACTATGTTAAGAAATATCTCCATTGCCGTCCTCCTTCGGTACGTCCGTACCGTCCTCCGCGGAGGGTATCTCCGCCTCTGCCGGGGCTGCTTCGGGGTCTGCCTGCTCCGTCTCTTCCGCGGACTTCTCTCCGACCATTTCCTGCCCCTCCGCGATTATTGCCTCGAATGCCTCGAGGACGTCGCGGTTGCTCAAAAACTCCATATCCAGCAGCTCGTTGACATTCTTCGTCTTTTTCGCCGCCGCGCGGTATATCTTTATCTTCTCCTTTTCGGCGCGGCTGTGCTTGCCGACAAGGAACTCACCCATATCCTCCGCGTACTCGGCGAGGGAATCCTCCTCCTCCGGCTCCTCGGCACGGCTCTTGCGGTAGTTGTACACAGCGCGGAACAGTCCCGCCCCGATACCCACGAACAGGAACCCCCCGAAGGTGGTCTCCATGGCGGGGACGGTGAACAGTATCGGCACCTCCGCGCCGCCTATCGTACCGAACGCGAGAAGCTCGCGGCATATACCCGTTGCGGTGCAGGAGATATCGAAGCCGATGACGAACACCAGCACGTCCGCGGTCATTTTTCCGGCGGGCTCGAGGTAGAAGCGGGTCTCCGTCTTTGAGAGAATGAGCTGATTTGTGATGAGAACGGGCAGGTAAACTCCCGCCGCCTGAATGACGCTCGTCCCGAATATGAGCTCCGCCAGCATTATCGCGGGGATATAGAACACCGCCGCCGCTATGGTGTAGAGGGTGACGCGCAGTGTATAGACTATCGTCCTCGGTATGAGACGGCACAGCAGTATTGCGAAGAACGATACCACGGAAAACACGAAGCACACGGCGAGACTTTTCGTCAGCGTCGTGGTGCACGCGATTATCGGAGCCGTGAGCATGCCGCTCATGAACACCATATTCTGTTTTATCAGACCGTCTTTCAGGTCAATGCGGTTTTCCATATTTATAACCTATACCCGTTATTGTCCCTGTTTGTTGTTTTTCTGCTGCGAACGCTTTCTCGGCTGCTTGATTATGTGGGGAACGGCGGTCTTCTGCCCCTCCGTTTTCGGAGCGGTCTCATGCCGCTGCTCTATCATATTGCGCATGGCGTTCATGTAGTTGTTTTCCTCGTCCTGTATCTGCTTTCTGCGGACGAGCTCTTCCTTTTTCCGCTTTATCCTGCGGTTATCGGCGAATCTTGTGATAATATTGGTCTTTTTGCGGTTTATCTTTGTGACCTTATTGTCTATCGGCGGCATATTATAGTTCGTTGCGGGAACAATAATTTCCATAGTATCGGTGAGCTTCGGGTGATGCTCGTTCTCCGCCTCGCTGCGGAGCCGCTCGTATCTGCCCATGTTGCCGCGCAGGTACGAAAAGACGCGTCTGAAGCTCCTCGCTATGAACGCGCACAGGTCGTCCAGTCTGAGTGAGAAGGCGTTCGCTATCAGCAGTACGAAGATGAAGGAGCCCTCCACCTTGCCGAAATGCCTGAACAGACAGCCGATAATGCCTATCACGAAGCCGTATACTATCTTGCCCGCGGCAGACTTCGGCAGCGTCTGCGGGTCGCTCGCCAGAAATACGAAGCCGAACAGCAGGTACCCTCCCGCCAGCTCCAGCAGCAGCGTGTCGCCTATGCTCGAGAAGGTCGGGAACAGCGCTGTCAGCGCGCAGTATGAGCCGAGACCGAACACCGTCACCAGCAGTGACATCGACCGTCTGCACAGCAGGCATATCCCGCATACCGCGATGACGAGGAAGTGCGTCGTGCCCATAGGTCCCGCGAAAATGCCCAGCGAGATATTCTCGAAGGACACCGTCGGCGCGGTCCCCAGCTTGAGCAGATAGCTCTCTATGCCCGACACCAGCGGCACGCCCGGCTCTCCCCACAGCTCCGGCTGTGTGCCGGCGGCAGGGTATGACAGCATTTCCGTGGGATAGCATATAATGAGGAACGCTATCGCTACGCAGGTGGGGTTGAATATGTAGTTATCCTTGCCCCCGAAGATGTGCTTCACCGCGATAGCGAGCAGAGCGCCGCCCGCGACGATCCCGTAGCTCACGGACGCGGGCATCATCAGCGCGATGCACATTCCCGCGGCTATGGTCGACAGGTCTTTCGGGTTGTAGGTCTTTTTCGACATTTTGCAGAATATCATGTCGGACAGCATGCATATCAGCACAGAGCCCGCGCAGATTATCGCCGCGCGCCACCCGCTCTGCCAGATGCTTAAGCCCGCCAGAGCGGCGAGGCATATCAGCTGGTCGGCGTATATGGACTTCTGCTTTCGCCGTTTTCGGTTCGCCGGCGGCTCGTAGGTCTTTACGTCGCCGTCGAACTTGTTCAGTAATTCGTTTGTATTATCGGACATTATCTACCTTTTAGCTTTGATTTTAATATAAGATAAGAAAGGAAGTCGGATCGTCATGTATTACGATACACTCAGTGCCCATACCGTGAAGATCACTCTCACACGGAAGGATATGAGCGAATACTCGATAAAGAGTGAGAACCTCCGCGCCCGCAATTCCGAGTCCAAGCGTTCTCTCACACGGTTTCTGGAGCGTTTCCGCACGGAAAGCTCCCTGTTCCCCGACCGCAGTGCGGACAGGCTTTTTCTGGAGGCATTCCCCTCCGAGGACGGCGGCTGTGTGATGTATGTATCCACTCTCGGCGTCGAGCCGCTGCCCGACAGTAAAGAGGACCCGCAGACCGTCACCTTCATGGCTGCCGCGGAGAGCTTCGGGGACATTTCCCGCCTTGCCGCCTGCATCGCGGGCAAAGCCGCTTCCTCCGTGCTTTACCGCGTCGCGGGAGGCTGGTGCCTTATCGCGGAAGCTCCCCGCGCGGAGCTTCCGCTCCTGTCACGGCTCATCGGGGAATTCGGGGAATTTTCCGATGACGTGACGGATATATGCTGCACCAGAGAGCACGGCACCCTTATCTGCAGCGACGCCTTACAGACTCTCGCAGGGCTTATATGAGTCCCCGCAGGCTGTCTGCCGCCTTGTGCATATCCTCCGCGCGGAACAGGTATGTCCCCGCGACGAGAACGTTCGCTCCCGCCTCGCGCACCAGCTTCGAGGTCTCCGCGTTTATCCCGCCGTCAACCTCGATATCCTTGTCCGGTGCTGCTTTGCGCAGCTCCCGTATCTTCGGCAGCATATCGGGAATGAAGCCCTGACCGCCGTAGCCGGGCTCAACGGTCATAACGAGTATCATGTCCGCGTCCCCGATATACGGTATAGCCTCGGAAGCTGGAGTATGCGGCTTGACCGCTATCCCGGCGCTAAGTCCCAGCCTGTGTATCTCCCGGAGCGCAGCCCGCACGTCGCAGCGGCTTTCCGCGTGGACGGTGATATTGTCCGCGCCCGCCTCCGCGAACAGCTGTATCTGCCGTGTGGGGTCGTTCACCATGAGGTGCACGTCGAAGAACGCGCGGGAATACGGCTTTACCGCGTGCAGTACAGAGCTCCCGAATGTTATATTCTCAACAAAGCAGCCGTCCATTACGTCGAAGTGCAGCCACTCGGCTCCGCTTTCGTCCACCTTCCGCGCGGTACCCCGCAGGTCGGACAGGTCGGAATTCAGTATTGACGCAGATATTATTGTACCGTGCATTTCAGTTTCCTTCTTCGGTAGGTTCGGGCATTTGCCGTAAAAATGCGGAAAAACTCCTGATTTTCCATACTTTATAATACTCCAAATACCCCCTGCCGTCAAGGTCTTTTCCCGTCGATTTCGGACGGGCTCAAAAAAATAGTGAATTTTGAACAGTTTCCCCGTTTTTTCACATTCCCCTTTTGCTGTGGAAAATGTCCAAAACCTGTGGAAAATCACCTCTTTCAACAAGTTTTTAACCGTGGAAAAGTTGAGACGGGGGAAATCGCAAGAGCAGCCGCTTCGCCTGCTGCGGGTGCCGGCAGTGCCGTTTTTACAGAAAAAAGCCTGTCATTTCAGTACGATATGACAGGCTTTGTGTATTATTTTCCCGTCTGCAAGATCACAGGTACATATTTATCAGCGAGCTGTAATAATCCGAGGTCGAGAGGAATCCCGAATCGTCGTTGTCGGAATCCTCGGTGAGGAAGTCAAGCACACCGGTCCCGGAGGGCTTTATGGTGGAGGCGTAGTTCGACACGGCGGAGGCTGCGGAGGACACGGTGGTAAGAAATCCCTCGAGCCCGACGCTCCCGAACTTTTCGCTGTCGAGGGTGAGCATTCCGTCGTCGGAGACGGAGATACCCGCCGCCGCGAGCGCGTCCGCGCCGGTTGAAGCCGCGGTCTTGAGGATATTCGCGTACATGAAGCCCGCCGAGGTGGTGCTTGAGCGCAGGTCGGTCAGCAGGGCATTGAACCTCTCCGTAAAATCCGAAAGCTGCGTTACCGCCGAGGGGTTGTCCGTCCCGTTTATCGCCGACAGCAGATTGACCGCGCGTGTCAGACTGTCCGCGGCGGTTTTCAGAGAATTGTCCGTCACGCTCAGCCCCAGCTTGCTCACCACCGCCGCGGCTGTCGTGTCGTCCGAGGCGTTCTGTATCGCGTAGAGCAGAGTGCTCCCGTCCGCCCCTGCGAGGGAGTTGGTGTTGTCGGGGTCGTTGTTCGTGACCCCGACAACCTTCTGCGATGTATCGACATTCATCATCTCGGTGAGTATCTCGCTGAATGTGCGGGCGCTTCCTGTGCCGCTTTGTATGGAAGTTTTCGTCTCGCTTATCTTCGTACGGATAGCTTCGCCGATCATTCCCGTCTGATAGATATACATATTATCACCTGTGGATATTATAGCATATTCCGGCGGGAATTGCAAGAGCTTTTGTCAGTAAACCATGATACCGAGCTTTATGCCCTCGGTGAAGCCCGTCGAGCCGGAATTGCCGAGCACGGTGTCCGTTGTCACGGTGTCGCCCTCCCGCACGCCGATATCCGCGAGATGATAGTACAGCCAGTAATGCCCGTCGTCGGAGTGCACCAGCACAAGCCGTCCCCAGCCCTGATACCAGTCCGCGTATTCCACCGTGCCGCCCGTGAATGGGTACACCGGCAGTCCGCCGTCCTCGATAAAGAATTCGGAATGGCAGAAGGTGAATTTGTCTTTCATGTTCTCGCGTCCTTTGATATTGTATTCCCCGTCAAGTCCGCCGCGCTCCGCGAGCACTGCCCATGCTTCGTCACCGTAAAGCCACGGGTCGGAGCTTGACGCATATAAGTCCTGATTATTATAGAACAGGTCGAACAGTACCGGGGACTTTTCCTTCAGCTGTGCAAGCGTCTTTTCGGTAGACTGCGCGACAAGGGCTTCTATCTCCTCCTCGGAAGGCGGTTCCCAGCCCTCCTCCGGGGGATAAATGCCCGCTATCTGTGAGGGGTCGCCGTGCAGTGCCTCGTTCAGCTTCCTGAACACGCCGCTGTTGAATTCCATGTCGTCCCCCTCGCCGAACAGCTTCTGCGGGGTATCATTTGTGAAGTCCACCTGCCCTCTGAACAGGGTGCCTACCTCGCCGGTACTGCGGGACAGCACATCTATCCGGTATTCGTGAATGCCTGTTTCTGCGGAGATATCCCACTCTATGCGCTCTTCGCCGGGGAAGTCTATCGTGCGGGTAAGCTCCTCCTGCAGTGCGCCGTCGATGTAGAACCACAGGTCGAAGTCCCCGGCTTCCGCTTCTATGCGGCTGAGATCTATCGCGATAGTGGTCTGCTTTTCTGTCTGCGCGTCGGAGAGCACGAAGTCCTCATCAACTATATCGGAATGATAAACCATTTTCCCCGTCTCTTCATTGACTGCGGGCGTGACATTCTCCGCGTTCACCGTCGCTGTGAAGGTATATTCGGGTACATTGAACTCATCATGAACGGTGGGCGGGAATATCAGGTCAAGGCTGTCCGCATAGTCCTCCAGTACGACCGTCATGGTCTGATTTATTGTTCTGTCAGAAATGATGTTTGTTGACACAAACACATACTTTATGTTCTCGTCCGGCTCACCCATGAAAGAGAACGCGTCCATGTTCTTCATGCCGTCTACCAGTGCGAAAGCTCTGCTTTCCGGTTTGTAATACTTTTCAAGCTCGTTGTCAAACACAGTGTCGCAGTTTATATTAAGTGTCTTTCCGTCGAACTCATAGCTGTTTACTGTTATGGTCTCGGCTGCCGTTTCGTGAACGAATGTCGCGGGGACTTCTGTTTTTGCGTTTGCTTCGGCTATATCCGCCGCGGACATGAGCGCGTTTGTGGTGACGGAGGGCTCGTTCTCCGCCTGATACGCGGCGCCTCCGCCCTCCTTAAGTCCGCCGTGCTCGTTGAGGAAATTCACCCCGAGCACGCTTCCGCCCACCATGGCGACAGCCGCAGCCGTCCCCGCCACGGCGCCGAATACGCGGTGCTTTCTTTCATTGCTGTTTTTCATATTTCTCGCCCTTTCGTCAATTTCTCCGACGAATGTTCTGTCGTCGGTGACGGGGGCTTCTCTGTATGCTTCGGCAAGCGCCTTTTCAAAAAAATCTCTGTAATTCATCAGGTGTGCTCCCTTCGGTCATGAGGAGTTTTTTAAGCTGCTCTCTGCCTCGCCGGAGGCGTGAGGACACGGTGTTCGGGCTTATGCCGAGAATTTCCGCGGTCTCCTCGAGCGTATACCCCTCATAGTAGTGCATATACAGCGCGATACGGTTGCCGCGGCTGAGCTTGCGCATGATTTTCAGCATTTCCCCGCCGTCGCCGCGGCTCTCGGGGGAGGGAATATTCTCCGCGGCGTCCAGCGGCAAGGCGTTCCTGTGCCAGTGTGAGCGCAGCAGGCTTTTCCCGAGGTTTACCGCGCACCGTATCAGCCACGCCTTGACGTGCTCGTCGCTCTCGAACCGTGTGTCGGTCGTGTAGAGCTTTAGGAACACCTCCTGCGCTATGTCCTCCGCGTCCGCCATGCTTTTCACATAGCAGAGCGCAGCCGCGCAGACGGTCTTTCTGTACAGCGTGACGTATCGTGTAAGCTCCGCTTTGGTCAACCGTATCTCACCCCCTTGTTCCGTTTTTTCCTGAAAGGACCTTTCACCTATAATACGAATTAAACGGGAAAATTCGTTCGTTTTGCGTGAAATTTTTTCTGTTCTATTATATATTATTTCCCCGATAAATGCAACAACCCCCGCGCTTAAAGGCTGCGCTGATATAGAAGTTTTGCCATAGTACTTCTGATCCAAAGTCAGAAGTACTATGGCGTTACTGTTGACAGACCTTCAATACTGTGTTATAATTGTTACTGACAAAAATCGGAATTAAGAGGAGTATTCTATGGATAAAGATAAAGTGAGAGTCATTAAAATAAGTAAAGAAGCGCTGTTTGAATATATTTATGAAAACTTTATTGCAAAACAAGATGAGTATTTAGATGTTGATAAGACTGAAGTATCAAATTATTTTGATATTGATTATGAGAATGGACAATTTATTTTCTGCGCAATAAAATTTGAAGATGAGGATGGTAATATTCTTTCTATGCCTGCTGAGATCAATTTACAAAAACTTATGAAAATTATTCCGGATACAACAGATTCAATGCTGTCTCCTACCTCAAAATATTATAAGGAATACTCTAAAGACGAATTAGCTGAATTGTCAAAATTATGATTTATCTTAACACCCGAATAAAAATGCCCCGAAGCACGATAAAGTGCTTCGGGGCAAAACTTCAATATGGGTATCCGTCATATCCGGCGCGGGGTGCTGTCTTATACTTCTATCATCGTATTGTATATCTTCACGGAGTTTATCCTGCTCACGTCTATCACATTTCCGCGGGAGGAAATGTAGATACGGTAGTTCACGGTGCCGTCATCATTGACTTCCTCGTGCGACAGTACATGATTTCCTATGCCGGAGATATCGAGGATAGTCCCGTCGTCATAGAACAGGAATATCGGCGCTTTCCGTGCGCGGGGACGGTCAAAGGACTGCTGATTGTACTTGTCGGCAACGCAGTCTATTATTGTACCGAACGGAGTTATCCGCATATCCGTTATGGTCTCGGTGGTGCCGTCGGGGAGTGTGCGGGCGAGGTTCGCGGCTATATCCAGCGACAAGCCCTCCGGCGGTGTCAGGTCGATATCGTAGGTCGCTATGACCGCCTCTTCGGGGCGCAGGGTCTTGACTTTAAGTTCCGCCGCGGTCACGCCCTCGGGTATCTCGGTTATCAGCTCGAAGCGCATCTCGGTCTTTCCGTCGTACTCCGTGACATGGTCTCCGCCGCCTCCGGGGGTAATGCTCTCCCCGTTCACTTCAAGCCCAAAGGATACCGGGCGCTTCAGAAACGCGTCGTAGTCCTCGTCGTTGATTTTTTTCAGGTCGTTCTCCTTTATCCGCTCATTCAGCTCGTCGCTGTATGAGACATCGTAGATGATGTCGAGACGGCTCCCGTCGAAGGCGCAGCCGTCGATATGCACGGAGTAGCCCTCCCACTCAATAGTGTCGTCTATCGGGCGGGTCATCTCCTGCAATATCTCATACTGCCGCACATTGAGCGGGATAACGCTCACCGCTCCCTCGGGTATCTCCCCGCCGAACTCCTCGGGGAAGAACTCGTAGTAGCTGTTCATCATCATCTGATTGTCTTCCTTTATCGCCTCCAGCCGTCCGGTGAACAGCCCTGCTATATCCCAGTTCAGCGCCGCGCCTGCCGTGACGGTGACTGCGGCTGCTGCCCCCAGCACTGCTGCGACGACTGCGGGCTTTTTCCATTTCTTGTTATTTCCGGTACTTGTTTTCATACTGCTCGTCCTTTCTTTAACGATGTTTATGAACTCGTCGTCATCGGGAAGGTGAGCCGTACGGAACGTTTCATCGGTAGCGTTCTCAAATAAGCTTCTGAAATCCGTCATTGTTTTCGTTCCTTTCCTCCTGAAGTACAGCCCGGAGCTGCTTTCTGCCTCTGCTGAGCCGCGCCATTACCGCGCTTTCGCTGATGCCGAGTATCTGCGCGGTCTCCGCCGCGGAATAGCCTGCGTAATAGTGCAGGTAAACGGCGGCGCGGTTGCGCTTGCTGAGCGTTTGCAGCAGCTCCGTGAGCGCGGTGCTGTCGGTGCTGTCGGGATACGCGGCGTTCTCCGCTGCCTCCAGCGGCACGGAAAATCTGTATCTGTACGACCGCAGCAAGCTTTTGCACAGATTTACCGCACAGCGTATCAGCCATGCCCGGACGTGCTCATCGCTGTCGAAGCTGCCCTCGTGGGTATACAGCTTCAGAAAGACCTCCTGCGCGATATCGTCCGCGTCGCAGGGATTTTTAACGAAGCACATAGCTGTTCCGAACACTGTTTTTCTGTACAGCCGGACATATTTTTCCAGCATTTCGTCCCGCACCGTTCTCACTTCCTTTCCGTCTGTCTGAAAGACCTTTCATATATAATACGAATGAAGGCACCAAAACCTGACATATTATACCCTATTTTTTTCCGATATGCAACAGCGCGGAGCCGCGCGCCCTCTTCCGCCCTGTTATCCTCTTCCTCTCTCCCCCGAAAATGGCAGGAAATGACGGGAAATGTGTAAAATATGTGGAAATTTGAAAAAAATGTTGACATTTTGGTACAAATATGCGAAAATAATAAAGGTAATACCGCACAAACAGACGCACGCTATTTATGCGGTATAGCCTAAAAGAAAAACTATAATATAGTGTACAGGCAAGCGAAAGGACGATCAGATGACAGCGACAGTACGGCGGTTCCGCGTATTTGCGGTTTTTATACTATGCGCGGCGATGATACTTCCGCTGTTCACCGTAAAGGCGAGCGCGGGGGAGGTATATTTATGGCACGGGGCTACAGAGCTGCGTGAGGGGCGTACATACTACGTCACAGAGGATATCAAAATACGCACGGAGCTGAACATACCCGCGGGTACAAAGCTCAGTGTGCGTGACGGCGGCTCCCTGCGGATAATGGCGTCGGGAACGGTGAACGTTTACGGCGAGCTCGCGGTGGCGATAGGCGGCATAGTCAAGAACAGCGGCAAGCTCAACATCAAGTCGGGAGGCACACTCAACGTTTACGGCAATGTACAGTCCTCCGTCAACGGCACTCTCGGCATATCGGGCAATGTGAACATATATAACCGCGGCGTGTTTGAGAGCTCCTCGGCAGCGAAGATATACACCACCGCGAACATCTTTGTAAAGAACCAGCTCAGCTTCTACCGGAGCAGCGATGTCAAGATGAGCGGAAAAATAACGGGTACCGAAACGAGCGATATACAGCTCCGCGGTATCGCGTCCGTCACCGTCAGCGGACAGATGGATATCAGAGGACACCTTACCATAGGCGCGGCAGCGACAGTCCGCGTCAGCGGCACCGTCACCCTCGGGATCAGCGCGACATATACCCGCTTTACCTCGGTAGTGATAACCCGGAGCGGTAAGTTCATAGACAAGCGTCCTACATACGAGTTTGAGGATATGACCGTAGATATCCTGATAGATGAGCCCGATGTCGAGCGGCGCGGAATAGATGTTTCGTGGGCGCAGGGCGAATTCGTGGACTGGGAGAAGGTCGCGGCTTCGGGCGTCGAGTTCGCGATAATCCGCGCGGGACGCGGCAGAGCAGGCAAGGACAATACCATGGCGGAGGACGTTTACTTCCGCAGGAATATCGAGGAAGCCCAGAGATACGGCATCGACGTCGGTGTGTATTTCTACAGCTACGCCACCTCGGTAGCCGAGGCGGAGGAGGAAGCACAGTTCTTCGTTGACCTGATAAGCGGCTACAAGATACAGTACCCCGTTATCCTCGACCTTGAGGAGAATTTCCAGGGCGAGATAGGCAAGAAGAAGCTCTCCAACATGATAGACGCGTTCTTCGAGGTGCTCATGCGAAACCGCTACTTCCCCATGCTGTATTCCTACAAGGCGTGGATAGAGCAGTACCTCGACATGACCGAGCTCGATAAGTACGCGGTGTGGCTCGCGCAGGTCAGCGACGAGGTCACCTACGACGGCGGCTACTATATCTGGCAGTATTCCTTCACCGGAAAGGTCAACGGTATCGTCGATTATAAGGGCGACCTTATCCCCGTCGACCTCGATATCAGCTATAAGGACTGGCCCACCATATTCAAGAAATACGGGCTCAATAATATGTCGTCAAGCTAACGAACTGTCACCCGAAAATGACAGAAATTGTCTTTTCGGGTGATTTTTTTGTTGACAAAACAGAAATGTGATGATATAATGAATATAGTCAAAGGGAAGGTCCCTTTATCAAATGCTTCAACAAAGGAGAATAATATTATGGCATTTTGTACTAAGTGCGGCGCACAGGTGCCGGACGGAACAGCATTCTGCACCTCCTGCGGCGCAGCTATCGCAGCAGCACCCGCGGCTCCCGAACAGCCCGCTCCCGCAGCGGCAGCTCCCGCTCCCCAGCCCGCTCCGCAGCCCCAGTTCCAGCAGCAACAGCAGTATCAGCAGCAGTACCAGCAGGCTTATCAGCAGCCCCAGTATCAGGCAGTCGATATCAAGGACCATACCGCCGAGTTCGACCCCAAGGACATCTCTGAAAATAAGGTGTTCGCAATGTGCTGCTACCTGCTCAGCGTTTTGGGCGTTATCATAGCGCTCCTCGCAAGCAGCGAATCCAAGTTCGCGCGCTTCCATGTAAGACAGGCGCTCAAGATACAGGTATGTGAGGTGCTTTCCGCATTCCTATGCATTATACCGATCCTCGGTTGGATCGCGTTCGGCATTATCGAGGTAATACTCTTCGTTGTAACCATCATCTCGTTCTTCAATGCCGCGGGCGGCAAGGCTAAGGACGCTCCTATCGTGGGCAGCCTCGGTTTCCTCAAGTAATTCGGAAAATTACATAGAAAAGACCGTCATCCGAAAGAATGACGGTCTTTTTATATCTTACGGGAAGTATCAGAAGAATATTCTCTCCTCGATGTAGCTTCTCACCTGCTCGATCGGTATTCTCACCTGCTGCATGGAATCGCGCTCACGCACGGTCACGCACTTATCGTTCTCGCTGTCGAAGTCGTAGGTGATGCAGAACGGGGTACCGATCTCGTCCTCGCGGCGGTATCTCTTACCGATATTGCCGGTCTCGTCGAAATCGACGGGGAAGTACTTGCAGAGCTCGTCGGCGATAGCCTGAGCGGGTTCGGCGAGCTTCTTCGAGAGCGGGAGCACCGCGGCCTTGAACGGCGCGAGGAACGGGTGGAAGTGCATAACATTCCTGCTGGTGCCGTCCTCGAGCTGCTCCTCATCGTAGGCTTCGGTGACGATGGCGAGGAAGAGACGCTCAACACCCAGCGACGGCTCGATGACGTAGGGAACGTATTTTTCGTTGGTCTCGGGGTCGAAGTATTCCAGCTTCTGACCGCTGGTCTTGATATGCTGTGTGAGGTCGTAGTCGGTTCTGTCCGCAACTCCCCACAGCTCGCCCCAGCCGAAGGGGAACATATACTCGAAGTCCGTGGTAGCCTTTGAATAGAAGCAGAGCTCTTTCTTGCTGTGGTCACGCAGGCGGAGGTTCTCCTCCTTTATGCCGAGGGAGAGGAGCCACTCCTTGCAGAAGTTCTTCCAGTAGAGGAACCAGTCGAGGTCGGTGCCGGGCTTGCAGAAGAATTCAAGCTCCATCTGCTCGAACTCGCGCACGCGGAAGATGAAGTTTCCGGGGGTAATCTCGTTTCTGAAGGACTTGCCGACCTGTCCCACGCCGAAGGGTATCTTCTTGCGGGTGGTGCGCTGGACATTGGCGAAGTTCACGAAAATGCCCTGCGCGGTCTCGGGACGCAGGTACAGCTCGGATTTGCTGTCCTCGGTGACGCCCTGGAAGGTCTTGAACATGAGGTTGAACTGTCTTATGTCGGTGAAGTTCGCCTTGCCGCAGTTGGGGCATTTGATGCCCTTTTCGCGGATATAATCCATCATCTGCTCATTCGACCAGCCCGCGACGTTGGTGCCGTCGAAGTCCTCGATGAGGTTATCGGCGCGGTGGCGGGTCTTGCACTCCTTGCAGTCCATGAGCGGGTCGGAGAAGCCTCCGATATGACCGGACGCCACCCAGGTCTGAGGGTTCATCAGTATGGCGCTGTCGAGACCTACGTTGTACTTGTTCTCCTGCACGAACTTTTTCAGCCATGCGCGCTTGATGTTGTTCTTGAGCTCAACGCCGAGAGGACCGTAGTCCCATGTATTCGCGAGACCGCCGTAGATCTCGCTTCCGGGGTAGATGAAGCCGCGTCCCTTACAGAGAGCGACCAGCTTGTCCATTGTCTTTTCCGTATTCTGCATATCATTGCGTCCTTTCATCGGGTTTATTGAGTGTTATTATATCATATTTGGAAGGAAATGTCAATATAAAGCCCCCGTCATGACGACAGGGGCTTTTATACCGCGCTGTACAGCTTTACCGCTGTCCGAGGGCTTCCTTGAGCTTCGATATCATTTCCGCGTACTCCGCGTCTGTGAGGTGTGTTTTGCCGGGGTTCATTTCAAAGACCCCTCCCCACTCGAAGCCGTCACGGTATTTCGGCACAAGGTGCATGTGCAGGTGACAGCCGGTATCGCCGTACGCGCCGTAGTTCAGCTTATCGGGCTTGAATACGGCATGTATCGCCTCAGCCGCGCGCGCGACGTCGGCAAAGAACGCGCTGCGCTCCTCGCCGCTGATATCCACTATCTCGCTGACGTGATCCTTGTAGGCGACGATACAGCGTCCGGGGTGGCTCTGCTCCTTGAATAAGACGAGGGTGCTGACGCTAAGGTCGCAGACATAGATGCCGAACTTATCCAGCAGTTCTCCGCGCATACAGTAAGCGCAATTTGTATCCTTCATACCTGTTCCTCCGTATATTCTGCTTTAGTATAGACATTGTATCACATTTCCGGGCTTTCGTCAAGGGTCACTCCGTCCTGCCGCTGTATCGGTCGGCGATCTCCTGCGCCTTTTCCGCTATCAGGCTGCGGAAGCGCGCGGGGCTGATGACCTCCACGGTCTCGCCGGGGGTGAATACGAGACCGAGTATCTCGCTTTCCGCGGCGGTGAGTGTGACGGCATCGAAGGAGGTATCTATATGCCGGACGAGCTTCAGTCTGTCTCCGAAGATATCCCGCAGTGCCGCGTACCGCCATGCCGGCACCTTCAGCGTCACTGTGAAGGAGGTCCCGTAAGCCGCTCCCGTCTGCTTGGCGAGGAACATCTCCATATCTCCGATGCTGTCGAGCTCACTTTGGGGAACTGCGGGTTCATACTTTATAAATATATCCGTCATAAGGTCCGCGCGGTAAACGGAGCAGTTCTTAGCGGGCGCGATATTGGCGACAAGGCAGATGCAGCCGCGGTATTCCTCTATCGAGTAGGGGCTTACGGTATAGCGCTGCTTTCGCGCGGGGACGAGCTGCCCGGTCACATCGGGGCGGTTGAAAATGAAGGAGACCTTTTTCCCTCCCGAAATTGCCTTACGGAGCACCGCGACGTTCCTGTTCACCAGCTCCCTGTTCAGGTGTGTATGGCTCGACACGGGCACGAACCTGTCCGGGTCGAAGCGGTACTCTCCGGCGAGCTTCCCTATTATCCGCGCCTCGGTTTCCTTGTCCAGTCCGAGACGCGTTATCCCGTCGGCGAGCAGCTCCGCCTCCTCCGGCTTCACGGGCGGGTCGTAGTACAGGTCGGTTATCATGCCGTTGTGGGACCTGCGGTATTTTATGATATGGCTGTCCTCGTTCTGCGGGGTCATTTTCGCCGGGTTTACCGCTTCTATCAGGTCGTGTATCGTGTGGGAAAGGGTTTTTGCCGTGCCGATCGGACCCACAGTCTCCTCGGCGAGATAGCGGTTTATATCCTTCTGTGTGAGGCGGTTATCCCTGGAGGAATGCTCCTTCAGTATCATCAGTATCCTCACCATGCGCCGGGACTTTTTCACCTCGGTCTGGGAGGATATAGGCTCTGGCAGGGTATTATCCGCTCCTGTTTTCTTTGGCATAGGTCGGCGCTCCTTTCGGTACATCTGCTTTATTATACCGCATTTTCAGCGAGATTACAAGCCCTGTGTGTAAAAAAATATCACCTCGGAAGGCTGCCGGGCATCATATATATCTGCTTTTTTGTACCGACCTTGTTGCAATTGCCATAAAAATGATATATAATATTGTTGATATTGCCGAATTTCAGAAAGTTTTCGCAAAAATGTCGAATTTTTCGGCTCCCGTTCGTGTTATAGGCAAAGGTGCCTTTATACAGAAAGAAGGGTAGGAATGACCGGAAGTGAGCTTGACCGATACATACGACAGTATTATCCGAGTGTATACAGCGCGGCGCTCTGCGGGTGCAGGAACCAGAGCGACGCGTACGATGTGGCGCAGGAGGTATTCCTGAAGCTGTATCTGCATGACGGGAGCTTCAATGACGACGAGCACGTCAAGGCGTGGCTCCTGCGGTGTACGGCGAATAAGTGCAGGGATCTGCTAAGGTCGCATTGGAACAGGTTTTCGCAGTCTCTCGATACCGTCGATCACAAAGCCTCCGGGCTTTATACCGACCACAGCGAAAACCGTCTTATACCGGTTTTGATGAAAGTCAGCCGTAAAAGCCGTATCGCGCTGTACCTCCATTACTTTGAGGGGTACTCGGTGAGCGAGCTTGCCGACATACTCGGCACGAGCGAATTTGCCGTGAGAGCAAGGATAACCCGCGGCAAAAAGCAGTTGAAGGAGCTTCTGGAAAGCGGTGGATATGATGAATTATGAAGATTTTTTCAAAAAAGCGTTCGCTGATATAGGAAAAGACAATTCCTGCCCCGACCATGAGACAATAATGAACGATGTTCTGGAAAGGGCGAAACGTATGGAGAAAAGCAAAGTAAAAAGGCACAGGATACTTGGCGCGGCAGCGGGAACGGCAGCGGCTGTCGCGGCAGTCGGCGGGAGCGTGCTGGGACTGAATTTCCTGAACGAGCACGGCGGACTGAAGGAGGGCGGCAATGCCGCGTATCACGGGGAAGTCACCGAAGCTGCGGAATACCCGGATATCACAACAAACACGCTGACGGATAACATTGCCGATGATCTCGACAATATGGGAGTTGAGAACCATATTTACAACAGGACAGAGGAAACGGAGGTCGCGCTCCCGGAGGGGCTGAAATATGAATTCGACGGCTTTACCGTGGAGCCGCGCTGGTGCACCTTCGACGGAATGACTCTACACATGGCTTACGATGTGATATCCTCCGGCACGCTGCCGGAAGATGTGGATTCCCTTGTATCGCTGTATGGGGGAGCCTATGAGTGTACCCAGACCTCAAATGAGTCGAACCGCTCCTGGAACCGTGCGCTCATCTATGCTACAGTATGCTATGCGCACATGAACAATGAAGTCAGTGTGAGCTTTGTCGAGCCGGAGTATTTTGAAGACGACAAGCTCGATATGCTCACGGAAAAAGCGGCGGAGACCGCGTTTACCGTCACAAGACCCGATACCGCCCACAGCTTCTCCGCGGATACCGGCATGGTGAAGGTAAAGCTGACCTACGCGGAGGATATCGTGAATGTGGCTCATGTTGACGCGACCTACAACGCGGTAAGCTTTAAGCTGGGAGTGACAGAGGAGCTGCGCAATATCGCGCTGCTCTACGGCTTTGAGCCCGTTATCAGACTGACGGACGGGACAGAGATAAAGCCGTTCAGCGGGCAGGTGCCGTTTGAGTTCGCGACAGACTACGGTCTCTATATCCGCTTTATGGTCGATACCTTCGACCCGGCGATGATAGAGGAGATATATGTGAACGGCGTCCCGCTCTGCAATATGGAGGGAGCACCGGATATGGAAGATGAGCCCGGGGATATCCTGAACGCGGCGGGTGATGTCGTCGAATTTGACGGGCTCACCGCGACGATTGAGACTGTAGATTTTGACGGGGCATTCCTGCGGGTGTACTACACGCCCTCCGGGTATGAGGACGGCTACCCGCGCTCTGTACAGTCGATCATGATGCTCTCTGCGTATGACCCGGATGCGGAATGCGAGACGGTCTTCGGCAGTGACGGCGGCGCTTATGACGAAGAGACGGGTCTGAGCTGTACGGATATGTTCGTTGACCTCGATGAAGGCGAGACGGTGGATATCTGCTTCATGAACAGCGAAGCTGAAAAAGCGGGGCATTACGTCCTGACAGGCATTGACAAGTCACAGAACACCTGCGCTTACGATATCAACGACAATGACATCGCGTGGATAAGGCTGTCGCCCTTCGGCGCGGTGATAGCGGGCTCCGAGAACTTCACCCGCGACCCGAAATGCTCGTTCTCGGTGATATACAAGGACGGCAGCTCGCGCAAGTTATACGGGGAAAGCAACTCCGGCGGCATAGCGGGCGGAATTCACGGCACCCCCATAGAAGAGCACTTCGGGCTTGAAAGCGGCGACGTTGTGACGACATTCATGACATTCTCGCATGAGCCGATAGATGTCGCGAATACCGTCGGTGTCGAGATAAACCGTGTAGATGTGGCGCTGCCTGTCTCTATCAAGCCTGACTTCATCGAGTCACCGGAGGGCTCCGGGCATTATCTGCTGTCGGGTACAGCCGCGCAGGAGATGCTCGGGCACTCGTCGCTGTTCGACTTCTCGGGACCGAATTTCACATTCCCGTTAAGCAGCTTCATCTCTGACGCGACAATATATGATGAAACCGAGTTCTTATGGTATTTCTGCGCCGACAATGTCCAGCCGGTGTATGCCCCCTTTGATGGTACGATAGCCGAGAACAGACCGGACAGGGACGTTCCCGGGAATGTCGTGACGGTAAGGAGCGAATACGGCGAGTGCTGGGAGATAAGCAGTCTGGGCGAGGTGACCGTTCAGCCGGGCGACAGCGTCGCGAAGGGTGACGTCATAGGAAGCACAGAGGAGCAGGACGGATACGGGCGCTCCCGGGTGGAGTTCACACTCTATCGTGACGATGTATCCGGCGCAGTCAGCCCGACTGAGGTGAGCGGCGAGGAAGCTCTCCGAAAGCTCATGGAATACGCGGGCGAGGAATACCGTTACCCCGTGAATGACAACTATACCACAATAACATACTATCCGTTACGCGACAGGTTCAATCTGTCCGCCCTGTCCGATACCAAGCGGGGAGACCCGATATACGCGGCTGCGGGCGGTACGGTAGTTGACATCAACGAGGAGGTCATACCCGGCAGAGGCGCGGGCAAATACATCACGATACAAGCCGCCGACGGCAGAAAATGGCAGTACTCGCACTGCAGCGAGCTGTACGCCGCCATAGGCGACACAGTGGCGTCGGGAGATTTGATAGCCGCGGTCGGCGCCACAGGCTGGTGCACGGGACCCTGCCTTGCGATAGACTTCCCCGAAGGCTGATAAAACAGCGGCACACAGCATTGACAGTACAAAAAGCCCGGAACAGGCGTTTCAGCCTGTTCCGGGCTTTGCTGCGTCTATATAGGTCAGTTCGCGGTGACTATGCCCTTCTTCGCGTCGAGATGGACGGTGGTACCGCTCTTGAGGATCTTGACAGCATTTTCCGCGCCCACTATGACTGGGATATCCAGCGACAGTCCCACGACAGCGGCATGGCTGGTCTCGCCGCCCTTTTCCACGATGATACCGCCCGCGGAGCGGAGTATCTGCATGATGTCGTTGGTGGTCTCCTCCATGACGAGTATCTCGCCGCTCACGAACTTGTCGCGGGCTTCATCGGCGCTTCTTGCCACACATATCGGCGCGGTGACCTCCTTGTCGGTAATGCCTCTGCCCTTGACGAGCACATCTCCCACAACGTGGACCTTCATCAGATTGGTGGTGCCGGAGATGCCCAGCGGTACGCCCGCCGTGATAACAACGAGGTCTCCGGTGTCGAGGTAGCCCTTCTTCACAGCGCAGTCAACGGCGTGAGCGAACAGAGCGTCGGTGTCGGACTGCTCCGAGGACATGAGGGGGATAACTCCCCAGCTGAGGTTGAGCTGCCGCCATGTGCGCTCGTTCGGCGTGCAGCTGAGTATGGGGCGGTTCGGGCGGTACTTCGACAGGAATTTCGCGGTGCTGCCTGTCTTGGTGACGGTGAGTATTGCCTTCGCGTTCAGGTCGAGGGCGGTGGTGACCGTCGCGTGGGAAATGGCGTTGGTGACGTTGTCGTTCTCGCCCTCATTGCGGTCGCGGAACCGCTTGGCGTAGTTGATATCCTTTTCCGCTGTCTCCGCTATACGGGTCATGGTCTTGACCGCCTCGACGGGATACAGTCCCGCTGCGGTCTCCCCGGACAGCATTATGGCGCTGGTGCCGTCGTATATTGCGTTTGCGACGTCGGTGGTCTCCGCTCTTGTGGGGCGGGGATTTTTTATCATGGAATCGAGCATCTGTGTCGCGGTGATGACCTGCTTGCCGGCGCGGTAGCCCTTCTCGATCAGCAGCTTCTGTATGCGCGGTATTTCCTCGAAGGCTATCTCGACGCCCATATCGCCGCGCGCCACCATTATGCCGTCGGAGACGCGGAGAATGTCGTCGATGTTGTCAACGCCCTCCTGATTTTCTATCTTCGCGATTATCTTGATATCGGTGCCGCCGTTCTCCTCGAGGAAGCGGCGTATCTCAAGTATGTCCTCGTCGGTGCTGACGAAGGACGCGGCAATGAAATCGAAGCCCGTTTCTATGCCGAACTTCAGGTCGCTCTTGTCCCGCTCGCTCAGATACGGCATGGAGAGCTTTATGCCCGGGAAGTTGCAGCTCTTGTTGTTGGATATGTAGCCGCCGTGGATAATGCGGCAGACCACATCATCGCCCTCCTCGCCCTTCACTATGTTCATGACCTTCAGCTCCAGCAGCCCGTCGTCAATGAGTATCCTTGTGCCGATGTCGATATCCTTGGCGAGGTTTTTGTAGGTAATGGAGACTGCCTTGTCGCTGCCGGTCACCTCACGGGTGGTGAGGATAAACTCCTCCCCGTCCTTCAGCAGAGCCTTCCCGCCCTCGAACTGCTTTACACGCACCTCGGGTCCCTTTGTGTCGAGGAGCGAGGCTATGGGCAGGTCGAGCTCCTCGCGTATGCGCTTCACCTGCTCGAACACTCTGCGGTGGCTCTCATGGTCGCCGTGGGAGAAGTTCTGTCTCGCCACGTTCATACCGCTCAGCATGAGCTCCCGCAGCACCTTGTCGTCGGCTGTTGACGGTCCCATTGTGCAGACTATCTTGGTTTTTCTCATATTATTGATATCCTCCGTTAAGCTGTTTCGGATCTCCTTTTTTATTATATCATCATCGGCTCAAAAAGTCAAACATTACGGACAAATTGAAAGTCCCCCATACACGATATTTCGTGCGTGGGGGACTCAGCTTTCTGAGCTGTATAATATTTCGTGCTTATCAGCTCCAGACATTGCCGTTTGTCTGTGCCACCTCGACCTTCTCGCTGTCCTGCGAGATGACGGTAAGGGAGCTGTTCACCGTGCGGACGAATTCCACATACGGCGCGTTTGTCTCGGTCAGCACACCGTCTGCGGCGACGGTATATGTTGTGCCGCCGATATTCAGGTAAACTGTACCGTTCCTTTCGGCTACAAGCGCTTCACCGCTTATCTCGACGGGTATCAGCGTTCTGCCGTTTATCTCGAAGACATACGATCTTGTATTGCCCTCGCTGTCGGACGCGGTCAGCAGGAAGCTTCCGAATGTGACGCTTCTGCGCACCTTGCACGCCGTACCGATATCGGTCGCCTTGTTCAGTACACCGTTTACGCAGTCGAACGAGTAGAGGCTGTAATTTACGTTATCCTCCGCTCCCGCGAACCACAATGTGCCGTTCTTATAGCCTGCCGCCGATACGGGACCCGCGAACTCGACGAGTGCGCGGAACACGAGTCCGCTGTCTCTGTCTATGGTAACTTCATAGAAGTACGTTGCGGAATCAGCCACGGTGCTGACGAAGAACTTATCGTCGGAGCTGCTGTAATATACTCTTCCGATCTCAGCGCTGCCGAGGTCGGTGCCGTTATCGTTGCCGTAGAGAACGCCTGTGCCGATATCGAGAGCCACGAGGACATTGCGTCTGCCGTCGCTGCTGCAGCCGGAGACAACGGCATACTTATCGTCGTAGTATGCGATCTTCGGGTTGCCGATATTGACCACTCTTGGCTGGTTGTTCGCCACAAGTCCGCCGAGTCTGAAGAAGTATACCTGATCGCGGCAGAGGACTATCGCGTCGTTGCCGACGAGGACTGTCTCGAGGGCGTTGGGCGTATTGAGCTGATAGATATTTGTGATGAGTCCGAAATCGGGAGCCTCGGTGAACTCATCGGAGGACACGGTGATCTCGGCGGTAGTTTCCGCTGTGGTCTCCGAAGTCGTGGTGAGCTCGGGGTCATCTATCTCTATTATTGTACCCGAAATATCGGGGTCTTCATCTATTTCGACAACGGAGCCGCTCTGCCCGTCACTGCCGGTATCGGGTTCCGCGGTGGTATCATTGTCGTCGGCTTCCGTATCCTCCGGCTCGCTCTGCTCGGCGGGCTTCTCGGTGGAGGTCGCCGCAGAGGTCGTCTCGGATACGGGAACGCTCTCGAAATTGAACGGAGCCGTAGTTACCGGAGCTGCCGAGGTCACGGTATAGCTGTCCATACTGAGCGGGTCTGTATCTTCACGCACTATGGGTGCGAATGTTTCGTCATTGAGTTTATCCGACTCCAGCTCCGCGAGGTCTACGCGGGAGAGGTTCTGGATATCACGGTAGCATTTTGTGGGTGCGGAGAGCTTTACTCCCGCTATACATTTATCGGAGCCGTTTGTTTCCGCGAAAGCTCCGATATCGGTCATACCGACGATAACTGTGCTGTCGGTGAGGTAAAGGTGCTCTATTCCTATGCTGTCAAAATCCTCGAGTGCCGAGAGAGATACTGCCATATCGCTGTAACACACGGGTTCAGCGAAGGTAACGTAGATATTGGAAAGTGAAGTTTCCTCGGCTGATAGATTATTATATGCCTGCTCTGCTGCGGCGAGTCTCTGTGCCGCGGAGAGCATATCTTCGGAGGAAACTATGTCTATACCGCCTTCTCCGCCCGGTGCTGCGCTCATATACGCCACGCCTGCAACAGTCACAGCGACTGCCGCGGCAACGCCTGCTGCGGACTTCCAATGCGCGCCGAGAGTTCTCTGCCATGCGGGAGTTCTTGCGGCTTTCAGCGCATTTCTGCGGATCTTGTCTTCATCCAGCGCGTACTTCTCAAAGAGTTCTTTATAGAAGTCGTTGGTATTCATACATCTTTCCTCCTTTCGTAAGTATTTTTAAAGGTCAAACTTTTTCTTCTGTCTTTCGATAGTGCGGTACAGCTTGTTTTTGACGTTAGACAAGCTCATATCGAGTGTTTTTGCGACCTCATCGAGCTTCATATCGCACACGAAATGCAGGTAGAATATTCTCCCGACTATCGGGTCGTCGTTAGCGATGTCCTCGAATATCTGTTTTGCGAGCATCTCATTCCCGATGACTTCCTCGAGAACGGGCTGTTCCTTTGACATTTCGGCTTCTATCTGCACCATCTGCTCCTCGGTATAATCCGAGAAATTCGCGCCCGAGCTTCGCTTGCTGACATTTTCGTAGTAGCTTCTGCACTCGAACTTCGCGATGTTTATGACAAAAGCCTCCGCGTTTTCTATATCCTCGTAGCCTTTTTTGGCGATACGCTGATAAAAGCGGGTATAGATATTCTGGACGATATCCTCCGAGTCCTGCATGCTGCATTTGCTGACAACAAACCGGGACACCGCGCGGAACGTCTCGCTGTAGACTTTGTTGAAATAGGCTTCAAGCGTATCGCTGCTCAAACAGTTCACCTCGCTTTTTGCCCCCTACATTTAAGTAGTAGGCGATTTTGGCAAAAAAGTTTCAATTTTTCAAAATTTTTTTATTTTCATCACTATTTATGTGTAATTGTCCCCAATTTATACCATCTGTAATCTCCGCCGCTCGCGCTCGAGTCGGCGCTGGCGCGCTTTGGTCGCTTGCGCTCGAGTGAGAATTCAAAGAAGTCGCTCCGCTCGAGTGCCTCCGGCGGCAAGCCCTTTAAAAAGGGCTTGAGCCTAAACTGAGTTCCGTCTGCCCCCTCCCTGCTTGTTATCACTTTCTGCCTCGCAGCCGTTATGCTCTGCAAGTGCCCTTTCGGGTGAGGCAGTACATGACCCCGTTGCAGACGCAGCAATTGCTCTTTCCGGAAGGTGGGAGGGGGAGAGTAGGGAGGAGAGAGGGGGAGGGAGGGGGAGGGAGGGAACCCACTGCGCGCATTCAAAGGCGGGTTCCAGAGAACAGTGGGTTCCCTTCCTCACACTCTTTCCCCCAAGCGCGGCGTCAGCCGCTGGCTCGAGCGCAAGCGACTTACTCCACGGACTTCAGTGCTTCGATCATATCGACGTTCTGGAGGCGCTTATGCATAGCGAGGGTCACGAGCACGGCGAAGATCATGGTAGCCACGGCGGCGAGAACATAGCTCATGGGGTAGATATTGCGCCCGAACATCACGAGATCGACCTCGGCGGTGGTGATGACGAAGGTGGCTAGGAACCGTCCGAGCACGAGCCCGAACAGAGTTCCCATAAGGGCAAGGATAATATTCTCACGGAACACATACTTGTCGACCTCGAGGTCGTAGAAGCCGAGCACCTTGAGAGTCGCTATCTCGCGTATTCTCTCGGTGATGTTGATGTTGGTGAGATTGTAGGTGACCACGAAGGCAAGGAGCCCCGCGGAGGCTATTATCACGATGATGACATAGCTGAGGGTGTCGAGCATGGCGGTGAAGGTCTGCATGGTATTGGAATTGAACGTCACCGTCAGAGTGCCGTCCACGGTGAGCAGCTCCTCGCCGAGGGCGTCCTGCTCCGCTCCTGTGCCGAGGTCGTGGCGGAAATAGAGGACGTTGTACTCCGGGAGTTCACCGAACAGCTCCTCGTATTTAGCGGGAGTCATATATACATAATGGTTGGGATAGTTCTCAAATGGGGCGGTGAGGGTGACGGGGACTGTCTCCGTCTCGCTCTTCTCGATATCCACGGTATCACCCGCGCCGATGTTGTTCAGGAGAAGGGTGGTTTTTTCGTCGATGTAGATGTTATCGCCGGTGAGAGTGTATTTCTCGCCGGTGGTGCGGCTGCGGAGGTCAAAGAAATCCGTGAATATCTCCGGCTCGGAGGGCACGGAGATGTACGCGTCAACAGACCTGCCGCCCGCGGAGACCGTGACCAGCTTCTGATAGACGCTGATACTCTCGCCGCCGTGCGCAGCCACTATCTTCGCGGCTTCACCGGGAGCCTCGGGGTGTTCGTCGGGGTCGTAGGCGAGAATGCCCTGATAGTTCTGTATGTCGTCGAACTGCTTGGCTATGATGTCGTTTATCGCGTCATACAGCGCAAGTCCCGTCAGCAGCAGAGCTGTGCAGCCGGAAATGCCGATGACCGTCATGAGCATTTTGCGCTTGTAGCGGAAGAGATTGCGCGCCGTGACTTTGCCGCTGAAATTAAAGTGCTTCCATATCGGCGTGACCCGCTCGAGGAAGATGCGCTTGCCGTTCTTGGGAGGCTTCGGGCGCATGAGCTGCGCGGACTGCTCCGCGAGTGCCGAGCGCGCCGTCAGGTAGACTGTCAGCGCTATCGCCGCCGTGAATACGCCGCTCGCGGTGAGCGCCGTCACAACGTCTATGCTCAGCGACATTCCCGGTATATCGTACATCATGCCGTAGGCGGTGATGATGACATACGGGAACAGGTGCATACCCACAAGACAGCCGACTATGCAGCCGAGCACCGTCGCGGATACCGCGTAGAACATATATCTGTACATTATCGAGGGGCTGCCGTAGCCGAGTGCCTTCAGGGTGCCTATCGTCAGGCGCTGCTCCTCTATCATGCGGGACATTGTGGTAAGGCATACGAGCATTGCCACTATTATAAAGAATACGGGGAATACCGCGGCTATGTTGTTGATGCGGTCGGCATTCTCGCCGTACTCGGTGTAGCCGGGGTAGTCGTCGCGGTCGAACACATACCACTTCGGCTGGGAGAGGTCATCAACCTCCCTGCGGGCATCGTCCAGCTTTTCGCGGGCTTCCGCTATCTTCTCAGCGCCCTCGGCTTTCCCGTCCTCGAGCTCTTTTCTGCCGTCCTCGAGTTCTTTTTTTCCGTCATTCAGCTCTTCCCAGCCGTCGGCGACCTCCTGCTTCGCGTCGTTCAGCTCCTCCCAGCCGTCGGCGACCTCCTGCTTCGCGTCCTCGAGCTCCTGTCTGCCGTCGGAGAGCTTGCGTTTCGCGTCGTTCAGCTCTTCCCAGCCGTCCGCGACCTCAGCTTTAGCCTCCGCAAGCTGACGCCTGCCGTCCTCGAGCTCCGCTTCCGCTTCGGCAAGCTGCCGCTCGCCGTCCGCGAGCTCCTCCTCCGCCTCGGCAAGCTGACGCTTGCCGTCGGCTATTTCTGCTGCGGCATCGTCGAGCTCACGCTTTCCGCTCTCCAGAGTGAGGCGAACGGAGTTTAACTGTAATTTCGCGGCTAAAAGCTGCCTGTCACCCTCGTCGAGCTGCTCCTGTGCGTCGTCGAGCTGCTCCTTCGTCGCCGCGAGTACCGCTTCGCTGCGGGCGATCTCCGCGACCGCCGGAACGCTTGCGTATGCCCGCAGGATCTCGTCACTGACCGCCGGGATCCCGAGCGCGGCGGCGAGCTGTGCCTTGCCCTCTTCGAGGGCTGCGGCACCGACGTTGTACTCCGCCCATGCGGCTTCGAGCTGTGCTTTCCGGGAATTGAACTCTTCAAGGCTGCGCTCGTATTCGGCATAGCCCTCGTTGTACTGCTCAAGCCCGTCCTCATACTCCGCGAGACCGTCGTTGTACTGCTCTTCCGCGTCAGCGAGCTTTGCGCGGTTTTCCTCGAGCTCGGCACGCCCGTCCTCCAGCTTTTCGCGGTTCTCCGCTATCTCGGCTTCGCCGTCGAGCAGCTTCTGTTCGTTTTCATCTATTTCATTCTGAGCGTCGATGAGCTTCTGCTCGTTGTCGGTTATTTCCTTTTCGCCGTCGATGAGCTCCTGCTCGTGGTCGGCTATCTCGTTCTCCGCGTCCCTGAGCTTCCGCTCATTTTCCGCTATCTCGTCCTCCGCGTCTATAAGCTTCTGCTCGTTCTCCGCTATCTCCTTTTCACCGTCGGAGATCTCCTTCTCGCCGTCGGCTATCTTGTCGTCGTATTCCTTCTGTGCGTCCGCGAGCTCCTTTTCCGCGTCGTCGAGCTTTTCATTCGCTTCGTCGATTATCTCGTCATAGCGCTCCACCGCGCGGGTCTTACCGACAGCCTCGGCTTTGTCCGCGAAAATGTCCGCGGCATCGCGGTACTCGTCGCTGTAGGAAACATATCTGTCGAGCTCCGGTATGCGAACATACAGCTCGGTATTGTACTCCACGCAGAAATTCTTCTCCGGGACGTAGTAAACGGACTCAATCGAGCCGTTGCCGACGGAGGTGCTGCCGCGGGTGGTCTTGTCTATGTACATGGGAGAATTCACCATGCCGACAATGGTGTACTCGGACACCGAGAGCATATCGTCGGGCTCAGAGCCGTCGTTTTCCGTGAACCTGACGGTAGTGCCCACAGAGGGTCCGCCCTTCATCTTCGAGGAATTGACGAGGCATTCGCGGTCATTCTCCGGCATTCTGCCCTCAACAAGGTCGAGAACGTTCACGGAGTCAAGGTCGTCCCCGAGGGAAATGACCCTCGCGGCGGCGGGAGAGCGTCCCTCGCACACCGAGATGACGTCCGTGAAGTATGAGGGGTACACCTCGGTACCCTCTATGGCGGCGACCGCGGCGATATCGTCGTCGTTGAAGCCGTATGTCGAGACGAGCCGAAGGTCGGCAAGCCTGTTCTTGTCGAGGTAATCGTCCACGGTATTGCGCATATCGGGGGCGGCGGCTTTTACGCCAGAGAAAAATCCCACGCCGATGGCGACGATACCGAAAATGGAAAGAAAGCGGCTGAGCGTGGAGCGTATCTCACGGTAGGCGCTTTTTCGCAGTGCGTTTTTCAAATTATTCCTCCGGAGTATCCTTCTCTCCGCTCTCACTGTCGTTTTCTGTATCTTCGGCGGGCTTTACCTTCCCGTAAAGCTCCTTGTATCTGTTCTTCACCGAGGGAGCGAAGCCCCCTATCATATTGTACAGGGTGTTATTGTCGGGATTGAACACGAGGGCGAGCTTGCCGTACTTTGGGTGGTCGGCGTAGAGATACCACATATCTATGCCCGTCTCGTCGTGCGCCATTACCGTAACGTCGCCGTCGAGGCGTTCGCCGGACTTGTACTCTCCGATCTCGGTGACGGTCTTTAAGCTCACGGTTATGAGTCTCTTGCGCTTGCGCTTTCCGACGATCTTGTCTATGTCGAGGTCGTCGTTCGTGACGATGTACTCATATTCGACCGAAGTGCCCTGAAGCAGCCATACCAGCCCCCATATCACCGCGGCGATGACCGCGAGGGAGACTATGCCGATAAACGCGAAGGCGAATATGAGCGCCGCGATGATCGCCATAGCCGCCGCTATATCAAGCCCCCGGATAAACATATCCTTCCCGGTGGCTTCTTTTTTTATGAGCTGTTCGGAAAATCTGTCCATTGTATAATTCTCCTTTGTCAGATACAATATAAAACATATTATATCACAAATAAACAAAAATTACAAGTAGCATTAGTGCATATTTACAAGGAAATTCAAAAAGGGGATTTTGTAACCCGTTTTTTGTGTTTATGCTTAAAATTATCCTTGACTTTGGGAAAAAAATGGTATATAATTATATAGGTGCACTGTGTACTTATCCACACGGAACTAACCGCACCTCTATTATTATAGTTCAAAGGAGCTTCGGGAGGTATGAACAAAATGGCGAGCATAACCTTAGTGACAGGCGGAGCGGTCAGCGGAAAAAGCAGATGGGCGATATCATATTTCAGAACATGCGATAATGTACTCTATCTCAATACGAGCCCCGAGCTTCCCGCGGAGACGCGAAACAGAATGGAGTACTCCAATAAGGAGAACGACGTTACATGGGAAGTCATGAATAATGTCACAGACCCCGTTTCCTGCATCAAGGACCACAAATTCTTTATCCTCGATAACCTCGGCGGATATGTCGAGAACCTCATGCGCAAGACCGCAAAGGATATCAACCACCTCACCCACAAGGAGTACGAAAAGGTGCGCTCGACCGCGGTAAACAACGTCATAGAGTGCATGAACAAGGTCATCGCGCTCAACGGTGCCCTCGTGATAATCACCCTCGAGCCGGGCTTTTCGGTAAACCCCGTCGACGGTGAGCAGACAGCGTTTCGCGATATTCTCGGAGCCGTGAACCAGCGTATAGCAAATACCGCGCAGGAGGTATTCCTCTCGGTCAGCGGTATCCAGTTCAAAATAAAGTAAGAAAGGTTCAGGAGGAAAAACATCATGCCCAATTCAAAAATAGATCAGCTTATAAATTTCGCGAGAAGCAAGGCTGCTTCGGATATACATCTGACGGTGGGTGCTCCCACGTCTATCCGTATCAACGGTGAGCTCAAGAAGTTCGACGGTATGAGCCCCGAGGAGGTCCATAAGGTCATACTGTCCATGCTCACGGCGGACCAGGAAAAGAAGCTCGGCGAGGGCGTCGATATCGACTTCTCGTTCACTGCTTCCTCCGGCGGACGTCAGAGAGTCAACGTGTACCGCCAGAACGGCGGCAAGCTCGCGGCAGCTATCCGTCTGCTCAATGAGCATATCCCCTCCTTCAAGGACATCTCCCTCCCCACCGCTGCTATCAACCTCACGAAGGAAATGAAGGGTCTTATCCTCGTTACGGGACCTACCGGCTCGGGCAAGTCCACCACCCTCGCGGCAATGGTCGATCAGATCAATGTTACCCGCGCCTGCCATATCCTCACTATCGAGGACCCTGTCGAGTATATCTACGAGCCAAAGCTCGCCACCATACATCAGCGTGAGCTGGGCACCGATGTCATCGGCTTCAATGAGGCGCTTCGCTCGGGACTCCGTGAGAACCCGGACGTTATCCTCGTCGGAGAGATGAGAGACTTCGAGACTATCCGACTTGCGATCACCGCGGCTGAGACCGGACACTTAGTCCTCGGTACACTGCATACGACCGGCGCGGCTCAGACGGTAAACCGTATCATCGACGTATTTCCGTCGGAGGAGCAGAACCAGATCAGAATGCAGCTCTCCCAGAACCTGCGCGGCGTCATCTCGCAGATGCTCCTCCCGTGCGCGAACCCCGAGCGCGGAAGAACAGCGGCATTCGAGATCCTCATCAATATCGACGCGAGCGCGAACAATATCCGTGCCGAGAAGACCCACCTCATCGAGCAGGTAATGGCGTCCAACGTCTCCATGGGTATGAGGACCATGAACGAGAGCCTCAAGAGACTTGCGCGTGACGGCGTCATCACAAGGGACGTAGCGTTACAGTACAGCCCCGACAAGGAAGAATTCAAGAAGATGCTCTGATGCCGATAATGACAAAGCATATCTCAGCCCGCCCCTCGTTTTACGAGAGGCGGGTAAAACTGATTTTAATAACCGTTATTTTCGCGGCGGCGCTCGCGCTCGGACAAGCGGCAAGGATATTCGCGTCCGATTACGTCCGTCCTCCGGGAAGGACAAATCTGCTGCGCACCTCCCACAACGATGAAAGCTACTCGGTCATCGAATGCTCCGGCACGAAGATCACCGCCATCGGGCGGTATGTCTCGGACGGATTGCGGAAAATGTATATCTGGGGCTATGAGGACAGCACAGGGAGCTATTCTATGCACGGGAACAAGGACGGGAGCTACACCGCCGAGCTGTCGCTGAAGGCAACGGAGGGACCCCACAGCCTTGTGCTTAAGCTGAACTCGGGCGCCATGATGCTGTACCGCACCTACTACGACGAGGAAAACGGGTGGTATTTCCCGCTGAACGGGCTCGACAGGACGAACAGGAACGTGTTCGACCATATCTACGAAGCTCCCGCGGAAGCCGCGGCGCTCTACCTCAGCGGCTCCGACGACCCGGAGGAGATAAACACCGCCCTCGAGCAGATTAAGCTGTACGCGGAGGAAGTGACCGCGGACACCGAGGACGATTATCAGAAGGCGAGAAAGATATCGCAGTTCATCGCGAAGTCCTTCTACTATGACGAGGACGCGCGTGAAGGCGACGCGGGGCTCGATACCATAGCCCTGTACAATGTCCTGAAAACCGGAAGGACGGTCTGCGGCGGCTTTGCGAATATGTTCTGCGCCATGGCGGAGGCTGTCGGGATTGACGCGGTCAACATCAAGGGCGGCGTGACCGGCGGCGGAGTGACGTACGACACTCTGCCCGAGGGCTCGCAGAACCACGAATGGGCGGCTTTCTGGTATGAGAAGGAACAGCGCTGGGTGTGGGAGGACGCGTGCTGGGACGGCGCGGGGAATTACTCGAACGGGGAGTTTGAGCCGGGCGAGCTCCGCGAGATGTATTTCGATATATCGGACGAGGCGCTTGCCATGAACCACCGCGCTGACAAGGCTGAACGCAGGAGCTACTTCGCGGCGAGACCGGAAACGTCCGTACTGGGCGGTGGTGAAGCGCAGCCCGACAGCCTCCCGGGAGATGCTGTTCCCGAGGAGAGCGCTCCCGCGGAGACCTCGGCGGACATTCTTGCCGAGGCGGAGAGCGCCGCGTCAGCGTCGGCAGCCGCTCAGGAGCAGTCCCCTGTCTCTCCCGCCCCGCAGCAGGAGACGCGGGACAACACTATTTATTACGTTATCATAGCGGTATTGGCAGTACTTGTCATTGCTGCCGCCGTGATAGTTATAAAAACGATCGTAAACGGAAGGAAAAACTGATATGGTTATCATTGAACTTGAAAACGGAAAGAAGATAAAGCTGGAGCTGTACCCCGACATAGCTCCCATAAGCGTGGCGAACTTCGAGAAGCTTGTCGGCAAGGGCTTTTATGACGGGCTGACGTTCCACAGAGTGATACCCGGCTTTATGATACAGGGCGGCTGTCCTCACGGCAACGGCACGGGAAATTCCGGCGAGCGCATAAAGGGCGAGTTTGCCTCAAACGGTGTACAGAACGATCTCAAGCACACCCGCGGCGTGCTCTCCATGGCGAGAGCCGCGGACCCGAACTCCGCGAGCTGCCAGTTCTTCATCATGCACAAGGACGCTCCGCACCTCGACGGTGACTACGCCGCGTTCGGCAGGGTAGTCGAGGGCATGGACGCGGTCGATGAGATCGCGGAGACCGAGACCGACTATTCCGACAAGCCCGTTACACCCGTAGTGATGAAGAGAGTATATATCGAGGAATAATGGTAAATATAGGCAACGACTGGGACAGCATTCTCAAGGGAGAGTTCGACAAGCCGTATTATCTCCAATTGAGGGAATTTCTCAAAACGGAGTACCGCACACAGACGGTGTACCCGGACATGTACGATATCTTCAATGCTCTGAAATTCACCCCATATGCGCAGGTAAAGGCAGTGATACTCGGACAGGACCCATACCACGAGCCGGGGCAGGCGCACGGGCTCTCTTTCTCCGTGAAGGAGGGCGTGGAGCCTCCCCCGTCGCTCAAGAACATATATAAGGAGCTGGGCTCCGACTTAGGTATCCCCATTCCGCAGAACGGCGACCTGACAAAGTGGGCAAAGCAGGGGGTGTTGCTGCTCAACGCCTCCCTCACCGTTCGCCGCGGACAGGCGGACAGCCATAAGGGGAAAGGCTGGGAGATATTCACAGACCGCGTCATCTCGCTCCTCAATGAGCGCGAGGCTCCCGTGGTATTCATTCTGTGGGGCGGCAAAGCCAAAGCGAAAATTCCGCTTATCACAAATCAGCGGCATTGCATCATAACCTCCGCTCACCCGAGCCCCCTCTCGGCACACTACGGTTTTTTCGGCTCAAAGCCGTTCTCTAAGTGCAACCGATTTCTCGAAAGCATCGGTTCGCAGCCCATAGACTGGTCGCTGTGAGGTCTCCTGCTCTCGAGCGAAGGTACTTCACTCCAGCCAGCGGCTAACGCCGATCTTGGGGGAAAGAGCAATTGCTTCGCCTGCGACGGACTCACGCACTGCCTCCTCACCCGAAAGGGCATTTGCAGAGCATAACGGCTGCGAGGCAGGGAGTGATATAAAGAAGGACGTAACAGACGGTACTCAGTTTAGGCTCAAGCCCTTTTTAAAGGGCTTGCCGCCGGAGGCACTCGAGCGGAGCGACCTCTTTGAAATTCTCACTCGAGCGTAAGCGACCACAACTACACAGACAGGAGAAAATATGCGCGAAAGTATTTTAACGATCCCGGTTCATGAAGTATTTGAGCCGAAGGAGGGCTGCCCGATATGCCGCATGAGAGACACGGTGGAGCAGCATATATGCGAATACATAATGGGGGCTGCGATGATGGAGCCCGATGTCCGCATGGAAACGAATCAGCAGGGCTTCTGCCTCACGCATTTTGAGATGCTCATGCAGCAGAACAACAGACTGTCGCTGGGGCTTATGCTCAACAGCTACCTCGAAAATGCGAGAAACAACATATTTGAGAAGAAAAGCATATTCTTCTCAAAGAATGCGAAAGCCAAAAAATCCGCGGAGATAGAAAATACCTGCTTTGTATGCGGCAAGGTGAACTGGGGCATAGAGCACATGCTCGAGACTGTGTTCACGATGTACGTCAAGGACGGGCGCTTCAAGAACCTGTTCAAGGCGCAGCAGTTCATCTGTGTGCCGCACTACAACATGCTGTACGCAAAGTCCGCGGAGAAGCTCCAGAAGGCTGATCTCGCGGATTTCCAGAAGGCTCTCGATACCCTCGTCGAGGAGTATGTGAAGCAGCTCAACTCGGACGTGAACGACTTCTGCAACAGCTTCGATTACCGCAACGCCGGCAATCTCCACAAGCCCGAAATGGAGCATGTCAGAAGCTCCATAGAACGGTCGGTGGAGTTTCTCACCGGAAGAAAGCCGCGCGTGAAATAAGGGGGCATAAGGGTGCTCGAAATAAAGAACCTGCATAAGAGCTACAAGGACTTCAAGGTGCTTGACGGCTTGTATATGACAATAAACAAGGGCGATATTTACGGATTTCTGGGAAAGAACGGCTGCGGAAAGACCACCACCATGAATATCGTCTGCAATATAATACCCAAGGACGACGGGGAGATAATCCTCGGTGAAGACGGGACAAATAAGATAAAGATAGGCTATCTGCCGGAATCTCCGTCGCTGTACGGCTATATGAACGGGTATGAGTACCTCGGATATATCGCTTACTGCGCGGGACTGAAGGAGCGCGTGCAGGAGCGTATAGCCGCAGTGCTTGCGATAACGGGAATGACCGAGGGCGCAAAGCGCAGGATAAAGGGGTATTCCCGCGGAATGAACCAGCGCCTCGGCATCGCCGCTGCTATCATAAACAAGCCGGAGCTGCTGATACTCGACGAGCCTACCTCAGCGCTCGACCCTGAGGGCAGAGCGGAGGTAATGAATATCATTCGGAACCTGTCCGACGGCGGGACCACTATTCTTCTCTGTACGCACATACTCAGCGATGTGGAGCGTGTGGCAAACAGGATAGGCATACTCACCGGAGGAAGGCTCGCCGTGGAGGGCAGTATCGAGGAGATACTGCAAAGCTACGGCACCGACAGCGTGGAGATACAGTTCTCGGCGGAGGACGCTGCGGCTGTGGAGGCGCTTCGGAGCTCGGGAGCGTTCGGGTCGGTGGATTATTACGAAAAGACGCTGCTCGCGGTATGCGGCACGCAGAACGCCGCGGAAGGCATGAACGCCGCCATGCGCGTACTCGCTGACCGCAATGCGCCTGTCTCGGGCGTAAAGCTCTCCCGCCCCACCCTCGAGCAGGTGTACCTCAACATAAACGGCGGCTCGTGGTCATAGGGAGGCATTATATGGTAAACGGATTCAGTAAAGAAATGATGTTCTTCACCCGCGGAGGAAGGCTTGCCGCGGTGCTGCTCGTGATGCTCTCTCTCGCGGTGGTGTCCCCGATAATGTTCGGTATGATGCAGAGCATGATCGAGGTGATATCGGAGATGTCCCCCTCGGAGGAGTATACGCAGATGATGTCGATGTTCACCAGCTTCTCCGCGTCGGACATCACGATGTACAACGTGGAATATATCGCGGGCATCGGCGCGATCGTGGTGCTGTTCGTGTTCAAGGGCGCGGCAGGCGGCGAGCAGAAGCTTCGCTCGGTAGTTATCCCCCAGTGCTCGGGACTGTCGGCGGTGGAATATGTTCTGCCGAAATACCTGATATACCCGCCGGTGATATTTGTTGTGTCCGTACTTTCGGTCTACGCGGGATCGGGCGCTGCGCTGCTGTTCTTCGCGGGACCGCTCGACTGGAGCTATGTTACTGCGGCGGCTTTCTGTACGGGAGTGTTCCTGATGTTCTCGACCTGCGTTCAGCTCTGCGTGGGACTGTGCACCGGGCGGTCGGGACTTGCGATAATCGTCTGCATCGCTATGCAGACCTTCCTGCCGACGATCCTGTCGACGCTGCGTGTTGACCGCTTCAACCCCTTCGCGCTGTACTCGATAGCCATGTCGGCGGCAATGGCGTCGGGCGAGTCCGGGAACTCCCTGATGACGGCTGTTGAGTCCGCCTCGACAAGCAATGACCTCTCCACGCTGAATATCGCTGTCAGCATCGGCACAGCGCTGGTCATCTCGGTGCTGCTGTACTTCGTGACAGTGTTCGTGCTCCATACGAAGGAAGTCCACAACGAGGGCGACGAGCCGGTACTGTGATGACAATAACAATGATATATACCGACGACCCGCGGGAAAAGCTGTTTCCCGCGGGTCGGCTTATGTATGCGGTAAGTATACCGCGGTATGCGGAGCGTGGGTGGACTTTTGGCACGCTTTGGGCTATACTGAAAGAAAAAACAAGGAGGTATACGGAATGGATCAGGTAAAATCGGGAAGCTTTATATCGGAGCTTCGCAGAGAAAAGGACCTCACGCAGTCCGAGCTCGCGGACATAATAGGCGTGAGCGCCAAAACGGTATCGAAATGGGAGACGGGACGCGGTATGCCGGAGATATCAACGCTCCCGGTGCTGTGCGAGACTCTGGGGATAAGCGTGAACGAGCTGCTGAGCGGCGAGCGGGTGAGCGCCGAGAGCTACACCGAGCGGGCGGAGGAAAATATGGTGACTTTGCTGAAGGAAAGCAGCACATACGACAACAGAAAGTCCGTCATAGCCGTTGCCGCGCCGGTAATAGCGGTTATTGCGCTGACGCTTATGATAATAAGCTCGTGGTCGTGGGGGAATTATATGTGGTTTGTGGATATCCCGTCCATATTGTTCATTTTTGCGATAACGACGGTGTTTCTTATAGCGGCGGGCAGCTATGGCGACCTGTGGAGATCGTTCGGATATGCCGCGGGGTTCGGAGTGCCGGACAGGCAGCGGCTCCTTCGGGCGGTGAACGCGGTGAAGCTCGCGGGCGGTACTTTGCTTTCCTCCTCCGCGCTGCTTGCCGGTATTTCGGCGGTCAATGCGCTTATGCTGTCCCCCGATGAGGAGATACTGCTGCTTGCGGGGGCAATGGTGCCGGTGGAGCTGCTGTACGGCATAGTCGGCTGGCTGATGTCGCTGCCGATACGGGCAAGACTGGAAAAACGCGTTATCCGGCTCGGCTGAATGAAAGTGCCTTCGTTTTTTTTGCAATAAAGCTATTTACAAATTGCAGAAATAGTGATATAATATATAGGAATAAATGCCCGCAGTGGGCAAACGCTGAATAAAAAAGGAAGGCACACATTATGGAACTCACTATCACAAAAACCACAAACCCCAAGCAGAAGCCCGACCAGACAAAGCTCGGCTTCGGCAACTACTACACCGACCATATGTTCGTTATGAACTATGACGAGGGTGAGGGCTGGCACAACGCGAGAATAGTACCCTACGGACCATTCGAGCTCGATCCCTCCTCCATGGTGCTCCACTACGCGCAGGAATGCTTCGAGGGCATGAAGGCATACAGACGCGCCGACGGCAAGATCCAGCTCTTCCGTCCCGAAAAGAACATGGCTCGTATGAATACCTCCTGCGAGAGACTTTGCATACCCACCTTTGACGGCGATTTTGTCATCAAAGCTATCAAGGAGCTCGTCAAGTTAGATCAGGACTGGATCCCCACAGAGAAGGATACCTCGCTGTATATCCGTCCCTTCGTGTTCGCGGTCGATCACCATGTAGGCGTTCACCCCGCGAAGCACCTCATCTTCTCGGTTATCCTCTCGCCTGTCGGCGCATACTATGAGAGAGGTCTCGAGCCTGTAAAGATCTTCGTTGAGCAGAAGTATGTCCGCGCGGTCATAGGCGGTACAGGCTTCACAAAGGCGGGCGCCAACTACGCTATCTCCCTCAAGGGACAGGAAGAGGCGGCAAAGGAAGGCTATGAGCAGACACTGTGGCTCGACGGCGTCGAGAGAAAGTACGTTGAGGAAGTCGGCTCGATGAACGTTATGTTCGTCCTCGGCGACGAGGTAGTTACCCCTGAGCTTCGCGGCTCCATCCTCGGCGGTATCACAAGAATGTCCATGGTAGAGCTCCTCAAGGCAAAGGGCTACAAGGTGTCCGAGAGACTTCTGCCTATCGACGAGATCGTTGAGGCATACAAGAAGGGTGAGCTCAGAGAAGCCTTCGGCACAGGTACAGCCGCAGTCATCTCGCCTATCGGTGAGCTCAAGTACGGTGACCTCGTAATGACCATAAACGACGGCAAGATCGGACCTATCTCCCAGATGCTCTATGATACACTCACCGGCATTCAGTGGGGCCGTATCCCGGACGAATTCGGCTGGACTCAGATAGTGGAATAATCCTGTTCCTTCCGGCACATATCTCCTGCCTCGCAGGTGTAAGACAGGGGGAAGCAAAATGAAAGCAAAATTTAAGATACTCGTGCTCGCGACAGCGGCTCTTGCCGCTGCCGCAGCATTAGCAGGCTGCCGGAACCCGGCGCGCGACAAGGAGAATGCCGCGAACGTGGAGATCAGCGACGATATGAGGCTGTCCGCGGAGGAATACCGCGCGAAGTTCCTGGATACCTTCGGGAACTGGTCAAAGGAAGCCGCTATAATAGCTCCCGCGCTCTATGGGGGCGAGGAATATTACCTCGAACGCGACGATTTTACCGCTCATGTGGAGACCGCGCGGGGTATTCTCGATGAGTTCGGCACCTTCTACCCGCCCAAGAAGCTCGACAAGCAGCATAATGAGGTGCTCCTCGCGATCGGCACCGAGCGCAAGTGGCTTGACACAGCGGAAAAGGCTTACACGGCACTCGAAAACAAGGATCAGGCTGCCTTTGACGCGGCGACGGACGAGCTTCAGAAATACGCCGACGAATCGCAGTTTCCCTCGGCTGTCATCACGACGGTACAAGCGATAAATGCGGAAATAAAAGAATGACCGTTAATAAACAACAAGACGGCAGGCTGTAAACCCTGCCGTCTTTTCTTATCCGAAAATTAAATACCGCCTGTTCCTCCTGTATTCGATTCGCAGACTGATCTGTGCAAATACTCATTCAAATACAAGCAAACCGGCGGTACTCTTTTAAGTGAACAGTGAATAATACAGAAACGCCGCAGAAGCTCTCCGGGCTTTATACTATAAACTTCACACAGCCGCGTTAAGCGGCGTTTCTGGTGGAGGCGGGGACGAGCCGCGTTCGACTCTCCTCCTGCCTCCAAGCCCGCAAATATAAGAGCCCGCCCGCCGTAGGGCGTGGCGGACGGACTTTTATATTTGGTGGAGGCGGGGAGAGTCGAACTCCCGTCCGAAAACCGATCCACCCGTCTTTCTACACGCTTAGCCGGTCTTTTGGATCTCCCTCCGGTCTCTCCGAACGGCAGGATAGACCTTTGGCAGCTCTTTAGGAGCGCGAAGGGCTACAGAGCGCTCACCCGACGCGTTGGCTGCTGTGTCACGCCCAAACCGAAGCCGCAGCACTCATCGGCAGGACGAGCTGCACTCAGGCAGCTAATGCAAGATCTCTAGAATCTGCGTTTAATTTTAAAATTACCCATTATTAAGGAGTTTAGGCGAACTCCGCGTGCTTAACGAATTTCCAGGCCCCCGTCGAAACCTTTACGCCCCCTTGTCGTATTATGATTATACAATAAAAACCCCGTTTTGTCAATCCCGGAAGCGGGACATTTTATGACAAAAAGCGGGGAGCTTTCTGCTCCCCGCTGTGCCGATGAAGTTTATTGGATAGCGATGTATCTGTTTTTTTCTTCCTGCGGTTTGGGCTGGACCTTCGGTACATCGAGGGTAAGGACACCGTTATCGAACTTGGCGGTGATGTCCTCCTCCTTTACACCCTCGCCCACATAGAAGCTTCTGCTGTACGAGCCGCTGAAGCGCTCACGGCGGATATACCTGCCGTTCTTGTCCTTCTCATCGTTGTTCTGCGATGTTGTGGCGGTAATGGTGAGGTAACCGTCCTCGAGCCTTGCCTTGACGTCCTCTTTCTTTATTCCGGGGAGGTCAACCGCAAGCTCATAGCCGTTTTCCGTTTCCTTCACATCTGTTTTCATCAGATGATCGCTCGTCTGTCTTGCGGCAGGCATTGTCGGGAAATCGAAAAAGTCATCGAACACATTTCTTCTGAATACTTCCGGTACGAACATAAGTCATAACCCCTTTCACGCGGAGCCCGCTGTCTGCTTGTCGGGCGGTTCTCTGCTTTTTTATTTATTATGGAACTCAGGTCGGCATTTTATTCTCTTTTATGCTCTTTCCTTTGTTCTGTCTGTATTATACCACAGAAAATTAGCACTGTCAAGAGGAGAGTGCTAATTTTGATATAAAATTCACAATTTTCACACAACCGTCACACAAAGGCATGAAAAAGCCCCGGCAGGAGTTACCTGCCGGGGCTTTCCGAAGCGTCTTACTTGAGGTTGTACTTCTTCTTGAACTTATCTACGCGTCCGCCCGCGTCAACGAGCTTCTGCTTACCTGTGAAGAAGGGGTGGCAATTGGAGCATATTTCTACCTTAATGTCCTTTTTAGTGGAACGTGTTTCAAATGTAGCTCCGCACGCGCACTTTATCGTTGTTGCTTCATACTTGGGATGGATTCCCTCTTTCATTGCCTTCACCGCCTTTATACCCTGAAAATAGCATCAATGGGGAGCAACCCACTGACTGTCGCTGAGAACAGATTATACCACAAATCCGTCTGTTTGTCAATACCTTTCGGAGATTTTCCTGTCAGCTCTCATTGAGGAGCTGCTCGAACACCTTTGCGTTGAAGGTGTCGTGGTGGTTCTTGGTGGGAGGATTGGTGGTGAAGTCGACCTCCATTTCGTACAGCTTGCCGGACTTGCCTGTCGTGAGGCTCGTTACTATGATCGAGTATGTGTGGATATCGGTATTTCTGACCGCCCACTCGATCTTCCTTGTCAGGCTTATTTCCTTTATCTCGGTCTTTTCAGGAACAAGGGTGCCGTCGATATAATACTTCAGCTCGAATTCGCCCTCAAGCTTCGTATTGAGCGTTACAGTGATTGTAGTCTCCTTCGACGCGGCGGCATTCTCGCCGGCTATCACTACCTCAACGCGTGTGTTGGGCTCTACCACCGTGTCGGGGTCAATGCCCTGCCTGATGACAGTGCCGGGCTCCAGAGCCGATGTGTCGTCGTAGGTTATCGTAAGGGCGATGTTGTTCTCGGTGGCAAGCTTAGTAGCGTCCTCTATCGTCTTTCCTATCATATCCGGCACGCGTATCTCCTGCACCGCCGAGCCGAGGCTCACATAGCAGATTATCGTCGAGCCCTTGTCTACCATTGTTCTCGCGGAGGGAGTCGTCCTTATGACGCAGTTGCGCGCCACAGTTTCGTTGTCCTCTATCTGCGTCTCGCACACAAGCCCCTGCTTCTCTATCAGCAGGCGTACATCATCTATATTCCTGCCCGTGTAGTCGTCTACCTCGACCTGCTTGCCGCCTATGCTCACATACACCGTTATCTCATCCGATTTGTTGATCGTAGTGCCGGCTTCGGGTTCCTGGGATATGACGCCGTCCTCCTCGACCTTATCATCGTACTTCTCCTGAAAATTGAAGTTCAGCTTCGGGTATTTCATCTCGACCTGCACTCTTGACAATCCCGAGAGATCCGGTACCTCCATGATGTTCGGATCCGGAGTGGTCACCGTCGTTGCTGAAGTTTCCGCCGGTTTTCCTCCCGCGCTGTCACAGCCCGCGGCGCAGATCATCATAGCCGCTGCGGCGATCGCCGCGATCATTCTTTTCATAACTCTGTATTCCTTTCGGTAATAATACCAATCAATATACAGATTTATAATATCACAGTTTCCTCCAAAAGTCAATCGGTAATATTTTTATTTTCAATACCGTATAGAAATTTCGTGAAAATTTTCGCTTTACCTATTGATTTTTCATAAAAACTGTGATATAATATTATCCATGATATGGGCTCGTAGCTCAGCTGGGAGAGCGCCGCGTTCGCAACGCGGAGGTCAGGAGTTCGATCCTCCCCGGGTCCACCAAAAAGAAACCGCTTAACA
>CAJOMV010000010.1 GCA_905235805.1 uncultured Ruminiclostridium sp.
AGCACGAGGCTGCGGTAGGCTCCCCAAAAGCGCTGCACGATGCAGCGCAACAGAGGGAGCCGAAAAAGACTTTTAATTGCTGCGCCTGCAGCGGGGAGAGGCAGTGCGCCTTTTGAAAGATAAGAAAGTAAAAAGCCTGTTAGTTTGTGATGAACTAACAGGCTTTATCTATCCCCTTCTGCCGTCAGGCGCAGACGCTAACGGGGTGCACGCGGAGCAATTCGCCTTTCCCTCTTTCTCTTTCCCCCGGCTCAGTTTGAGATACGTTTTCTGATGATCTCTGCCCTGACGCTGCCGCTGATGGGGAAATCCCGGGAGGCAGTGCAGGTACCGGGCTCCTCGGACTTCATGAAGTCGTACAGTCCGCAGACAAAATCCGCGCCCTTCCTGATATCCTCGTCATCGGTCATATACACCTCCATGGGGCAGTTGGTGAGCACCTCGGAGAAGAACACTATGGTCTTGCACTTGCCGCGGGTGAGCGAGACGTTGAGCCTGTTGCGGCTGAAGATGAACTCGCCCTCGACGGCTGCCTGCTCGATATCGGTAACGCCGTAGCTCACAATGACCGCGGCTCTTTCCTGTCCCTGAAGCTTATCCACGGTATCTATAAACAGGTCTCCTCTGTTCATGCCGGTCAGTGCGCTGATATCGCCCTTGAGCATCTCGATATGCTTGTGGTGAGGGGAAATGATACCGAAGCGTCCGTCGGAATTTGTGCTGTCGTGCCAGAAGTCGTAGTCACTGCAGTCTCCGCCTATCGCTGTACGCAGGCACCTTGTGAGCTCGGCGACCATTCTGCGCTCAGCGTTCTCCTGCTCATCGGCAGTGCCGCCGCTGATACGGCAGAATACGAGAGGCCAGTAGTCCTCCTCGTTATATTGCAGATCGTCTAAAATATAGCGAGCCCATTCCTCAATATTTTCGGGGATATTTGTGTATTCGAGGTGGCGCTTTGCTATTTCGGAGTTTGCGGCGCGGTAATCGCTGCCGTATATCTTGTCAGCCGAATAGCGGGCGAGCATATCGTTCATGCGGAAGTTTTCGCTCAGCATGAGATTATAGTCCATATTCCCGCAGTGGTCTCTGTAATAGCGGAACACAGAGCCGTAATCATACGGCATTCCCGGCTCCTTCTTATATTTGCCGTATATTATGGGCGGGAGCTGGTCGTCATCACCGACAAGCAGGAAACGAGTGCTCTCGTTTGAGCATTTCAGGCACAGCATGGCGTCCATGACCTTCACCTGCGAAGCTTCGTCTATTATGATGAGGTCGAAGGATCCGTTCGTGTCCTCAAAGGCGTTCCTTATCTTGTGGCACGACCAGTTCGTTGCGCCAACAACGACCGGCACTCTCGGCTCATTCAGATAATGCTTTACTATATCGTCTTCAGAGTAAGGTTTTAAAATATGCCCGTTCACACGCAGCTCCGGCTCGTAGTTATCAAGCCTGTCCGCTTTGCAGACCTTTATATTTTCATTCGTGCCGAGCTTTTTGAGGATACCCTTCAGGGCGTTCTCGATAGCGGGGTGAGAGTTTGCGCTTATCAGCACACGAAGCTTTTCGTTCCTCGCGCTCTGGCAGAACTTGCACATCGTTATCACAGCCCGTGCGATAAAATCGGTCTTGCCGGTGCCGGGAGGTCCCTGCAGCACCGTAAGCCTGTTCTCCCACAGGTGCCTGAACGCCGTCAGCTGCGACCTTGTGAAATTATGTCCGTCCATGCCCGACAATGCCAGCAGCCTGTCCTTGCTCCCCTCGAAGCTCTCTCCCGTGGGTCCGTACAGCCTTTCGGGCAGAGGCATACTGTCATTTTTTCCGATTTCCTCCAGAACAGAGGCGGTTTTGCCGCTGTTTATATCGGTGAATTTTTCACAGATATAGAATGTCTTGTGCATTCCGAGTATAGGCTGACCGGGAGCGGGCGGCGTGTTGTAGAGCCGTCTGAAATCGTAGGAGGGTCTGAATAAAGTCCATTCAAGGAGCAGCCTGCCGTTTTCGCTGACGGTTTTCAGATTGGACAGGTCGCATAGTAACCCCCACGAATTCCTGTGCGTATAGTCATTGAAGGTGTACAGCGCCTCGAATACGTTCTCCTCGACTATCAGCGCCGAGAACCACCTGAAAATGCGGTAGTCCCCAAGCTCCTCGGGGCGCAGGGTCCAGACTGTGTTCGTATACTCGCCGCGCTGCTCCGTATGCATACCGACGAGCTCCGCCTTTACAATGCTGCCCTCATTGAGCGCGTCACTGAGCTCCTGCATTCTTGCCTGACGTATCTTATGATAAGACAGCAACACCTCGTTTTTGTTCTCAAACGCCCATTTTGAGAGGATAGTGGGGCGAAGCAGGTTCTCTCTCGGCAGCTCCGGTACGCTTGCATAGTTAAGCAGCGCTATGTGCTTGTTTTTCTTGCTGTCCCAGCCCGCGGACTGAATGGTGTGCATTATCGCCCACGCGTAGTCGAGGCGTTTTTCGATATGCTCCCGTATCGCTTCCGTGGTGAAGGTCTGCTCCTCCTCATCTTCTTCCTCGTCGTCAATATCGTCCTTTTTGCTGTGCGGCTTGAGATCATTCCAGACATAATGTATAGCGTCCGGCTTCATAGCGTCCGACATCTCATCGAAGAATTTATCTGCCTCATCTTTTTTTATAAGATCCTTGACATAAGCGTTCAGCGCGTTACGGACGGACATCATATCATAGGCTATCGGTATCGGCAGGATAAGCAGTCTCCGTATCTCATTGACCAGTACGACGACAGGGTGATCGACGGTCTTATCGGGCTGTGCGACCGCGTCGGTAACGATACGGTCCCCCTGCAGCCACAGGAGCAGTCTCATGGCTTTGCTGAGTATATCCTCGGTTATCTTGTCGTCGTTGTCGATCAAGTCATACAGCAGGTCGTCCAGATTCATTCTCTCGTATGGATCCATGACATAAGCCTGCATAGTCAGCTTTTTCTTCGCTGTATCTGCCAGCTCTTCCCACAGGTCGTTTACGAGATCCGAAGCATTTTCGAGGTATGATGCCTGTGTCGGTCTCTCTGTCAGATACACTTTGACATCGCTCCTGTATGCCTTTTTTTCCTTGTCCCACTGCTTGCGCATATAAGCGAGGGCATACACGCGTCCTGTCGCCACGTCCTTCTGTGCTGTCAGAACAAGTGCGACGTCCTGACCGCTCGGCATGGAAAAGGATCTCGCGTTCTTCCTCCAGCGGTATTTTATGTCGCCCGCCGTGCTGCTCATTTTGTCAAAGCTGTAAGGGCAGGTGTCCCTGTGTACCTCAAGCTCCGTGGTATCCCGGAGAATATTCTCCCAGCTCCGGTTTCCCCCGAGCTTTTTGCGGAGAGTATCATTTTGTCCGATCTCATTCAGCAATTCCGCGGCAGTGTCGGGCGCGCCGACCGCGCGGGCGTGCTCCTGCGCGTAGCCCGACAGGTACGGCAGCAGCGCTATGCTGCCCTTTTGCCGGAGGGCATTTCTGCACTGGTGGAGGTTATTGCACCATTCGCACCTCTGCGAAACGCACAGCTCAAGGCTTTCCGCGAGCTCATTCCTTTTGCCGCTCTTCACGCTGTCGTACACTTTTCTGACCGCTGCGGGCAGTGCCTTTTCAAAAAATTCGTCCAGAAGCACCGAAGCCGCGTTTACGTCAAACTCGTTCACTTCCTTGCGCACGATATGCCCGTCGATACAGAGGTCATCGTCGTCTCCGGTACCCTTGCTCCTGTTCCACAGATATGCCTTTTCCGTTTCTGCCACAGCTTCCTTCAGCAGCCCGGCGGCGTGGTATTCCTCGAACATACAGGTCAGCAGTCTCACATACAGGGTGAGCTGCGTCTTATGTGTGAGCTGCATCTCCGACGCAAGCTTTATGTCTGCTATGGAGGCAACGACCTTGCCGCGCTGCGGGTCCCATGTGAGCTGTATGATATCGGGGTATGTTTCGGCTATCCCGACATCTACGCAGTCCGCCCACTCAGGCTCCAGCGCTCCGAAATATTTCTTCCGAAAGCTGTCCGTTGCCGTGAGCATTCCCTGGTATATGTAGCGGGTCTCATGGTCCTTTGCTGTCTTTGCGGCGCACTCACACAGCTTATCCTTAGTCTGACCGGCAGTGTATTTTCCGTAATCCACAGCGGTTTTCTCGTATTCGCAGTGTCCAGAGGGTATGAGCTCTTTTTCAAGAACGGTGTTCTCCCACCTGATACCCGCGGCAGCAGCCACACCGCTTCCGCGCTGTCTCTTGTTTTTCTCCAGTCCGAATTCCTTCAGGGACGATTTTGTTATGCTGTTGAGCACAATGCACCGTTCGCATTTATTCGTAAAATAGTTTTCTATGGTTCTTGATGCCGTTATCGAAAATCTGATCTTTTTGTTCAAGCTGCACGTCCTCCTCACAAATCAGTCAATGATCTATTATAACATATTTTCACTGTCCCGTCAATCTGTGCAGGTACCTGACGAATTTGCAGGCGAAGCAATTAAAAGTCTTTTTCGGCTCCCTCTGTTGCGCAGCCTCGTGCTGCGTGAAAGGGGGTCTGGGGGAGAAACCTTTTCTTCAGAAAAGTTTTCTTCCCCAGTCTCGAGCGCCAGCGACTCTATCGCCGCGAGGCGACGGCTCGAGCGTTCAAAGCAGGACGCTTTGAGTTTTTCGCCAAAAGCGCGCCCGCAGGGTGAAAAAAAAGCCCGCATCGGAGAGCGGGTCTCCGATACGGGCAAAATGAAATAATTATATATATACCATGAAAGGAGGTAACCGTTATTTTCTGTGTCGGCGCTCACTGATGACCTCGTTCTCGATATAAGCACGGGTCACGTTTTCAGCGGGGCGCGCACCGAACTCGCGGGTGTAGTTGTCACGGGCGAGCGACTCCGCGACTGCGCAGGGCAGTTCATCGGGCAGTTCGGTAACGGTATTGGTGAACTTTCTGATATTCTTCATCTGACGTGAGTACTTGTCCTTGATTATCTCCATGAACATATTTTCGGAAATGGGGTGGAAGTTGAGTATTCTGGTAAATCTGTTCAGGAGCTCGGGCTCGAAGTCGGACGTCAGGTCTCTGACCGAGGCGGTGATATCATCGGTGCGGTCAAAGCCGATAGAGCTGCGGACAGCCTCCTGACCGGCGTTGGTGGTGGCAACGATGATCGCCTTCGAGAAATCGACGACCTTACCCTGTGCCGTGGTTATAGTACCCGCGTCGAGGGCGCGCATGAACAGCCTGCGCACGGCGGGGTGGCACTTTTCGAACTCATCGAGCAGTATGACCTGATAGGGGTTGCTGTCGAGGATATCGAAGGGCAGCTCCGCCTTGCTGTCATAGCCGGTATAGCCTGCCGGAGCGCCTATGATACGGGTTATGGCAGCGTCGCTGGTGTACTCGGTCATGTTGATGGTTATGGGAACTGTGCCGGTCAGCTCCCTCGCTATGATATTGGCGGTCTCGCTTTTGCCGACACCGCTCGGACCCGCGAAGAGGAAGGACAGCGGCTTGGTCCTCGGGAAGAGCCCGAGGGAGTCGCGGGATATGCTGTCCACCACAGCGTCGAGCACATCGTCCTGTCCCTTGATCGCCTCAAGGTGCTGCTTGAGCGAGTCCATGTCGGTCTCGGAGCGCGTCTGACTGCCCGAGATGAGCTTGCACGCCGTCTGCTTGATGAGCTCACGGCTTATCCTTATGGGAGCGGAGCTGCTGCCCCTGACGGCAGACCTTTCTATAAAGGTATCCGCGATAGCACGGTCAAGCAGAGTGACGGCGCTGTCGGGTCTGTGGGAGCCGGCAGTTCTGAGCTCGTCGGCGGCATTTACCAGATAATCCAGCATCTTGTCGCCCAGCACTATCTTCCTTCCGTAGTGTTCGGAGAAGGTGTCTTTAAGCTGTGCGAGGACTGCCTTGGTCTGCTCCTTTGAGAACTCGTCCACCGTTATGCGTATGAATCTTCGGCTGAATGCCGGGTCATGCATAAAGTTGTTGGACTCCTGGAGAGTTGTGGCGCCTATCATGCGGATAGCACCCCTCGCAAGGGCGGGCTTGAGCATCTGAGCGACCTTGTCGTAGCTGCGGTCATCGGACATCAGCATGTGCGCTTCGTCGATGAATAGGATAACATGGTTGTCCGGGTCTGATGCGTAGTCGATGACCGACTTCGCTTTGCGCTCGACATCACCCACGAGGCTGGAGCCCGAGATTATGTTCGACACCGGCAGCTCCATGACCCTGCAGTTCTCGAGCTGAGGAGGTATGAGCGGGTCCCGGCAGGCTATACGGCGGGCTATATCCTCTACGATACGGCTCTTGCCGACGCCTGCCGCGCCGATGAGCAGGCAGTTGGGCTTGTACTTTCCTATGAGGCAGGCAAGCACCTGCTTGACCACGTCGTCACGGAAGAGTATGGGCGGGTGGTCTTTGAACCTCTCGTTGTAGTTGATGAGCATAGCCTCGGCATCCGGGTCGGGGTCACGGAAGGAGGGTGCGGTCTGTGTCTGCTCTTCCATGCTTTTCTCGTTCTCACGGATCATCTCGTCGTACTCATCGGGGTCCATACCGAAGAACGGGTCGAAATCTGCGTCCTCGGGATCTTCGGCGGCGCTTTCGTCCTCTTCAACGACCGCGTCCGAAATATCCGCCTCAAAGAACGGGTTGTCGGCATCGTCGCCGGGCTCGTCCGTCTCTTCTTCGGGATCAAAGAGATCACAGTCGTCATAACCGCTGTAATCCCAGTCCGGAGCCTCGTACGACTCGGGAACATATTCCGGTACGTCGCAGGGGGAGTCGTCGTCACTTTCGGCACCGAATAAACCGAACAAGGGGTCGTCGGGATCGATACCGTCATTTGCGAACCTGATAAAGTTGTCTCTCATTGTATTACCTTCTTTCTTTGTCATGCGCCGGGCTGCTGCTGCACAGTCCGATCGGGGTTGGTGGCATTGCGGTCATCGTGCCTGCAATGACCGCGTCAGCGCTGCGACAGTGCTTCCGAAGGCTTTGCCCCGAAAGCGGAAAACCGTTTTCAGGGCAAGTCGGCACGAACTCCGCGGACAGGGTTCGTGCCTCATGTTACATTATAGTGCCTTTGGAGGTCAAAGTCAACGGCTTTATCCGAATGTGTCCCGTTTCGGGGACATTTAGCTGTTGCTGCTTCTCGCCTTGATGTACTCGATATAGCGCTCGCGGTTGCCGATATAGGCGTCCCTGATCTCGTCAGCCCTGATAGTGCCGGCTCTGCGCATATTGACGCGCAGGGCGTAGGTCTTTGCGGGAATGCCGAGGTCAATGGTGCAGCGTCCGCTGAAAATATCGACATTGACCTTGCTCGCGTCGATGAGCACAGAACCGAATGTCGGGCTGCCGTCATCGTTGAAGCCTGTGGTGAAGCAGAAGCTGTACATTGAGCTGCCGTCAGCCATGGTACGCTTCGCCACAAGTGAGGAGGGAGTCTCGATGATCACCGGTCTGGGAAGCTCACCCGCACGGTTCACGGCGCGAGCCCTTGGCGCGTTTGCCGCTGTATTGGGCACCGCACGGCGAGGCTCGGTCTTTTCGGCGCTGTCTGTCGGAGGCTCGCTCTGAGCGGGCTTGGGCTCAGGCTCGGACTTCTCTTCGGGAGTTGAGGGAGTTGCAGCAGCCGAGGAAGCGTTCTCGTCAGCGGGAGCCTTTTCGGAAGCCCGCTTCTCCGCCTCGGCAAGAAGCTCGAGGTATTTGGTGGGCTTCTCCTTATCCGCGTATATGGCGGGGTGTCCCAATCCGAGAACATACACCTTATCGGTAGGCATATCCATGATGACATTCATGGGCTTATTGGCGACCTGACTGATAAAGGACGCTGTTTCCGGGTCATGACCGCCGAAGTAGATGATGGAGCAGTTGTTAAGTATCGTACGGGCGCTGTATGAGCCGTAGAGGTCGTCAAGCATGGTGATCGACTGGAAGGCGAGGCTTACGGCGATGTTCCTTGAACGCACCGTGCTGATGATGCCCGGGAAGTTCTCTATCCTGAAGGACGAAGCGAAGTCGTCGAGAATGATGTTCATAGGTATAGGCAGACGTCCGTCGGTACGTTCATCGGCTATATTGAACAGATTGCGGAACAGGCTGTTGTAGAACAGACCCACAACTCTGTCCGCGTCTCTTGACACGTCGCTGATGTTGACGAACAGGCAGGACTTGGTCGTGCAGAGCTTCTTATAGCTAAGCTCGTCGTCATGCCCGCCGAACATCTTCCTGAAGCCCTTCGAGCTGAACCCGGCAAGAGCCTTCTGCACGCTGATTATGATACAGCCCCATGTACGGTCTACCCCGGTTATATCACGATAGGAGACGTACTTGCGGAAGGCGAAGCTGTCGTGGTCGGTCTTGCCGCGCTCCGCGAATGCCTTGTGCAGAATGGCGTTCGGGTTCTTCAGCATACTGCCCAGCAGGCGGCTGTACTCCTCGACCGTGGAGAGACTGCGGCGCTCGGGCTCCTCGGACTCCATGGCGAGCGCGATGAGCGACTCGATGACATTGCGGGCGGTAATGTCCCAGTACGGGTCGTCGGTCTCTATCGGGCATATCTCCGAGGCTATCTTCATGATATCCTGCTCATCGAACTTGCCGTTCTCGTCCTTGCCTATATCGTCCAGCGGGTTCCAGTTGCAGGATCTTTCCGCCTTGCAGAAGTCGAGCGTCTTGACGTCATAGCCCGCCTCCTTCAGTCTCGGAGTAAGGAGCTTCGAGAGCGAGCCCTTGACGTCGGTGACTATGTAGTTGCCCTTCATGCTCAGCACGGACGGTATCACTACGCCCGTGCTCTTGCCGCAGCCCGAGGGTCCCAGGACCACGAAGTTCGAGTTGTATGCCGCGCGGTAATCTTCAAGCCCCTTAGCGGGGATAATTGCGGAGGGGGTCGTGTAGCTGCTGTTATTTGTCATGTTATCAGATCCTTTCTTGTCATTGTTGTTTATCGGGTTTACGGGTGTGTTTGTATTTGTCATATACATTTCTCCTTTCTTATTCAACGCCGCAGTCATCGGTGATGACTGCTGTTGCCGCACCTGCTTCGAGAGCCTTTTCGGCGCTGAAGTAGGTATCCTTCTTCATCCATTCCCGGACTTCCTGCAGGGGCTTTCCGCTGCGCTCCGAGATGATCCCGCAGAGTATATCGTTGATCTCCAGAAGCTTATCAAGCCTCTCGCGCGCCTCGAACGGGTTTTCATAACCGCCCTGAGCGTTCATTGCCGAATGCACCATAAATTCGGTGTCCTTGTACATTTCGCGCTTGTCGCCCGCAAGGAACAGTATCGATGCCGCGGAAGCCGCTATGCCGATACATACGGTACGGACAGGGCAGCTTGAACGCCGCAGGTGGTGGTACACAGCCAAAGACGGTCTTACCTCACCGCCGGGGCTGTTGATGTAGAGCGTTATCTCCCCGGCGCTGTCCTCCTTTTCAAGGCAGATGATCTGCTTGAGGAGATCCGCGCAGGTGTCCGTATTGAGAACCTCTGTGAGGAATATCTTTCTGTCTCTGAACAGAGCCGTGTCGAGAGTGAGAAGATGTGAGCTGCTGCATGTTTCATGCAGGACATTAGGTGTATTTTTCATTGTATTACCTCTTTCTGCCCGACAGTCGATGCTGTCGGGACTTGTCATTTGTTGCTGAAAAGTGAGCTGCCTTTTGGTATCGCTGAAGGCATAACAGCGTCATTATGTATACAGGGTATCAGGCAGCGGTAAACACCTCCTCTGCCTGCATCGCGTCGAGCTCTGCCTCTTCCTCTTTCTTATCCTGCTCGAGTATGGCATTTACCATAGCTTCACGTTCCGACAGCTGTATCAGGCAAGCCGAGAAGGCCGCTGTGATGACGTTGTCGGGGATATCGGCTTCGGAGACTCTGAACCTGCACACACTGCGTCTGTCGAGCGTGAGCGTCCAGACCTCGTCGGGGCAGAGCACAAGCTTGTTCTTCGGCATTTCGAGCCGGCAGGAGACAGTGCAGCCGGGCTTGTCCGGTATCTTTATGCTGTAAAGCGCGGGATAGACTGCCCCGGTGTTTTCGGAATGGGCTTCTGCCGCACTCCTTAAGTTAGTAATGATGGTTGATATCTTATTGTAATTTTTCATTTTGGTTATCCTTTCTGTTATATATGATTTTGGTTGGTTTTTTAGATTTTTTGCCGGGATACAATGCCTCCCGGCAGGGCGTGTGATATGCATACGATATCAGCTCCTTTCCGAATAATGATACATCAGATCTTTTTGTCGTATCTTCTTTCACATTTTTATTTGGCGCGAATTCTTTATTCGCGCCCCCGGGACTCATCTTCTCCGAAGAT
>CAJOMV010000011.1 GCA_905235805.1 uncultured Ruminiclostridium sp.
AAAAGAGAACATTACGAAAAGCCTTCTGTGAAGCGTAAGAAAAAGTCCGAAGCTGCACGCAAGCGTAAGTTTAAGTAATGGTATTACACAGGATTTAAGCGGTCTCGGACAGACCGCTTAATTTGTTGTATGTGAGATAAGTTATGTTATTCAAACCGAAATACTGGATAAAGAACGTTCTCGAAATAGACCGTGAATTCCTCGACAAATACGGCATTGACGCGCTTATCCTCGACCTCGACAACACCCTCTCCATGCACGGCGACCCCGCCGCGGAGGAGGGGATACCCGAGTGGCTCGACAAGATGCGGGCTATGAAGGTGCCGATGACGGTGGTGTCGAACAACACGAACAGGCGCGTGGCACCGCTGGCGAGAAAGCTGGGGCTCCCGTTCATAGCAAACGGTGCAAAGCCGCTCACTATCGGGATAAACCGCGCCTGTAAATTCATGGGGACGGACAGGAAACGTACCGCCGTGGTCGGAGACCAGATATTCACCGATGTCATGGGCGGAAACATCGCGCGTATGCCCACTATACTCGTGGAGCCGTTCCACGCGGAGAAGAATATATTCTTCAAAATAAAACGGGCAGCCGAGGGGATAGTGTTCCGGCGTGACCCGGACAAGATGACGAAAAAGGACTGAATATGATAACATTCGCACCGGGAGGCAACTCCGAGAGCTTCGGAAAGCGAAAATTCCCGGAACAGCTGCCGAAATACCTTTCGGGGCTCGGACTCAACGGCTATGAGGTGGAATGCGGGCGGGGAGTGCGCATTACCGACAGGACATACGAGCTGCTGCCGAAGCTCGCCGCGGAAAACGGCATTTACCTGACTCTGCATGCGCCGTATTACATATCGCTGTCGGGCATCGAGGAAGAAACACGGCTGAAAAGCGTCGGGTATATCCTCGAGAGCGCGAAAGCCGCACACAGGCTGGGAATACGGAAGATAGTCGTACACTCCGGCTCCTGCGCGAAAATAACGCGGGAGGAAGCGACCGCGCTCGCGAAGGACACTCTGACAAAGGCGCAGAGAGCTCTCGACGAGGAGGGGCTGTCTGAGATAATACTCTGCCCCGAGACCATGGGGAAGATAAACCAGCTCGGGACGCTGTCAGAGGTGCTGGAGCTTTGCACCGCGGACGAGAGGTTCCTGCCCTGCGTTGATTTCGGGCATCTGAACGCCCGCACTCACGGCAGCATAAAAAGCGAAGCTGACTACGCGGCTATCCTCGATGAGATAGAGGATAAGCTGGGGTATGACAGGCTGAAGAGGTTCCATGTGCATTTCAGCAAGATAATGTACACCACCGGCGGGGAGAAGATGCACCTGACCTTCGCGGACACCGAATACGGTCCGCAGTACGAGCCGCTCATGGAGCAGTTCGCAAAGCGGGGACTGGAGCCGTCGGTAGTGTGCGAGAGCGCCGGTACACAGGCTGAGGACGCCTCGGAAATGAAGAAATACTATGAGGGACTGATAAAATGAAGATATTTGTGATAAACGGACCCAATCTCGATATGCTCGGCAAGCGTGAGCCGGAGATATACGGCAGAGATACGCTGGAGTCAATAAACGCGGAGCTCGCGGAGTACTGCAAGACCGTGGGCGTGCAGCCCGAGTTCTACCAGTCGAACTCCGAGGGAGCGCTGATAGACATTATCCACTCGGCAAGAGACAATGCCGACGGGATAGTTATAAACGCGGGAGCGTACACACATTACAGCATCGCTATCCGCGACGCCATCGCGTCAACCGACCTGCCGTGCGTGGAGGTTCACCTGTCAAACGTGCATAAGCGTGAGGAGTTCCGCCATAAGTCAGTGATATCCGCGGTCTGCGCGGGCGTGATCTGCGGCTTCGGGAAAAAGGTGTACAGACTCGCGATAGATGCGCTTTCATCATGACCCGGAAAAGGAGAGAATATATACTATGACAATTACCGAACGTATTGCCGCGGAGCTGAAGGACAACTCCCATGCGGCAATGCTCACAAGCCCCGTTTCGAGACAGTATTCCACAGGATTCCGTTCGTCGGCGGGCGTTGTGTTCATCACAAAGGAGAAGAGCTATTTCCTGATAGACGCAAGATACTTCGACCACGCCTCACAGCAGGCACAGGGAGTGGAGGTGCAGCTGCTGACGGATACGCGCAGGCAGCTCTACTCTATCATCGAAGAGCACGGCATAAAGGTCATCTCTATCGAGAGCAAATTCGTGACGGTGAACGAGCTGAACGATTACAGGAAGCTGTTCGGCACTCTTGAGGTGGACGACAGCGACTGGCTCTCGAACACCGTGGAGAGAATGAGATTGATAAAGAGCGAGGAAGAGATACAGAAGGTCGAGGCTGCGCAGAGGATAGCGGAAGCGGCATTCTCGAAGCTGCTCGGACAGCTCCGCGTCGGCATGACCGAGAAGCAGGTCGCGTCCGTGCTGGATTTCTTCATGATGGATATGGGCGCGGACGGCATCTCCTTCGATACGATAGCGGCTTCCGGCATAAACTCCGCCTGCCCGCACGCCGTTCCCACAGAAAAGCAGCTGCAGAAGGGGGAGTTCCTTACCCTCGATTTCGGCGCGGTGGTGGACGGCTACCACTCCGATATGACCCGCACCGTGGTCATAGGTGAGGCTGACAAGGATATGAAGCACGTTTATGACGCGGTATACAGCGCAAACACGGACGCGCTGAAGGCAGTGCGCGCCGACATCACCGGCAAGGTGGTGGACAGCGTCGCGCGGACCACGCTCTCGGCATGGGGGTATGAGGAATACTTCACCCACGGGCTCGGTCACGGCGTGGGTCTTGAGATACACGAGGCTCCCACAGTCTCCTCAAAGAGCCCCTATACCCTGCATGAGGGCATGATAATCACCATAGAGCCGGGCGTGTATATCCCCGGCAAGTACGGAGTGCGTATAGAGGATATGGTCGTCGTCACCGCGGACGGCTTCCGCCCTCTCACAAACGCGCGCAAAACCCTTGTAAAAATATAAAAATTACGGTATTATAAAGGAAATTTCAAAAAAACTATTGCAATTTGCGAAAAAATATAGTACAATATATGAGATAGTTATGCAAAAAACTACAGGAGGACAAAAATATGATAACAGCAGGCGATTTCAGAAACGGAATGACCTTCGAAGAAGACGGACAGGTAATGCAGGTAGTTGAGTTCCAGCATGTAAAGCCCGGTAAAGGCGCCGCTTTCGTAAGAACAAAGACTAAGAATGTCATCACCGGCGCAGTAGTGGAAAAATCCTACAACCCCACAGCTAAGTTCCCGACAGCTTTCGTTGAAAGAAAAGATATGGAATACACCTACTCCGACGGCGAGCTCTATCACTTCATGGACAGCGAGACCTATGAGGACGTTCCGATAAACTCGTCCGAGGTAGGCGACAACTTCAAGTTCGTCAAGGAGAACATGGTCTGCAAGGTGCTCTCCTACAAGGGCAAGGTATTCGGCGTAGAGCCGCCCAACTTCGTTGAGCTCGAGGTCACACAGACAGATCCCGGCTTCAAGGGCGATACAGCAACCAACGCAACAAAGCCCGCTACTCTCGAGACAGGCGCGGAGATCCGCGTTCCGCTCTTCATAGATATCGGCGACGTTATCCGTATCGACACAAGAACAGGCGAATATATGGAGCGCGCCAATAAGTAATTTTATCCGATAAATGGGAGGTAATATTATGGACAACATGACTATTGCCGAAAAGGTCTCCTATATAAAGGGACTCGCGGAAGGACTCAAGCTCGACACCTCAACAAGTGAGGGCAAGGTGCTCTCCGCTATCATCGACGTTCTCGGCGATATCGCCCTCAATATCGAGGATATAGACAGCGACCTCGCTGACCTTACAGATGTGGTCAATGACGTCGAGGACAGCCTCATAGACCTCGAGGATACCGTGTATGACGAGGACTCCGATTACAACGGCGAGGTCGACGACGAGGAGGATATCTATGAGATAACCTGCCCCGAGTGCGGCGAGACTATAACCACCGACTTCGACGTTATCGCGGAAGGCGGCATCAAGTGCCCCAACTGCGGCGCGGAGCTGGAATTCGACCTCAGCGCTCTCGACAGCGAAGAGGAGTAAGAGCAGTGAATAGTGAAAAGTGAATAATGAACAGTGAACAGTTGTGGTGTTCGCTTCGCTCACATATTTGAATGTCGCTGAAAACCGGCGCTGTTTATGTCCATTCGTTCATTCTTCTTTATTCAAATATAATATTTTAAGTTTTGGGGCGGGGTGAGATTCCCCACCGGCGGTGAATGGCATTTCGTCAAGGCGAGCTGCCTCAAGTCCGCGAACTCCCGCAGGGGAGCCGAACCGGTGTAATTCCGGTACCGACGGTAATTTGTTTTTTCCGGTAAGGAAAAAACCATAAGTCCGGATGGGAGAAACAAAAAGCGTACAGTAGTACCGCCCTTTTGCGTTCGCGCAGAAGGGCTTTTTTGTTACTCCGAAGAAAGGAGTTCATTATGACAACACAGGCAAAAAACAAAACAACGATCCACAGCGTGCGGTTCATCACGATAACCGCCATACTCACGGCTATCGCGGTGGTGCTGCAGTACCTCGAGTTTCCCGTTCCGATGTTCATTCCCGGGTTCGTGAAATTCGACTTTTCCGACCTGCCCGCCATTCTCGCGGCGTTCCTCGTCTCCCCTGTCTCGGGAGTGCTGGTATGCCTGCTCAAGAATGTCATTCACATGGCGGTATCGCAGTCCGCGGGCGTCGGCGAGCTCTGCAACTTTATCCTCGGCGCGGTCATGGTAGTGCCCGCCTGGATCATCTACAAGATCAAGCCCTCTAAAGGCATGGCGGCGGTCGCCATGGCGGTCGGCTCGCTGATAACCGCTGTCGTCAGCATCTTCATCAACTACTGCATCACCTACCCCTTCTATCAGGAGGCATTCCACCTGCCGATAGACGCGATAATCGGTATGTACAAGGAACTCAACGACGGTGTGGGTTCGCTGTGGGACGCGCTGATATGGTTCAACGCGCCGTTCACCTTCGTCAAGTTCCTGCTTGACTCGATTATAGTATTCTTCATTTACAAGCCGCTTGCAAAGGCTGTTCGGAAATATGACTGATATGAAGCTCCCCCGTTCTTGCGAACAGGGGAGTTTTTTCAGCGTTTCCTGAATTTGATGAAGGTATCGATGAGATATGCGACACAAAGTGCTATAAGATATATGATGACGGTAACAGGTGTATATGTCATTGCGTATAATTCCTCACCGGGCAAACCGCCGTCTATACTCTCTATAAATATCCATATCTGCAATATCGTATAGGTCAGCATGGGCAGCGAGAAGCGTATCACCTCGCGCACCGCCGAGGTTTTTGTTACCGGCTCACCGAGCGCCGCGGATATTTTGTTCCGCACATTCCCGATAAGTACCGACACAACATAGACCGCCCCCGCGGCAAATGGACCCAATTCCACAAGCGCAGACATCAGATTACCGCTCACAGGCATAAGAAAGCCCAATGAGAAAAGCGCATAAATGGCGGAGACAATAAACAATACCGCGCATACAGCCCACACTATATCCGTTTTTTCTGTCAGCGAACGGATCTTCATTATTGCCGCTTTATATTCCTCGGTATCGGGGAGAGAAGCGGCATTTGTTCTTTTTCTCATATAATACGCAAGATAGAGCAGTATCACAGTGACCATACAGCATACCATAAGAGAGTACCCTGCTTTCCAACCTGTCCAGAACACGTCAAAGGAGAAGCTGTACATTCCGCTCACCAATACCGTAAGTCCTGCCGTCTCAAACAACAGCTCCGGGATATTTCTTTTGATAAGGTGCTTAAGCGGTGAAAAAGCTTTGACAGCCTTTTTGCCCTCCCTTTTCACCCCCATTTCGGCAAGCACCTCGTCGATATTGCCGAACTCGGATATGACGGTGCCGACAGCTTCGTTTTCATTTTTGCCCTCGCTTATCAGCTCCTCGAACTTATCCGACATATTTGCGGTGATGTCCTCACGCAGGCGCTTTGTCTCCTCGGTATCGGGAACTCCCGAGAACATGCTGTCGATATAGTTTACTATAGTATCCATATTTTCTCCTCCTTATCCAATAAATCTGTCTATCACGCTTTTGGTCAGCTCCCACTCGCCGCATTTGTCGGCGTAGCAGGATCTTCCCGCTTCGGTGATACTGTAGTAGGTGCGTTTTCTGCCGTCGTGCATACCCGAATATGAGGTAATGGAGCCGTTCTTCTCCAGCCGTGTCAGGGCTGAATAGAGCGTGGTCTCCTTCATCACATAGCCGCCCTCGGTGATATCCCTTATGCGCTTTGATATCTCATAGCCGTAGGAGTCTTCGCAGGACAGTATGTACAGTATCATAGTGTCGGTGTAGCCACGGATTATATCCGAGCTTATCAATTTATCATCTCCTTATACTTCGTCTGACAATGCTATGTCTGTCATAGTATTATAATACCACGTCTGACATAGTATGTCAATAGTTTTTTGAAATTTTTATTCAGTTCCCGCACTGTTGAAACGAAATGCCCGAACGTCAAACCACGCAAATATTACAAAATGATTACAATTTCGAAAAAAGGTTGATTTAATCGGGAAATAGTGCTATAATAAGCTATATATAACAATTGCCGCAGTGAGCCGCGGCAGGAAAAGGAATTGCAATGGTCCACAACAGAAAGATACAACAGATAGCGGACGAAGTGGAAAAGGTAATAGTCGGGAAGCGCGATGTGGTGACGATGCTGCTGATAGCGCTGCTGTCGGGCGGTCATGTGCTGGTGGAGGACGTTCCTGGAACGGGAAAGACCACACTCGCAGCCGCAATGGGAAGGTCTGCGGGACTGGTGAGCAGAAGAGCTCAGTTCACCCCCGATGTGACCGCCTCCGATATAACCGGCTTCACTATGTTCAACAAGGAGACAAATACCTTTGAATACCGCAGCGGGCTTGTAATGACAAATATACTGCTCGCCGATGAGATAAACCGCGCTACCCCGAAAACGCAGTCCGCGCTTCTTGAGGCAATGGAAGAGCAGACCGTCACCGTGGACGGAGTCTCCCACAGGCTGCCGAACCCCTTTATGGTCATAGCTACGCAGAACGAGCTCGGATATGTGGGGACCTTTCCGCTGCCTGAGGCGCAGCTCGACCGCTTCATGATGAAGATATCAATGGGCTACCCCACTGTCGAGCAGGAGATAGGCATAATCGCAAGCAGACAAAAGACCGACCCGCTCGAGAACCTGATACCCGCCTGCACGAAGGAAGATGTCATCGCTGCACGAAACGAGGTAAAGGATACCAATATCGAGCAGTCGGTGTACCGCTACATCGTCGAGATAGTCGCGGGAACGAGAAACCACCCCGCCGTGGAGCTCGGCGCAAGCCCGAGAGCTTCCCTCGCCCTTATGAGAGCGGCGCAGAGCTACGCCTTCCTCAACAGCAGAGCGTATGTCGTGCCGGAGGACGTGCTCCGCATGACACCGTATGTGCTCCCGCACAGGATAAGACTCACACAGGAAGCTAAGGTAAAGCACGTTGATACAATGGACATACTCCGAGATGTGATAAAGGCGGTAAAGCCGCCGTTTACGAGAGGAAACTGACACCCGTATGGCAAAATACAGATTTCTGTACGCGCTGATATATCTCGGGTCGGCGGCATTCGCCCTCGCGTATGAGAGCAAGCTCACTTATGTCCTGTTCCTTGGGGTCGCGGTACTCCCGATAGTCACCCTCGTTATAATGATACTGTCGGGACTGCTGCTCAAGGTCGAGGTGATACCCGATACGGCGTATGTCGGCAAGATGCAGGATTTCGACGTAACTATAAAGGTCACGAACCGCTTCATCGCGCCTGTCGCGCCGATGATGATTACGGGAACGTTCCAGGAGCCGGACGGCACCATACTCACGGGCAGGCATCTTGTCCTGAACGCGGGACCGCTGCGGAAATGCGAGTATGTGTTCGGCGGCTGCATACGCTACCGCGGAGAATACCAGCTCGGTGTGGACAGCATCGTGATATATGACTTCCTGCGGATATTCAAGTTCAAGCTGCTGAAAAATCCCTTCTGCAATGTGGTGGTGACCCCGAGAAGGATAATGCTCGACGAGACGAACGCTCTCTGCGCCGATGACTATGACAGCAGCATCACAAACACCTCGTTCATGGACAGCGGCTCCTTCGCCTCGGTGCGCAAATACGCGGACGGCGACCTGATGAAGCGCGTGCACTGGAAGCTGTCGGCAAAGCATGACGAGCTCATGGTAAAGGAAATGGAGCAGAACCTCGGCTCCAGCGCTCTTATCGTGACGGATATGCACGCGGCGTCCGAGGACGACGATGAGAATATGAAGGCAGCAGACGCGTGCGCTGAAGCTGCTCTCGCGATAACGAGAAAGATAATCAGCGACGGGCGCTCGGCTCTGAACGTCTATCACACAAACGCCTCGGGCGTGGGAGTGCTTTCCGCGGAAAAGCCGGAGGATTACGAAAGGCTGGTGGCACTGTTCGCGGTGCTGCCGATAACGGACGCGAAGCACGGCGCTGAGGTGCTGATACCCCGCGCGGTCGAGCAGCTAAGCAGCACGGAGCCTGTGTTCGTCATTACCCCGCGGCTCGAAGCGAGCGTCTTTACCTCGATAGTTGACCGCATCGGAGCGGCTTGCGGCGAGATACGCATATATACGACAGACCCGACGCCCCCGGCGGAGCTTATCGCGGCGGTCAGCACCGTAAGAAACGCCTCCATTCACCGCCTGGACCCCGAAGATGTGTCGGTGTCCCTGCGGAATTCTCTGATATAAAGCAAAGATAAACCAGATGGACAATATACTGAACGATAACGACAAAGTACTGCACGACGAGCAATTCGCGAAAAAGCCTGCCGCATACCTTCTCCCTGTGGTAAGGCTTGTTTTGCTGTGCATTTTGTCGGGCTCGTTCGTGATGATGATATGTGAGCTGTATGAATACACCGGCGACCGCTGGGAGCTGACACTGCTCTCCGCGGCACTGTCGGGGACAGTGTTCATTCTCGCGTCCGTGCTGCCGTCGGGACTCGTATACGGCGGCATTCTCTTCGCGGAGGCGGGCGTGATATGGCTGCTGAGGGAACGTATGCTCCACTACGCCCAGTACTGCTGGGACTTCCTTATGGTGCGGCTGGACAGCAGGCTTGTGGATACAACGAGACTGTTCATCCACGACCCTATCCTCATGAAGAGCGGGCTGGAGTCGGTCAACGCGGAAATGGAGCTGTCCTTCCTCATTATAATGCGGCTGCTGATAGTGGCAGTCGCGGTGATCTTCACCGCCTCGGTGCGCACACGCTTCCACCTGACCGCGCCTGTGATACTTGCGACCACGGTGATAGCGCCGTGCATTGCCGCGGAACGGGCGGGATACATCGCCTCGTTCTTCGCGTATGTGGTCTGCATCTTCGGCTTCGAGATAATCACCTCCAGTGACGAGCTCAACCTCGGCTTCACCTTCGGGCATCTGCCCGCCGCGCGGCTGTCGGAGCACAGGAGCGACCTCGCCTACTATAAGCGGACACGCTTCCTGCTGTTCGGCAGGAAGATAGCCCTCGACTCCGACAGGTTCCACCGTCAGGCGGCAAACTCCGCAGCTTCGGCTATCGTCGCGGCGCTGGTGTTTTTCATAATAGCCGCGAATGTCCCCGACGGCAGGGGCATAAGCTACCAGGAAGTGTTCGATATGATCGAGCGCTTCGGTTATCAGGCTGCCGACACTGTCGGGGGCATATTCGGGACCACCTTCGGCACCTCCGATGACCGCGGATATTTCAGCGCCGGCGGCTATAACGATGTCGCCAGCAGCATAAGCATTGCTCCCCCCAGCAACAGCGACCTGCCCGTTCTGGAGGTACAGCTGTCGCGCAGCGATGTTCCCGTGTACCTGCGGGGCGATATCGGCGTAGAGTACGACAACAACGCGTGGAGCGGCATAAAGACCGTTGACCCGCAGTACCGGGCGGCTGTCCCGGAGAACTTCTACCCCGAGAATGAATATCAGATGTTCAGGAAGTACCTTGCGTACACCTTCTCGATAGATCTGCCGGACGAGGTGATTCCGCTCCAGATGGTCTCGGTGCGGTATCTGCGCAATACGAAGGTCATATTCCAGCCCCTTGCCGCTTATGAGCTGAACTACCGCACAAATCCGCAGTATGAGTGCTATTCCGACTTCATTCTCCGGGCGCGGCAGGGCTATGTCAAGAACTATAACACCCTCTCGCTGACCCCGAACATTGACCGCTACGCAAACCTCATATTCACCGAGGGCGCCGTCTCGCCGAGATATATGCCGGCATACTGGACAGAAGGGTACATCGACCCGCCGGAGGGCATGACAGCGGACAGCTACATGAACGCTATCGGCAGCTATCAGCAGTATATCACGGACACTTTCCTGAACACGACGCCGGACATAAAGGAGTTCTGCGATATGCTGGATATCCCCGCAGAGTACCTTGCGCACACCGGGCGTTATGACGCATACGCGGGATATTACAGATACAATATCGCGAAAAGGATATGCGACTACTTCTCGCACAATTTCACCTACTCCCTCGACACGGACAACGGCGCCGACCAGCTTAACGGGTTTCTGTACGAGACCCACAGCGGACACTGCGCGCTGTTCGCGACGGCTATGACTCTGGCACTGCGGGATATGGGCATTCCTGCCCGCTATGTGACCGGGTATGTCGCGGAGGGCGCGGGAGAGCCGCTGAAGGACGGTTTCAAGTACGTTCTTACCGAAAAGCAGCTCCACGCATGGACGGAGGTTTATTTCGACGGCATAGGCTGGGTGGCGTTCGACCCCACCGTGGGAGTTCCCGGGTACGCGGAGTTGGTGGCAGGCGACTGGGACGGCACCGGCGAGCACGACTACGGCGCGGCGACCGCTCCGGCAGAGACCGAGCCGCCCGAGGAGGTCACCATACCCGACATAACAGACCACGATATGACCGATCCTGAGGTAACTGCGGGTCCCGACGAGCCCGATACCACGACCGAGCCCGACAGTGACACTCCCGGCGGAGACGGAGAAGGCGGAACTGGCGGCTTCGGAGGTTCGTCCGGCGGCACGGGAGCTTCGGAAGATATCTTTGCTCTTATCCTCCCCTACCTTGTTACAGGCGTGCTCGCGGCGGCGGTCATACTATTGACAGTACTGTTCGTATCGGGGCTGAAACGCAGTGAAAAGCAGGTATTCAGGAGCTTCAGGACGCTCCCGCCGACACAGGCTTCCGCGATAATGTACCGATTTGTGCTGACACTGCTCGAGCGAAAGGGGCTCAAGCCGGAGTTTGAGCAGTTCTACGACTTCGCCGAGCGCGTGGACGGCAGCATAGAGATGAAGGGCGCGAACGTGTTCATGATGGACGTCATGCCCGTGTTCGAGAAGTGCGAGTTCGGAAACGCCGATGTCTCCCCTGTCACCGAGGACGAGCGCAGCGCGGTATATCGCTTCACAACAGCGGTATACAACAAGGTGATGTCCGATTATTCGGGACTGAAAAGATTTTTTGTTAAAATTTCATTATTTTTATAAAAAACAGTTGCAAAATTTTTCGGATTTTGATATAATTACAGTATAAGTCTATGTACTAAAATTTCTACAGACAGGAGAAATGATATATGAATCTTATCACACGCTCGGATTTTGACGGACTTGCATGCGGCGCGCTGCTCTATGAGGCAGGTATAATCGACACCTTCACCTTCAAGCACCCGAAGGATATCCAGGACGGACTCGTTCCCGTCACCGAGAACGACGTTCTCGCTAACGTGCCGTTCGTGGAGGGCTGCGGTCTGTGGTTCGACCACCATTCCAGCGAATTCGAGCGTCAGCAGCTCGAGGGCAAGTACAAAGGCGAGAGCCGCATAACCCCCAGCTGTGCGCGTATAATATATGAGTATTACGGCGGCAGAGAGCGCTTCCCGCAGTTCGATGACCTCATGGAGGCAGTGGACAAGGTGGACAGCGGAAACCTCACAGTCGATGAGGTGCTCAACCCCAAGGGCTGGATACTCGTAGGCTTCCTCATGGACCCGAGAACTGGTCTCGGCAGATTCAGAAATTTCACCATCAGCAACTACCAGCTCATGGAAAAGCTCCTCACCTGCTGCCGCAGCATGACAACACAGGAAATACTCGATATGCCCGATATCCAGGAGCGTATCGCAGTCTATAACGAGCAGAGCGAGCTGTTCAAGAAAATGGTGCACGAGCATACCGTCATCAAGGGTGATGTCATCATCACAGACCTGCGCGGCGTTGACCCGATCTACACCGGCAACAGATTTATGATCTACAGCCTCTACCCCGAGCAGAACATCTCCGCGTGGATAGTCTCCGGTAAGGGCGGTCAGGGCTGCTCAGCCGCGGTCGGCTACTCCGTCATCAACAAGACCAGCCACGTCGATGTCGGCAGCCTCATGCTCAAGTACGGCGGCGGCGGTCACCGTAAGGTCGGCACCTGCCAGTTCAAGGACAGCGAGATCCCCGAAAAGCTCGACAAAATGCTCGATGAGCTCGTAAACTACGATAAGTACTACGGCGATAAGAAGTGACCGTCGCTTCGCGGCGATTTGGTCGCTGGCACTCGAGACTGGGGGAAAACTTTTGTGAACAAAAGTTTGTCTGTCGGTCAGCCCCTCTGGCTCCTTCGTCGCCACCTCCCCAGCGGGGAGACCACCCCAGACCCCCTTTCAAAAAACTTTATTTGCTTCGCGCTAAAATACGTTAGTCCCCTGCATCTGACGGGGGATTTTTTAAATCGGAGGATATTATGACCGCACAGGAATTCGGAAAAATACTGAACGAGAATATAGCAAAGGTCATCAAAGGCAAAGAGCGGGAGACCGGGATAATAACCGCGGCTCTGCTCGCGGGCGGTCATGTGCTGCTCGAGGACGTTCCCGGCACCGGTAAGACCATGCTCGCAAGAGCCGCCGCAAAGTCCCTCGACTGCGATTTTCGCCGCATACAGTTCACACCCGACCTCCTTCCCTCCGATATCACGGGCATCAATTTCTTCAATATGAAAACGCAGGAATTCGTGTTCCGTAAGGGAGCGGTATTCACTAATATACTGCTCGCGGACGAGATAAACCGCGCAACGCCCCGCACACAGTCCGCGCTCCTCGAGTGTATGGAGGAAAAGCAGACTACCGTTGACGGCGAGACCTACAAAATGGCTGCGCCATTCTTCGTAATCGCGACCCAGAACCCCGTCGAGACAGCGGGAACATACCCCCTCCCCGAGGCACAGCTCGACCGCTTCATCGTGCGCCTGCACCTCGGCTACAGCCCGCGAAAATACGAGCTTGAGATGCTCTCCGCTATCGGCGAGCACCACCCGATAGACTCGCTCGGGGCAGTGCTGACAAAGGAGAACATTGCCGCCGCGTCGAGTGAGGCGCTGAACGTCAAGCTGGGTGAAGCCTCCGCGGACTACATCTGCGAGATAGGTGAGGCTACCCGCCGCAACGAGAAGGTACGGCTGGGGTTAAGTCCCCGCGGACTTCTCGCAATGAAGAGAATGTCACAGGCATACGCGGCGCTGAACGGCAGCGCGTTCGTCACCCCCGACCACATCAAAGCCGTCGCGCCTTACGTTATCCCGCACCGCCTCATCTGCAAGGAATACGCGGTGAGCCGCACCGGGAATACCGCCGACGATATCGTGAAGCAGATACTCGCCGATACGCCTGTACCGACGGAGGATTTCGGGAGCTGATATGGGGATAAAATACCCCTCGGTAACTTACGGCGAATGTGAAGAGAAGATTGCCGCAAGCGGTATAGATGCAATACGCGAGGAACTTGTCCTCACAAGCGACTGCGATGATATTATAGATGAAGCGCTGAATCTACTCGGATACGCAGAGATACCGCTCACCCGTCTGCGGGAGCACGCAGATGAGGTCAAGGAAAGTATGAGACCTTATGTAAACGAGCTTTTATTATGGAAATTTTAGCGATACTGATAATAGCCGGGATAGTGATAATAGCGGAGCAGCAGATATTCCTGCGCTTAGTGCTGAAGAACGTGACGTACACGGTACGGTTCAGCAAGACGGAGGCTATGGAGGGGGACACCTTCGAGATAGTCGAGGAGATAATCAACGACAAGAGGCTTCCGGTACCTTGGGTGAAGACCGAGCTGAACACGAGCAGGTGGCTGGAGTTCTCGGGGACGCAGGCTGCGCGCGGGTCGGACACGCGGTTCGTGCCGAGCGTGTTTTCGCTGCGCCCGCGGCAGAAATGCACACGGACAAGACAGGTGACTGCGCTGAAAAGGGGGAACTTCACCCTCGAGAGCGCAAACATCGTCGGGAGCGACCTGCTCGGGCTCGTTTCCATATCCCGGAAGCTCAATATAAACGAGTCGATAAGGATATTGCCCGCGCCTTATGAGATACGCGAGGGCGACCTCTCGCAGGAGGAGCTGTACGGAGAAATGACCGCACGGCGGTTTATCTGCGACGACCCGTTTCTGATATCCGGTGCGAGAGAATATACCGGGCGCGAGCCCATGAACCGCATACACTGGAACAGCACCGCGAGGACTGCCCGTATGATGGTGTTCAACAATGACTACACCACCTTCAATAGGGCTGCGGTCATCATGAATATGCAGAAAAGCCCCATAGGTGACCCCCGCCCGCTGATAGTCGGAGACACCGAGACTTACATCAAGGCGGCGGCGTTCATCTTCGATACCCTCGCCGCAAATGCCGTCGATACCGACTTCTACACGAACGGCTCGGGAGGTCTGCACGCAAAGGGCGGCAGCGAAAAGGAAGATTATATGCGGCTGCTGCGGGAGCTGTCGGAGATAGAGAATACCTGCTCCATTGAGTTCGGGGAGTTCCTGCGGCAGATGGAGGAGTACGGCAATTACCTGAAAGACCGCACCGACATCTTCATCATCACTGCGTATATCGACGACTATATGACCGACTTTGCTTCGATAATGCGGCGGCGCGGGAAGAACGTGATATTCTACTGCAACGACGACACTGTGAACGACCCGCGTATCTTACGCGTCGGGAGAGTGAACAGGTACTACTTTATGAATGACTGAGAGGTGAACGGGAATGAGAGGAACTATACTCAAGGCTGTCGCTACGCTTGCTTTCGCGGCGGTGGTATTCCCGTTCATTTTCAGCTGTGACATAAATACCTACGGCAATATAAACGCCCTGCGCCTGCTGTACTACTACGGCATAGGGGCTGCGGTATTCTTCCTCGGGTTTATGGGGACCTTCCTCTCGAAAAAGCACCCGAAAGCGCAGATACCGCTGCGCATCATCGGAGTGCTGACATGGGGAGCAGGCTTCCTGTCCCTGCTCATACACGGCGACGGAGTTACGGTATTCGCCCTCGGTGTGCTGTGCATCTTCATGTTCTTCATCGGGGAGCGGTTCGGATACAAGAATTTCGCGGATATGTTCCCGCTGTCGTCGTTCGCGTTCTACATCGTGCTGACGATAGGCTGCTACATCTTCGTGAGGGTGGCTGCAAATGAGACGATAAACGAGCTTGCCTCGGATATAGTCGTGGGGGCGTTCGCCGCCGAATTCGTGGCGGCAGCGCTGCTCGTCAACCAAAGCGGCATCTTTGAGCGCGCCAATATGCGGCGCGAGACCCGCACAGCTCTCCCGAAGGGATTGTCGGCGTACAACGCGGCACTGATACTCGGCTTCACAGTGACGGCGCTCCTTCTTCTCGTGTTCCGCAAGCCCCTCGCGTGGCTCATCGAGCAGATAGGGATAATCTTCATGCGCTTAGCTGTACTCATAGCGCAGCTTTTCAACGCCATGCCCTTCTCCATTCAGGACGGGGAAAGCGGTACAGCTCCCCGCATGGGGTACGCACAGTCCGGATTCTCGTATGTGCTTGAAGCGGTAGTCATCATAATTATGGTCGTTCTCGCCATAGTGTTCCGCGAGAAGATACTCAAGGCAATAAAAGCATTCTTCTCCGCCCTCGGCAACCTCCTCAGCGGTCACCCGGAGGAATCCCTCCGCCCCGATTTTATCGACGTGTTCGAGAGCTATAACTCAAAGCACCGCCGCAGAGCGGAGTCCGACAACATCTACGCCGTGCGGCGCAAATATGCTGCCGAGAAAGACCCCGTCAGGAAGTTCCGCTACGGCTATCAGATAATGCTAATGCGCATAAAGTCCGTCAATCAGCGGCTCTCACCCGCCGACACAGTCTCCGTTCAGGCGGAGCGGGGCTCCGGTTTCTTCGGTGAGCAGCCTATGCAGGATATCACTGCCCTATACGACAGCGTCCGCTACGGTGATGTGACCCCCGACAGTTCACAGCTGAGCATGATCGACCCCTTCACCGATAGTAAGTGAGCAGTCAAGTTGCGGGGAAAGAGGAAGAGGGGGAGGAAGGAAGCCCCTTTCCACAAGGAAAGGCGCTCCCTCCCTCCCCCTCTCCCTCTCTCCCCTGCACC
>CAJOMV010000012.1 GCA_905235805.1 uncultured Ruminiclostridium sp.
CCGTGATTGCCTGTCCAAAGGCGCGCACGACGCGCGCATATAAAGACAGGCATAGCTGACTCCGACAGATTGCCGCCGGAGGCACTCGAGCGCCAGCGACTTACAGCGTAAACGCGCTGCCGCCGGTCTGTGCGCGGCGCCACTCGACGAACTCATCGTAGGTGCCTATCTTATCGCGGCAACCTGTCTCGGTTATCTCGATAATGCGGTTAGCGACGGTCTGTACTATCTCGTGGTCATGGGAGGCGAAGAGGACTACGCCCCTGAAGTCGCGGAGCCCGTTGTTGACCGCGGTAATGCTCTCGAGGTCAAGGTGGTTGGTGGGCTGGTCGAGGACGAGGGCGTTGGAGTTGAAGAGCATCATGCGGGAGAACATACATCTTACCTTCTCGCCGCCGGAGAGCACGTTGACGGGCTTGTAGATATCGTCGCCGGAGAAGAGCATTCTGCCGAGGAAGCCGCGCAGGTAAGCCTCGGTGACGTCGGTGGAATACTGGCGTATCCAGTCAAGTATCGACATCTCGCACCCGTTAAAGAAATGGTCGGAGTCAATGGGGAAGTAGCTCTGCGTGATAGTGCTGCCCCACTTGTAGGAGCCCTCGTCAGGCTCGAGCTCGCCCATTATAATGCGGAAGAGGGTGGTTATCGCTATCTCCGTTTCCGCAAAGAAGGCTATCTTGTCTTCTCTGCCGACGGTGAAGGACACGTTGTCGAGCACCTTCACGCCGTCCACTGTCTTGGATATCCCGCTTACCTGCAGGATATCCTTGCCGGGCTCGCGCTCCATGTCGAAGCCTATGAAGGGGTAGCGGCGGCTGGAGGCGGGGAGCTCCTGTACCGTGAGCTTGTCGAGGAGCTTGCGGCGGGAGGTAGCCTGCTTGGACTTGGATTTGTTCGCCGAGAAGCGCTGAATGAAGGTCTGTAATTCCTTTATCTTTTCCTCGTTCTTCTTGTTCTGCTGCTTTATCATGCGCTGAATGAGCTGTGAGGACTCATACCAGAACTCATAGTTGCCGACATACATCTTTATCTTGCCGTAGTCGATGTCCACGGTATGGGTGCAGACGTTGTTGAGGAAGTGGCGGTCATGGGACACGACTATGACCGTGCCGAAGTACTCGGCGAGGAAATCCTCGAGCCACGCGACAGCATCGATATCGAGGTGGTTGGTGGGCTCGTCCATGAGGATTATGTCGGGATTGCCGAACAGCGCCTGCGCGAGCAGCACCTTGACCTTCTCGTTACCCGAGAGGCTCGACATCTGGCTGTACATTATGCTCTCGTCCAGCCCTAAGCCCTGCACCAGCTTGGAGGCATCGCTCTCGGCTTCCCAGCCGTTGAGCTCGGCGAATTCCGCCTCGAGCTCGCTCGCCTTGTTGCCGTCCTCCTCGGTGAAATCCTCCTTGGCATACAGCTCGTCCTTCTCCTTCATAACGTCGTAAAGGCGCTTGTTGCCCATAATTACGGTGTCCTGCACAGTGTATTCGTCGAAGGCGAAGTGGTCCTGCCGCAGCACGGACATACGCAGCTCCTTCGGGATAGTGACGCTGCCGGTGGTGGGCTCGAGCTCACCGTTGAGTATCTTCAGGAATGTGGATTTTCCCGCGCCGTTCGCGCCGATGACGCCGTAGCAGTTACCCTCGGTGAACAGCAGGTCAACGTCCTTGAAAAGCATCTGCCCGCCGAACTGGAGGCTTACGTTTGAGACTGTTATCATAATATATCTCCGATCTTTCCGTCTTTTAGTATAGCATAAAATAGTATATCATAATTCCTGTAATAATTCAAACGATTTTTTAAACAAAATCAACAGTAAGCAATGCCGTATTTTGTCTACATCACACAAAAACTCCCCCGTCTATCGGGGGAGTCTGTCTGACTTGAATTATGATCTGCTCTTGAACAGGTTCTCGAGGTCGGAATAAACGTCGTCATTGCCGCCGGGAGCCGCGTTCCTGTTGTTGAGGTAGCTTGTGTAGCTGCTGCCGCTCTGGGAGGTGTTGTTTACTATTTCCTCGGCTACGCTGGGAGTGTTTCCGGTCGCGTCGAAGCTGTCCTTGAAGCAGGTCGCGATAACGGAGATGCTTATGGAGTCCTTCATATCGGGCGGACCGTAGTTAGCGCCTGTGATTATCTCGGCATCGGGGTCGCAGGCTCTTGTAATGGACTGCATAGCCTCGTCAACGTCGCTCATGAGCGCGTCCTGCGAGAGGGTTATGTAAACGAGAAGTCTGCTTGCGTTCTTTATGGAGGTCTCGAGCAGCGGGCTGTTGACTACCTGTGATACAGCCTCTTCCACCTTCTTGTCGCCTGTGCCGTTGCCGATAGCGATATGAGCGTCGCCGGCGTTCCTGATTATCGTGCTTAAATCGGAGAAGTCAACGTTTATGAGCGCTGTGGTGTTTATCATATCCGAGACTATCTTTACCGAGCGGTGGAGCACGTCATCTACCATGAGGAATGCCTGCTGCACGGTAAGCGCCTTCTCGTTGAGCTGAAGGAGCTTCTGGTTCGGAATGATAACGAGAGCGTCAACATGCTTTCTTATCTCGTCGATACCCTTCATAGCCTGATTCATTTTCTGGGTGCGCTCGAAGTCGAAGGGCTTTGTGACCACGCCGACTGTGAGGATACCCATTTCCTGGGCTATTTCCGCGATAACGGGAGCCGCGCCTGTACCTGTGCCGCCGCCCATACCCGCGGAGATGAACACGAGGGAAGCGCCCTTGAGGTACTTCTCGATCTCTTCCTTATCTTCTCTTGCGGCTTCCGCGCCTACCTCGGCACGTCCGCCCGCTCCGCGTCCCTTAGCGCACTTCTTGCCTATCTGCACGCGGCGCATGATAGTCTTGTCCTTATTTTTAAGGGCAGCGACATCGGTATTTATAGCCACATACTCAATGTCAACGTCATCCTGCGCGAGATCCTTTGAATTCTTGTCGCGCAGACCTTTTTTCGCCATATTTTCGACGGCATTTCCGCCGCCTCCACCGACGCCGAATACCTTTATCCTGATATTATAGACGGCGTTCTCGTCAAGGTGGTCAAACTCGGGCTCCTCTGTTTCTACTGTGAAGCCTTCCTCATCGATCTCTACAGCCACTCTGATGTACCTCCTGATATTTATACTTCACGGCTCACCGTGCATATTTACTGCATTTGTGAACATTTTTGCGCGATATATGCACAAAATTTCTCACTTTCAATTGTAGCAGATTTCAAGAAAAATTTCAATAGTTTTTTTAAAAAAAACTCAAAATTTTGTGTTTTTTTTGCTCGCCCGGACTAAATATAGTGGTTTATGGAAGATTTTGGGAGAACTGTTACCTGTCTGTAACCTGCCCGGTGGTATCCGAGCTCTCCGGGCTGTCCTCGGAGGGTATCGGGTCGCCGTTTTCGTCGGTCTCCACGCTCTCCTCGGTCTCGGGCGGCAGGGTCGCGGCGCCGGAGGTGGTTATCGGGCGCTGTATAGCTCGGCTCACGTCGGAAACGTCCAGAGTCACGAATTCCGTTTCGGCTATATGCTTGTCGATGAGCTCGTTTATCATCTTTATCTTCTCATCTATCTGGAGTATCGAGCCGAGGAATATCTCCACTCTGTCCTCATAGGACATCTTGATACCTATGGGGTCTGCTATATTTACGGTGGTGATGCTTTCGGTGAGCCCGCCCTTTTCGACAGCCTCGCTTATCTCCTGTATGAGCCTGTCCTGCTCCTCGTCCTTTGCCTTTACGAATGCGCCGACGATGACGGAATCCTCCGGCTCATAGCCTATGACACGCATAACGGACTCTTCCTCGTCGCCTATGCGCATAACTCGTCCGGTATGGGAAATGACGTAATTCTTTCCTCCGAACCAGAAGTTTGCCATAGGAACGGAGCGCTCGACGGTAATGGTGACGGCGGAGGGGTAGGTCTTGTCCACCCGGACGCTGTCGAGCTCGACGAGCTTATCGAGAATCTTCTCTGCGGTACCCGAGAGGTTGAGGCGCACGAGGTTCTCGTTGCCCTCCAGTCCGCTTGCGGCGATGATCTGCTCTTCGGAATATATGGAATCGCCCACGACGATGATCTGTTCTATGTTGAAAAGGACTGTGACCGACAGCACGGCGAAAATACCGACGAGGATAAATGTCAGCGCAACGTAGTACACGACATTGCTTCCGCGCTTGCGGCGGCGCTTTTTCTCCTTCAGCTCGAGCTCCGCCTGCCGTTTCATCTCCTGCTCACGGCGTTTGCGGGCAGGGCTCTGGGGCGGCATCTGCTTTTTCGTCTGTTCGGATATCTTCTGCTGCTTTCTGCTGTACTCCTGCACGGCTTTCCTGCGCTTTGCGTTCTTCGCCGAACGCTCAGCCTCTTCCTTCAGCTTAGCCTTCAGCTCAGCGCTGTTCATCTCGGCAGTCCTGCTCTTGTTGAGCCTGTGAAAATCAGGTATCTTTATCACCTCACAGTATGTCGCCTCGCGGCGATATGGTCGCTTACGCTCGAGACTGGGGGAAAAATTTTTTGAAAAAAATTTTTCCCCCAGCCCCCCTTTCAAAAAACTTTAATTGCTGCGCCTGCAAATTCGTTACTTATCTGCGCCTTTTTTCACTCATATCTTACCGTTTTTCTGTCAATAGGAGCAGAACCTATTCATGTGCTCGCGAAGCAATTGCTCTTTCAGGAGGGTGAGGGCTCAAGCGCAAGCGACCTTCTCAGTGGCGCAGTACCTCACCCGGTACGCACATCAGCTCCGACGCTTTTGAGGCAGCCCTCGATGTCTTCATAGCCGCGCTCGATATAGCAGGTCTTGCCTATCTTTGTGGTACCCTCGGCGAATAGCGCCGCAGTGACCATAGCGGCTCCGCCGCGCAGGTCGCAGGCTTCGAGCTCGGCACCGGTGAGACGGTTTACGCCCTCGACCACCGCTACTCTGCCCTCGGTGTTTATCTTCGCCCCCAGCCTCGTCAGCTCGCTGACATGACGGTAGCGGTTCTCAAATATCGTTTCTACGAATATAGTAGTACCGGGGAGTGTGGCACAGAGCGCCATGAGCGGCGGCTGTGCGTCGGTGGGAAATCCCGGATAGGGCGCCGTGCGTATGGACTGGGGAGCCTTCAGGGTCTTGCGGGCGTTCAGGTAAATGCTGTCGCCGCCGAAGCCGTAAATGCTGCACCCCGTCTGTTCAAGCACGGGAACTATCAGCCCGAGGGAGGATATGTCAGCCTTGGTAAGCAGTATCTCCCCGCGGGTTATGGCACCGCAGCACAGATATGTAGCCGCGGCTATCCTGTCGGGCATCACCGTGTATGAGCAGCCGGAGAGTTCCTTCACGCCCTCTATGGCTATCGTCCCCGTGCCGGCTCCGCTTATCTTCGCGCCGCAGCGGGTAAGATAGCTTGCGAGGTCGCAGATCTCCGGCTCCCGCGCGGCGTTGTGTATTTCGGTGATCCCTTCCGCGAGCACCGCGGCGAGCATAACGTTCTCCGTCGCGCCTACCGAGGGGATAGGGAAGGATATCCTCGCTCCGCGAAGCTTCGGGGCGCTGCATTCTATGCAGCCGTGCTCCTCCCGTATCTTCGCGCCCATCTGCCTGAACGCCTCGAGGTGGAAGTCTATCGGGCGTGAGCCTATCTCGCAGCCCCCCGGGAAAGAAAGTCTGCACTGACCCGTCCGCCCGAGCAGTGCGCCCATGAATATTATCGACGAGCGCATTTCGCGCATGAGCCGCTCGGATATCGAGGAGCTGCTCACCGCTGATGAGTTTATACATACCACCTTGCCCTCTCTCCGGCAGGAGCAGCCCAGTGAGGATAATATCCTGCACGCAGCCCCGCAGTCGGATAATTCCGGGCAATTGTGAAATTCTGTCTGTCCTTTGCAAAGCACCGCCGCCGCGAGCAGCGGGAGTGCGCTGTTTTTCGCGCCCTGAACGGCTATCTCGCCTTCGATGCGCCGTCCGCCCTTTATAATGAGCCTGCGCTGTACCGACATATTATCACCCTTTTTCTGCTTTTTCTGTCATATTATGCAGAAAAGGGGATATATGTGATTTGTACAGCGCTTTCGGGGTTTGTTATTGCTTATCTTTTACCAGGTCAAGTATATTGCTTATTACCCTGTCCGTGGAATCGGGGATATTGAGCGCCGCGGCGCACCTGCTCATTTCCGCGAGCTTCTCCCGGTCATTGTACAGCGCCTTTACCTCCGCGAGCAGCCTTTCTCCGGTGAGGTCCTTGTCCTCGATGAGGATCGCCGCGCCGTTCTTGCTCATAGTGAGGGCGTTGTAGTACTGGTGGTTCTCCGCTGCCTGCGGGAACGGTATAAGAATGCTAGCCTTTCCCGTAGCCTTGAGCTCGGTGAGCGTCATAGCGCCCGCGCGGGATATCACAAGATCCGCCGCGCACAGGCAGGTGTACATATTGTCTATGTATTCCCTTGCTCTGAACCTCTCGTTCGTTTGTATATCATATTTTTTCAGCAGCCCGTCGAACATATCCCGTCCGTTGCCGCCGAAGGAATGTATGTGGTTTATGTCGCCGACCTGCTGCTCCCACTTGACTACCTCGGCGACGGATTCACTTATCTTGTTTGCTCCGAGACTTCCCCCGAAGGACACTATCGTCAATCCCTCCGGCAGTCCCAGCTTTTTTCTCGCCTCGCTCTGCTCTTCTATCGGGATATTGCTGCGGAGCGGGTTTCCCGTGACCACGCAGTTTTCCTTGTGGGTGAGGTGCGCGAGAGCGTCCTCGTTCGGGAGCAGCACCTTATCCACCTGCTTCGAGAGCATGGTCGTAGTGATGCCCGGCAGGGAATTGCTCTCATGCACCGCGGTCCGTATCCCCATTTTGGCGGCAGCCGTCAGCACCGGCGCGCACACATACCCGCCCGTGCCGATAACGATATCGGGCGCGTACTCCTTTAGGAGCTTGTGAGCGTCGCCGCGGGCTGTTATATAGTAGTGTACAGCCTGGATATTGCGTTTGATGTTCTCGGGTGTGAGCTTACGCTGGAGCCCTGCCATTCTGAACGCCGTGAAGTCATAGCCCGCCTTTTTGACGAGCCTTTCCTCCATTCCGCCCTGTGCGCCCACGAATTTAACGGCGCAGTCAGGGAAAAGCTGCCTTAACTTATCCGCAATGGCGAGGGCGGGGTTGATATGACCCGCAGTACCGCCTGCCGCGAGGATTATTCTCATTATATAGATGCCTTTCGTGAAATATTAAGGACGATGCCCATTTCGGCAAGCTGCATCATCAGCGCCGTGCCGCCGTAGCTTATGAACGGCAGTGACACGCCCGTATTCGGGAACGCGTTTGAAACGACCGCGATATTGAGCAGCGCCTGAACGCCGATCTGTATTACGATGCCGGCGCACAGCAGCATACCGAACTTGTCGGGAGCCGATGTCGCGATATAGAAGCCGCGGATTATGAGTATAAGGAAGAGCAGTATAACGACGGCAGCTCCCACGAAGCCGAGCTCCTCGACGATTATCGAGAAGATGAAGTCATTGCTGACGAAGGGGAGGTAGCTGTATTTCTGGTGGGAATTGCCGAGCCCCTGCCCGAACATTCCGCCCGAGCCGATAGCGATGAGGGACTGGTAGGTCTGGTAGGTCGCGTCGCGTATATCCGCCTCGGGGTCCCTGAAGCTGAGCATTCTGTCCGAAACGTAGTCAAATCCTATCTTCGGGAATATCTCGATAACGAGGTAGCCCGCCACGACTATTCCCGCGATAATGAGCAGTACATGGGAGGTCCTTGCGCCGCCTATGAACACCATCGCCACGGAGATAGCGAGAATGATGAGGGTAGCGGAGAGGTGCGGCTGCATAACGACCAGCAGGCAAGCTATCCCGACGCGTATCATCAGGGGAATGAACCCGTGCACGAAGCTGTGCATCTTGTCGTAGTTCTTCTGCATATACGCCGCAATTACCATTATGGTAACGAATTTCAGCACCTCCGAGGGCTGGATAGTGATACCCGCCACCTCGAGCCAGCGCTCCGAGCCGTTCGTTGTACGTCCCGCGAACTTAACGAGCAGCATCATGCCGATACTTATCACGATAGCGAACCGCATGATGACCTTATTCAGGAAAATGTGATAATCGATGAACGAAATGACAATCATAGCCGCAAAGCCCGCTATCGCGAATATTCCCTGCCGCCTGATGTAGTACAGGCTGTCGCCGTCATGCGCGATCTTAGAGGACGCGTATGTCGCCGAAAACAGCATCACAAGCCCGAAAGCCAGCAGTATCGTTACGATGAGAAAGAACGAAAAGTCGAATTTCTGCGGCATCGACCAGTCTATAAGCTTCTTCTTGTCCTTGTCTTTAGCTTTTGCCGCCGCCTTCGCGGGAGCCCTCCGCCTCTGCTGCTGACGCTGCTGCGGTGTGGGCTGCGGCTGCGGAGCGGGTCTTCGTACCGGTATCGCCGGCGCCGCCGAGCTGTTATAGTTGAAATTTTCCATTAAATACCCCTTTTGGCGCAGTGGCCGCTTGCGCTCGAGACCGTCGCCTTGCGGCGATAGAGTCGCTTGCGCTTGAGACTGGGGGAGAAAACCTTTTTGAAAAAAGGCTTTCTCCCCCAGACCCCCTCTTTCCAAAAACTTTTAATAACTTCGTGTTAAATTCGATAGTTTATATTACAGAATGTTATGCTCTGCTGATCAAAGCTCAGAGACCGTTTACGAGCAGAACCGAGATAATGCCGCACGCAGCACCTATCGCCGAGAATACTATGACGATCTTAACCTCTTTCCAGCCGCGCATCTCAAAGCTGTGGTGAATGGGCGTCATCTTGAAAAGCCGCTTGCCGTGCGTTATCTTGAAATAGGTCGTCTGGATAAGGACGGTGAGAGCCTCCCAGATATATACCGCCGCGGCAATGACCATAAGCACTTCAACGTGCATACCGATGCCGAGCGTCGCCACGATTCCGCCGAGAAACATCGACCCCGTGTCGCCCATGAATACCTTCGCCGGGTGCCAGTTCCAGATAAGGAAACCTAAGCAGCCCCCCGCCGTCGCAACGGACAGTATGGTGTACCCGGAAAAGCCCAGCATAGCGGAGATGACCGCAAACACGATACAGTACACGAACGTTACCGAGCCGCACAGCCCGTCAATGCCGTCAGTCAGATTGACCGCGTTGACGATGTACAGAATGCCGAGCCCCATGATGATGTAGTAGAAGTACCAAAGGTCAAGGCTCCCGATGTACGGGAATTTTATGGCGGTATTCGTGTCGCCCGAGAGTATTCTTGCCGTAAAATATGCCGCTATGACAAGAATCTGCAAAATTATCTTCTGAATGGGAGTAAGTCCCTCGTTCTGCTTCTTCTTTACCTTGATGAAGTCGTCGAGAAACCCGATGAAGCCGAAGAAGAAAGCCGCGGCGACAGCCGCGATGAGCCCGGCGGTATCCTTCTGACCGAGGGAATCCACGGCGATATCCCCGTTCATGGCGAGCAGGAACATTCCCGCCGCAGCCGCAGCGACAGTCCCGATAATGAACATCATTCCGCCCATTGTCGGAGTGCCCTGTTTGTCCTTCTTATGCCATATCGGACCTATATCGAGTATAGTCTGCCCGAACTTGAGCTTCCGAAGCCACGGTATCAGCGCAAGTCCCAACAGGAACGTGATCACCACGGCAAGCGCCGCGGTAACTATTATCGGTAAAAGCATTTACTCTCCCCCGCACAATTCCTTGATTATTTTATGCTCACTGAACGGCTGATAATCGTCGCCGATCACCTGATATTCCTCATGTCCTTTGCCGCAGAGAGCGATGATGTCGTCCTTCCTTGCGATGCTGACGGCGTACTTTATCGCCTCCAGCCGGTCAATGAAGCTGTGCACCTCGCAGTCTCCCTCAAACCCGGACAGCACCTGGTCTATGATAGACTGCTGATCCTCGAAGCGAGGATTGTCGGAGGTGACCACGGCGATATCGGCATAGCCCGACACGCACCGTCCCATTCCGGGGCGCTTGCCCGCGTCACGCTCTCCCGCCGCGCCGAACACGACGATCAGCCTTCCCTTCACGAAGCGCTTGATCGCCCCGAGGGTCTTGTCGAGGGCGTCCTCGGTGTGGGCGTAATCACATATCACGGTATACTCTCCGTCATAGAGCACTTCCGCGCGCCCGCATACGCCCTTCGAGGTACCCAGCCCTGTCACAGCCTCGCGTATCGTTATCCCCGACAGAGCACAAGCTGCCGCAGCGCCCATGGAATTCATCACGTTGAAATCCCCGGGCATAGGTATCGACACGGTGAAGGACTGCTCCGAGAGCTTATCGTTCAGAATGTACGACACTCCGCCGCTTTTCAGTGTTATCCTGCAAGCCGATACATCGGTCATTTCCCGCTCGCTGAGCGCGACAAGCTTTATATCACTTTCCGACGCAAGCTCGTCATACAGCCGCTTCCCCCACGGGTCATCGACGTTTATGACTGCCGCCTTGCAGCAAGCGAACAGCGATTTTTTCGCTTGATAGTAATTCTCCATAGTGCCGTGCCAGTCGAGGTGATCCTGTGTGAGGTTGGTGAAGATACCGCACTCGAAGGTCTCACCGACGAACCGCGACTGTGAGAGCGCCTGCGAGGACGCTTCCATAGCGCAGTATTCGGCTCCGTTATCGACCATTTCGCGGAAATACCCATACAGGTCGAACTGGTAGGGTGTGGTCAGGTGGGCTTCGTAGGTCTTTCCGCAGACATCATAGCCTGCTGTTCCTATGCTCCCGCATTTATGACCGCATTCGTTCAATATATGCTTTATCAGATTTACTGTTGTAGTCTTGCCGTTTGTGCCGGTAGCAGCTATCAGCTTCAGCTGCTTTGTCGGCTCACCGTAATATCTTGAAGATAATATACTGAAAGTTTTCCGGGTATCGTCTGTCAGTATCTGCTGCGGGAGCCCGAGGTCGTGGTCAACGACCACAGCCGCCGCGCCCTTATCGAGCATTTCCCTGCACGCGCTGTGCCCGTCGAAGTTCCTGCCCGTGATCGCCACGAACACATCACCCGGCTTGACCTTGCGGGTATCGTCGGTAATTATCCCGATATTACAGTCGGTAATATCCCTGCGTTCATTCTCGTCGAGTATATCAAATAACCGCATCGGATATCGCTCCTTTTTTATTTTACTGTAAACCGGCTTTCAGCGCAGTTATGAACGGATCTGCAAGGCGAAGGCGCGGAGCCCGCGCTCCCGATCCGTACGTTATATTCTTCTTACTGTTATTCTCTGTCGGGTGCAAGGCGAAGCAATTGAAGTCTTTTTGGAGGGGGTCCGGGGGAAACCTTTTTCTTCAGAAAAAGGTTCCCCCGGGCTCGAGCGTCAGCGCCCAGCCTGCGCCCACAGGCACCTTATCCGGCGTCGGAGTTGTTGACGAGGAAGGTCACCTCGACGACGGTGCCCTTGCTTACGACGGTACCGGGCTCTATGGACTGATAGGAGACCACGGCATCGGTGTTATTGACGGCTCCGCCGCTGAGGGCGACGTTGAGACCGTAATATGCGAGGGTACTGTTGACCCATTCCACGGTATAGCCGGTGAGGTCGGGGACTGTGACTGTCTGCTCCTCGGCTCCGTTCATATAGATAACGACATTGCCGTTCTTCGGGATAGATGCCGCGGCTTCGGGGACTGTGTAGCTTACGATATTGCTGCTCTCGTCGCCTACTACCGTGTATTTGAGACCCTTGGTGTTTATCGAGGTTATCGCGTCGAGCAGGGAAGCTCCGTTTACATAGGGAACGGTGGTGTTCTGCGTTGCGAGCTCTTCGGCTGTGTACTGGGGGTACACGCCGAGGTATTCGAGGCATTCACTGAATACCGCGGAAACAACAGGCGCAGCCACGCGGCTTCCGTAGTATTTGCCGCCCATAGGCTCATCGACGCACACGAGCATGATATACTCGGGATCGTCCGCGGGCGTGAACGCGCAGAACGAGCCGACATAGCGCATATCCCAGCTGTTGTGGTATTCATCGAGCTTCTGGGAGGTGCCGGACTTGCCGCCGATGCGGTAGCCGGGGATATAGGCGTTAGAGCCGCCGTTGTAGGTAACGATGTTTTCGGTTATCTGCCGCATGAGCGCGGAGGTCTCACCGCTTATTACCTGACGCTTTACCGTGGGCTCGGTAGCCTTTATGACATTGCCGTTCGCGTCCACTATCCTGTCCACGATGTAGGGGGTGAGCAGATAGCCGCCGTTTATCGCGGCATTGTATGCGCATATCATCTGTATGGGAGTGATCTTGTTGGTCTGTCCGAAGGAGGAGGACGCAAGCTCGACCTTTCCCATTCTCTCATACGGCACATAGAGCGGGCTTGCCTCGCCGGGGAGGTCGATACCGGTCTTTTCGGTGAAGCCGAATGCCGTGAAGTAGTTGCTGAACATTCTCTGCCCCAGTCTGAGCCCTATCTGTATGAACGCGGGGTTGCAGGAGGCTGTGATAGCGTCCTGGAGCGGGAGAGTGCCGTGTCCGCCCAGCTCCCAGCAGTGGATCTTCGTATCCTCGACCGTGTAAACGCCGAGACACTGGAACTGGTCGTTGAGGCTGATGACCTCCTCCTCGAGCGCGGAGGCGCAGGTTATCACCTTGAATACCGAGCCGGGGAAATACAGCTCGGAGACTGCCTTATTCTTCCACTGGAGCTCACGGAGGTTCCCCTCCATTTCCTCCATATCCTCTTCGATACGCTTGTCGATCTCGTCCTGATCCGAGAGGGAGCCCGCCATATAGTCGAGCACGAGCTGCTCGTGGTAATCCTCCAGCTTCTGTTCATCAAGCTCGGAGAGCTTCGACGGGTTGTTCAGGTTATAGCTCGGAGCCGTCGCCATAGCGATTATGGCGCCGGTCTTGGCGTTCATTATGATGCCTGTGGCGCGGTTTGCAGCCTTGTATTCCTTGACCGCGTTCTCGAGATTCTTTTCGAGGTAATACTGAACGGTGCTGTCTATGGTGAGCACAAGGCTGTTGCCGTCGCTCGCCTCGAAGCGGTTCTCGTAGTCGTAGGGCATGGCGTTTCCGTTGTTGTCCTTTGCCATGACGATAAGACCGTCGGTGCCCTGGAGGTAATCGTCGTAGTACGCCTCAAGCCCGTAAACGCCGCCCTCGTCGTTGGTGAAGCCGATAAGCGAGGCCGCGAGACTGTCGTTCGGATAGTAGCGCTTGCTGCTTTCCATGAGGTTTACACTGTACGCGGCGAGCTTGTTGTCGATGATGAACTGCTGCACCTTGTCGTAGGTGTCCTTGTCGACCTTCTTCTTTATGATGAAGTACTGGTTCGCGGTGTTTTCACAGCCCTTCTCGATACGCGCCTGATCCACGTCCAGCATTTCGGCTAAGGTCTGGCAGATTGTGCCTTTGAGCGGGGCTTCACCGTTTTTGATGAGCTCCTCGTCATGCTCGGCTATGACCTTCGGGGAGAGCACGACGTCCCATACTGTGGTACTCTGGGCGAGTATCTTTTCGTTGCGGTCGTAGATGGTGCCGCGGTTCGCGCTGATCTTGTAGCTCTTGAGCTGCTGGTCATTGGCGAGGGAGCGGTAGTATTCGCTTCGTGTGACCGAGGTGTTGTATATTACGGAAGTAACATATCCCGCAGCCGCTACGATAATGAGCAGTACCACCCAGAACATGCGCCTGCGCATTTTGTTTGTCGGCGCGAGTATGGGCTCGGTATCCTTGCTGTCGGGCATTTTTCTGTTTGCCATATTATCTCCTGTAAATTGTCTGGGGCTATTGAAACGACAGGGCTGCAGCGGTCAGCAGTGCAGCCTTGTGAGATTGTGCGGAGCCAGTCCGCATTACATTATATTAAAACTTGTACGGATTTATGACTTGAAGCCGAGATAGTCGAGGATACTGTTGAACCAGTTCTGTATCGAGACGAAAACGTTCGTGTTCTCCTCCGCTACCTCGGTCATCTCCTCGGTGTTCATCGTGATGTAGGTGATCTGAGAGCTCTGGGTCTTTTGCAGCCCCAGCTCGTCCGACGCGACCTGCTCCACGTTGTCGAGCGTGTACATGCTGTCGAGCTCGGCGTGGAGACGGACATTTTCGCGCTCAAGCTGCTCCATTTCGCTCTTCGCTTCGCTTATCATAGTAGTATAGTCGGATATCTGGAGCTTGCTGTACAGCACCGAAAAAGCCACAGCGAGCGCACATACGACGACCGCCACTACCGCGGCGACGCTTCCGTTTCGTCCGATGGACTTCTTGTCCGTTATCTGTATCTTGGAGCGTTCCTCTCTCTGCTTTTCACGTTCCCGGCGCTTTCGTTCAAGCTCTTCGTCGGTATCGAAGAGCGAAAGGTCATACGCAAGGTTGCTGTTGTGGTCGTAATACATTATTATCCTTCCTTTGTTTTGAACAACGCGTTATATCTTCTCGATAACGCGGAGCTTTGCGCTCCTGCTGCGGGGGTTGTCCGCCAGCTCGGCATCGTCTGCCGTTATCGGCTTTCTTGTTATCTGTGCAGCCCTCGGCTTTTTCCCGCATACGCATACGGGGAAGTCCTTCGGGCAGGTACAGCCCTCAAGCCAGCTCTTGAATTTCTGCTTTACTATCCTGTCTTCCAGAGAATGGAAGGTTATCACCGACAGCCTTCCTCCCGGTGACAACAGCTCAAATATATCGTCCAGCGCTTTTTCAAGCGCGTCAAGCTCGCCGTTTACCTCTATGCGTATCGCCTGAAAGGTCTTGCGGCAGGGGTTCTTTTCTTTTCGTACCTTCAGCGGCACATTTCGCTTTATTATCTCCGCCAGCTCTCCCGTCGTTTCTATGGGAGCGGCAAGGCGCGCCTGTACTATTCCTCTTGCTATGCCGCGCGCGAATTTCTCCTCGCCGTATTCAAATAGGACAGCGGCGAGCTTGTCCTCGGGGTAGTCGTTTACCACGTCCCGCGCGCTCATGCCTTTGCCGCTCATTCTCATATCGAGCGGAGCGTCGCTGTGGAACGAGAAGCCGCGCTCGGGGTCATCGAGCTGATGCGACGACACGCCAAGGTCCATGAGCGCGCCGTCGAGGTGCTCCACTCCGAGTTCGCGGAGCGCTTCCTTGATCTCAGCGAAATTGCGGTCGACAAAAACGGGGGCGTACCCCTCCAGCCGCTTTTTCGCGGCTTCTATCGCCTCGGGGTCGCGGTCAAAGCATATCAGCTTCCCGCTCTGTCCGAGCCGTTTTGCTATCTCAAGGCTGTGTCCGCCGCCTCCCGCGGTGCAGTCGGCGTAGATGCCGCCCTCCCTCACCGCGAGCCCGTCCACCGCGGGCATGAGCAGCACGGACTTATGCGAAAATTCCATATTACAATCCCAGCTCCATAGCCACGGACACTATATCCTCGTCCTTCTTGGTGCTGTTGAAGGATTCCCACTGCTCCTTATCCCATATCTCGGCTCTTCCCACGAGTCCGACAATGACCACATCGGTCTTGAGACCCGCGTATTCACGCAGCGGAGCGGGTATAAGGGCGCGCCCCTGCTTGTCCGGCTCCACGGCAAACGCGCTTCCGAACAGCACACGCTGCAGGTTTGCGGTCTTTGTCTGCGGGAGCTCCTTTATCTTTTCCGCGAGGGCGTTCCAGTCCTCCATTGTATATACTTTTATACAATGCTGGTCGAGGGTCTTGGAGATCATGAAAACATCACCCAGCTCCTCGCGGACCTTCACCGGGAAGTTCATGCGTCCTTTGCTGTCAAGGGTACTTTTGAATTCGCCGAGCAATGCTGTCATCTCCTTTCGCGAAAATTCGGGTGCGGCTTGCGGCGGTAACGTCCGGTAAACATCTGTCTGCTGCCGCGGGTTTTCAACACTTTCAACCGTTTCAACGGTTTTCAGACCTCGGATCCGCCGGATTGTTGAAAACTCTGTTGAATAGGTTAAAAAGTGACGAAATCACAACTAAAGTGACTTATATACCACTTTACTCTATTATACACTCCCCAAAACGAAATTGCAAGAACAAATTTACGTTTTCGCAGCCTAAAAGCATAAAACTTTCAAAGACATTTTTGGCTAATTTAAACAAAAATCAGTGCCCCATTTTGAAGTGTATTCACAAATTTTTGTCACAATTTACAAAATATAGTATTTAATTAGCCGAGCAAACACAATATCTTGCGGTCGCTTAACAAAAGTGGTGATCCCGCCCATTTTCCGCGAAAGAACAGGCTCTCCGCCCACTCCTCTTTTAATTTTTGCCAAAATGTGCTATACTATTCTAAATAAATACTATCGGAGGAAAATATGAAGCGCGAGTTTCTTGAAATAGGAAGGATAACCAAGCTGCAGGGGCTCAAGGGCGAGGTGCGGGTGCAGTACTACTGCGACGAGCCGGAGATGCTCTGCGATTTCGACACGCTCTATCTCGGGAAGGAGCATGCCCCCGTGAACCCGAAAAAGGCGCGCTACCTGAAAAGCGACGTGGCGGTACTGAAGCTCGACGGCATCGACACCCCCGAAGCCGCCGAGAAGCTCATCGGCAAGATGCTGTATTTCAACCGTAAAGATATTGATCTGCCGCCGGACACATGGTTCATACAGGACGTTATCGGGCTTGAGGTATATGACGCGGACACGGGAAAGTGCTACGGAAAGGTGGACGACATCTACCAGAACGGCTCCGCAGACGTGTATTCTGTAAAGACTCCCGAAGGAAAACAGCTTATGTTCCCGGCTATCCCGGAGGTGCTGCTCGACACGGATATCGACGGCGGAAGAATAAATATCCGACCGCTTGACGGACTTTTTGACCCCGAGGAGATACGAGATGATGAGGATTAACATAGCGACCCTGTTCCCGGCGATGTGCGAGGCGTTCCTCGGCGAGAGCATTATCGGACGAGCCCGCAAAGCCGGCGCGGTGGAGATAGGCTGCCGCGATATACGCGCCTACACCCTCGACAAGCACCGCCGCGTTGACGACAAGGCTTACGGCGGCGGCACGGGCATGGTCATGCAGGCGCAGCCCATATATGATTGTGTTATGTCGATAATAGGAGACCTCGGCGAGAACGCTCACCCCCGCCTTATCTACATGTCCCCGCAGGGAAAAAAGCTCGACCAGCAGCTCGTCAAGGAGCTCGCGCGGGAAGATGACCTGATAATCCTCTGCGGGCATTACGAGGGTGTGGACAGGCGGGTCCTCGACGAGCTCGCGTTCGAGGAGATATCGGTGGGCGATTACGTTGTGACGGGCGGGGAGCTGCCCGCGCTCATTCTCACGGACGCGGTATGCCGTCTCCAGCCCGGCGTGCTTCCAAATGAGGACGCCTACTCGAACGAGAGCCACTATAATGGGCTCCTCGAGTACCCCCAGTACACCCGCCCCGAGGAATGGCGCGACAGACGCGTCCCCGAGGTGCTCATCTCCGGTCACCACGCCAATATCAAAAAGTGGCAGGACGAACAGTCCCTCGAGGTCACCCGCACAAAGCGCCCCGATATGCTTTGAGAGGTCGCCTGCGACCGGCAGAGGCTGTGCAGGAACTCTCCCCGCTCGGCAGACCGGCGAGCCGGGTTGAGGAGAGCTCCAGCGGGAATAACGTGTATCACTGAGCTCTGTGGAGCTTCGAACGACCCCGGCGAGCCGGCGGCTTCCTTTGCTTACTTTCCGCAGCTGCAGGCGGAAAGTAAGTCGCCTCGCGGGCAGAATGTCCCAAATAGAAGAAAGTTATTCCGCGGGCGAAATAAAACGAGCCCCTGCAAATCCCGGTTGTTGAAAGCTATTGGTCATATTATATATCCTGTTGAAAAGATTTTAGACAAAATCAACAACAAGGTGAGATTTTTAAAGGTTCAATTGGATTAAATCGGAGAATTATGCCGATTTTGGAATAAAATCGAAAAAAATCTGTTGACTTAAATGGGTTTTGCGGCTATACTAATGGTGTAATGCGGTTACAGTAATGGCTGCAATTGAGGAGACACACATATAAAGTCAAAAGATGGAGGGATCTTTCATGTTCGTAAGAGAAGTTGAGGTCAAGAATCAGGTAGGTCTGCACGCAAGACCCGCTACATTCTTTATTCAGAAGGCTAATGAGTATAAATCGTCTATCTGGGTAGAAAAGGAAGAGCGCAGAGTAAACGCCAAGAGCTTGCTCGGTATCCTTTCTCTCGGTATCGTAGGCGGTACTCCCATCAGGATCATCGCTGACGGTTCCGATGAGCAGCTTGCTGTTGACGGTCTCACAAAGCTTATCGAAAGCGGATTTGAAGAATAATTCAAATAAATACGAAAAAACAAAGCCGCGCCTTTTCGGGTGCGGCTTATGTTTTATGAGGAAGATAATGAGATCGTTAAAGAAATATTCTCTTATATATATTATAATGGTATGCTGCATTGCTGTATTATCGGGATGCAGTATAACGGGGAGCTACGAGGGAAAAGACCTCGTTGACCGCGCCAAAAAGCTCCATACAGAGCTCGAAGCCGCGCATATACAGGTCAAGGACAGGATAAACGGGGTAATAGTGCAGGAGATATGGTACCGCTTTGCCGGAGACGTCATGCAGTATATGTATATCGGGCGTGACCAGGAAACCGGCGAGGAATACTACGAATTCAACAACGGCACCGAGCTGGACACATGGCATACCGGTGACACCGCGTGGTCGTTCGCCGCAAAGGGCAGCGAGGGCTTCTACAACTACTCCCGCGCCAAACGCCACTACTTCGCGGACGGTGAATTGCTGCTCAACGATTACGCGAGTGCGGTAAAGACGGCGAAGATCATAAGTGAGGTCGGTGAAGCAAAGAGAGTGATCGTCAGCTATGATGACAGCAAGATCTCACAGAATGAGCAGATGACAGGCGTTACGGACTATTGTCAGGAATATCTTCTGTCAGTACATCGTGAAGGAGAATGCAGCGGTCTTACTGTAAGCTATCTCCTCGACGGAAAAGAACAGAAATTTATGATAGCTGTACAGGAATGTGACCCCTCCGCGCCGATAGAACGCGCCGAACCCACTGCTTTAACGGAGAACGCACAATGAACAAGCCAAAGATCGCCCTAATACTCAATATCATAGCCTTCGTGCTGGGCTCGGTCGGCATTATCGTCCGGGTAGCCCGAAATATCCCCGACTTCTGGCTGTACTATACGCAGTTATCGAATGTTGCCGCGGTAATTTCCTCGGCAATGTACATAGCGTTCCGCAATACGCGGAATGAAAAGCTCCGTGCGCTTGTCCGGGGAATGAGATACCTCTCCGCGTGTGCGCTGACGATGACTTTTATTGTCGTGGTCTGCATTTTCATACCGTTCGGGGACACTCCCGCGATGATAAGCAGGCTGCTCGGTCATGTGAACGGGTTCCTGCACCACCTTGTCTGCCCGGTCATCTCGGTGACATCGTACATCGTATTCGAGGAGGGCGTGAAGGCGCGGCGGGCGTTCTTCATACCTTTCGGGGCAACGGCGGTGTACGCGGGCACAGTGTACACGCTGAACTACTTCTGCCTCGCGCCCGCACCGTATCCGTTCTTCGCGGTGCATGAGCATGAGGTGCCGGAGCTTGTGGCATGGTTTTTCGGGCTCATGGTGCTTGTGGCGGGGATAGCGTTCGTGATAAAATGGGCTAACAACAAATTCGGGGACAACGGGAGGAATGGCGTATGAAATGTCCGAAATGCGGAAGTGAATACTGTCAGATAATCAACGAGACCGAGACTACGGGCAAGGATTTCTCGGCGAGCAAGGGCTGTCTCGGGTATCTGCTGTTCGGCTGGATAGGGCTGCTGTGCGGTATGTGCGGCGAGGGAAAGCAGACGAGGACGCGGCAGTACTGGATCTGCGGGAATTGCGGGCACAAATGGAAGGTATGAACAAGGACGAGCTGTGGTTCAGGCTAATGGAGCTCGGGGAGAGAGCGGGCTGTCATCAGCGGGCTGACCGCAGCTTTTTTGTCGGCGGGTATCAGTTTCCGCTGTGCGCGAGGTGTACGGGAGTATTTCTCGGGCAATGTTCGGCGGTTATCACTCTGCTTTTCCGAAAATCGTTCTCTCCCGCGCTCTGCCTTGTTATGCTTCTTACAATGGGCGCTGACTGGTTTATACAGCGTATCGGCGTGCTGGAGTCTACCAATATCCGCAGGCTGATTACCGGCATAATGGGCGGTGCGGGCATAATCTTCCTTTACTTTCATATTATATCTGCGCTTGTCAAAGCGCTGAGAGCTCTGAAAAAGAAGCGCGAAGCAATTAAAAGTTTTTGAAAAGGGGTTTGGGGGAAAACTTTTTTCAAAAAGTTTTCCCCCAAGACTCAAGCGCCAGCGATCTGCGGCTTTGGCTAATTTGCACAAACGATGGCGGTTTTGCTGCCGAAAATTCTACATCTGAAATTTCAAAAAAATCTTGTAATCGGCGGGAAAATATAGTATAATAATTCTTGCACTGTAACAGCGGTGATGCCGGAGGTTGCGGCTTTGAGCCGGGAATTTCGGCGGAGTATGCGGGGGCGGGACCCCTGCGGAATAGGGCGTTAATAACGGGGAAGGGTGCGCCGGCGGCGGATACCCCCTGTGCCGGGAACGGCTGCGGACGTGAGTCCGGGCTTGGGGAACACACGGGATAGTGTGAGCGGAAAAATGCCTTATGACACCCGATGACAGAATATTACGAAAGGGGTAAAAAGACAGTGGCA
>CAJOMV010000013.1 GCA_905235805.1 uncultured Ruminiclostridium sp.
CGGATTTAGCTCATCTGGTAGAGCGCCACCTTGCCAAGGTGGAGGTAGCGAGTTCGAGCCTCGTAATCCGCTCCATAGCCCTTGCAATAGCGGGGGCAATGTTTTTACTTTTGCAAAAATGTTCGCGTTCTGCAAAAGTAAAAACTACGGTGCCATAGCCAAGTGGTAAGGCGTGGGTCTGCAACACCCTGATCCCCAGTTCAAATCTGGGTGGCACCTCCAGCGGGATACCCCGCGGTCAGACCGTCTGTTACTTTGGTAGCAGGCGGTTTTTTTCTGCCTCGCTGCCGTTAGAAACATCTAAAGCGTTCGGCAGGGACAGAAACGGCGCTGTCGCGCCTCAATGAAGAGTGAATAGTGAATAGTTTATAGTAAAAGCACTCAGAGTTTCTGCGCCGTTTCTGTACTTTTCACTTTTCACTCTTCATTTTTCACTATTCATTTTTCTTGTTGCATATATATGTAATATTGCACAAATCTTTGGCACGAATTTTGTTGAAATGTAATAATGACTTTAATGTCGAACTATGATATAATCAAGATATCAGATAGTCGGTTTCGACCCTATACACAAACCGCTACCATAAAATAATAATATTTTAAGTTAAAATCAAAGTTTCATTTGTGGGTATATCCCGAGCGGCACAATAGGCTATATAGGGGTGTCTTGTGCTTTAATAATTTTATATTTTCGAACAAGGGTTGAGGCAACTCAACCCTTGAGCGATATTATGGTAACAATTATGCTGAGAACGATGATCTTTATAGACTATGAAAATTTCGATATAAGCCTGTCTTCATACTATAAAAGCAATAATTTACCCGCTGTGCGTCTTGACTATAACAAGTTTCCCCGAAAGCTGACCGAATACATAAACCCGGATTTTGCTTTGGTAAAAACGTTTATGTTTGTCCCGAAACCGGATGAGTTTCTTATGCAGGATCCATATCTTAAATCCAGATATGAATGGTTTGATTCGATCAGGACAATAAACAATTTGACTATCATTGAGGGAGCGCATATAGCGAGACCCGCCCCTAAGCTCATCAGGGAACAAATGGTTATAGGAGACCATAGTACATACTACATCACAGAAAAAGGAACCGACGTAAACCTCACGGCACACTTACTGACAAAGGGGTTCATGAATTCCTACGACGTCGCTGTCATCATAAGCGGCGACACAGATTATATACCTGTTATCGAGATCTTGAACACACTGGGTAAGTCGGTGATCGTTGCAGGAGTTGAAGGGCAAAACATAACAAAATTCCGAAAGCTTGTCGACAGACAAATTATTTTGAAAGACGCATTCTTTAAGACTTGCGCATTGGCACCGCCTAAACCACAAGCCAAAAGATCATAAGTAAACGGTCAATGTAGCTCCAAAGCTTTCTGAACAGAAAGACACAGCATACGCACTGCAGATACCGTCTCCGGTCATACCCGGGACGGTATTTTTCTGTTCTCCGATATGAATATTAGGATTTTATTGCATAAATCTTTTTACCGCGGCGGTTACGGTTTAGTAACAAATTCCAAAAATCAAAAATGTCTATTGACAATCGGAGAAAAAGGGTGTATTATAAGCGCATACAGATAAAACATATCATATTGATATGTATAATAGGCAAATAAAGGAGAAACCCATGAAAAACACAATACATACCGCGGGAGGAGTCGTCCGCTGTTGAATATCCGTTTCGTAAGCATACAAAACTACAACACAACAATAACGAAATGAGGTAATCAATATGAAAAACACATTCTTTAAAACAACAGCAGCTTCACTCGCACTTGTCACAAGCTTACTCGCCGCCGCATCATGCTCGAACGCTTCCGCGTCCACCGAGACAGAGGCGGCAGGCTCAAACCCCGACTCCGGCAAGCACTACTCCATAGTGAATGTGTCCTACGACCCCACCCGTGAGCTGTACGTCGCGTACAACGAGGCTTTCAAAAAGCACTGGGAGTCGGAGCATGATTCGACCGTTGAGATAACCCAGTCCCACGGCGGCTCCGGCAAGCAGGCTCTCGAGGTCGCGAACGGAAACCCCGCCGATGTGGTGACACTCGCCCTCGAGTACGATGTCAAGGCGGTAGAGGACGCGGGACTCATCGAACCCGGCTGGGTAAGCGAATTCCCGCTTGACAGCTCCCCCTACACCTCGACCATAGTATTCCTCGTAAGAAAGGGCAACCCGAAAAATATTCTCGACTGGGGCGACCTTGCAAGAGACGATGTGGGCATCATCACCCCGAACCCCAAGACCTCCGGCGGCGCACGCTGGAACCACCTTGCGGCGTGGGCATGGGCGCAGAAGGAATACGACAATGACGAGACAAAGGTGCTCGAGTACATAAAGAAGCTCTACGCGAACGTGCTTGTATTGGACTCCGGCGCCCGCGGAGCGACAAACTCCTTTGTCGAGAACAAGCAGGGCGACGTGCTCCTCGCATGGGAGAACGAAGCTTTCCTCTCACTGAAGGAATACCCGGACGATTACGATATCGTAACCCCGAGCATAAGCATACTCGCACAGCCCTCCGTGGCTATCGTTGACAAGGTAGTTGACAAGAACGGCACCCGTGAGGTAGCCACCGAGTATCTGAACTACCTCTACTCCGAGGAAGCCCAGAGAATAGCGGGCGAGAACTTCTACCGTCCTTCGGACGAGACCGTGCTCGCGGAATTCTCCGACGTGTTCGATCTGAACATCAACCTTGTGACCATAAACGATTTCGGCGGCTGGGACGAGGCTTTTGAAAAGCACTTCTCCGACGGCGGACTCTTCGACCAGATCTACGAACAGGATTGATCCCTTTTCTCCATACCCGTATATCCCCGCCTTTATGACGGGGATATACTTCAAAAAGGAACTTTTTATGAAAAACAGTAAACGTATAATTCCCGGCTTCGGGATATCAATGGGCGTGACTCTCGCACTGCTGAGCATTATGGTGCTGATACCGCTGGCTTCGCTGGTGGTATTCACCGCGAAAATGGACTTCGCCGATATAATCAAGGTCATCACACGTCCCCGTGTCGTGGCAAGCTTCGAGGTGACGCTGCTCACCGCGTTCATCGCCTCCGTGATAAACGCCGTTATGGGCGTTATACTCGCGTGGGTACTGGTACGGTACAGCTTCCCCGGAAAGCGCATACTCGACGGCATGATCGAGCTGCCCTTCGCCCTCCCCACCGCGGTAGCGGGCATATCCCTCACCTCGCTCTATGCCGACAGCGGCTGGATAGGCGGGATATTCGCGAGCATGGGCATAAAGATAGCCTACACCCGCATAGGTATCACCATAGCCCTGATATTCATAGGCATACCCTTCGTGGTGCGCACGGTGCAGCCGGTACTGGAGAAGCTTGACCCGCTGTATGAGGAGGCTGCCGGCATTCTCGGCGCAAGCCGCACCCGCACCTTCTGGACGGTGATAATCCCGGAGCTGCGTCCGGCGATATTCACAGGCTTCGGGCTCGCGTTCGGGCGCTGCCTCGGCGAATACGGGAGCGTCGTGTTCATCGCGGGCAACCAGCCCTACGAGACGGAGATAACCCCGCTCATCATAATGTCGGAGCTGCAGGAATACGACTATTCGAGCGCCACGGCTATCGCGCTTGTGATGCTTGCGGCAGCGTTTCTGATACTGTTCCTCGTGAACCTGATACAGATAAGAAGCTCGAAGATACTGAAGGGAGGTCACTGATATGGCAGCGGTAAACACAGTTGCGACAAAGCCCGCAAAACAGGTAGTTTCCCGCGAGGGAAGCACCGAGATACACGCGCAGACCCCCGGCTCGAAAGCCGTCAAGACAGTGCTGATAACGGTAAGCGTCATATTCCTGTTCATAATGCTCGTGATGCCGCTGATAACGGTCATCTACGAGGCATTCCGCAAGGGACTTATCCCCTATCTCGAGGCGATATCCGACCCCGACACCATAAGCGCGCTGCTGCTGACGCTGGAGGCGACAGTCATCGCGGTGGTGATAAACACGGTATTCGGACTGTTCGCGGCATGGGCGATATCGAAGTTCCGGTTCCACGGAAAAAAGCTGCTGGTGACGCTCATTGACCTGCCGGTGACTGTCTCCCCGATAATCGCGGGTCTTATCTTCGTTCTCACCTTCGGCAGGCAGAGCGCGCTGTACCCGCTGCTGGAGGAGCTTGACTTCATGGTGGTGTACGCTGTCCCCGGCATTATACTCGCGACAGTGTTCGTCACATTCCCGTTTATCTCCCGCGAGATATTGCCCGTGCTTGAGGCACAGGGCACCGACGAGGAGGAGGCTGCCGCGCTCATGGGCGCGAAGGGCTTCACTATCTTCCGCAAGGTAACGCTCCCGCACATAAAGTGGGCGCTGCTGTACGGCATAGTGCTCTGCGCGGCGCGCGCAATGGGCGAGTTCGGCGCGGTCTCGGTGCTTTCGGGGCATCTGCGCGGCAAGACCGTGACGCTGCCGCTGCAGGTGGAGATACTCTTCGGCGACAACAAGTTCATGCCCGCCTTCGCGGTATCGTCGATACTTGTCGTTCTCGCGGTAGTGATACTTATTGTGCGGAGCATCGTTGAGTACATAGGAAAACATAAGGGTGAAAAATAATGTACATAGAGCTGAAAAACATAAACAAGTCCTACGGCGATTTCAAAGCCTCGGACAATGTGAATTTTGAGATAGAAAAGGGGAAGCTTGTGGCGCTGCTCGGACCGTCGGGCAGCGGCAAGACCACCATTCTCCGCATGATAGCGGGGCTCGAGAAGCCCGACAGCGGCGAGATAATCATAGACGGCAAGGTCGTAAACGACATTCCCGCCAGCGAACGAAACATCGGCTTCGTGTTCCAGAGCTACGCGCTTTTCCGCTATATGACGGTGTATGACAACATTGCCTTCGGACTTAAAGTCCGCAAGCTGAACAAGCAGGCGATCAGCGAGCGCGTGACGGAGCTTGTGAAGCTGATAGGGCTGGAGGGCTTCGAGAAGAGATACCCGTCGCAGCTCTCGGGCGGGCAGAGACAGCGTGTGGCGTTCGCGAGAGCCCTTGCCCCGAACCCGCAGGTGCTGCTGCTCGACGAGCCCTTCGCCGCCATAGACGCGAAGGTGCGGCAGGAGCTCCGCAAGTGGCTCAAGGATATGATACACCAGCTCGGCGTGACGGGGATTTTCGTCACCCACGATCAGGACGAAGCTATCGAAGTCTCCGACGAGATAATCGTCACAAACAAGGGGCGTGTCGAGCAGACAGGCGCACCCATAGACATCTACCGCAACCCCGCCACCGCATTCACCTCCGCGTTCTTCGGGGTGACCTCCGAGCTGAAGGATTACAAGGCTTTCAGGTCCTTCGACGAGGTGGAGGAGTACGACAGGGCGATAGTGCGTCCTGAGTTCGTGAAGATAACCAAAAAGAGCGAGGTTCAGAAATACAAGAGCTCCGCGGTGGAGGGAACGGTCGAGACCGTTGAGTTCCGCGGAAACAGCATCGAGATAACCGTAAGCTGCAACGGCAGCATATTCAGCGCCCGCCGCAGTCTCGACGATGCCCCCGTTGAGGTGGGCGAGACCGTGGACGTATTCATCTACCGCATCTTCATCACCCACGGCGACTCCGTGAAGCTGCTGAAAAACAACGCTATCCGCGAAGAGACTGTGGTCATATAAGCAGCATGAAGGCACTTGGGATAAGCTACAAAAACGCGCCGGTCTCCGTCCGCGAGAGGTTCTCCTTCGACGCCGCAAAACGCGGTGAGATGCGCGGAGAGCTCGGGAACTGCGTCATACTGTGCACCTGCTGCCGCACCGAGCTGTATTTCACGGACGCTGATACCGACAAAGCGTCGGAGCTGCTGACACGTTATTCCGGGACAGATAATATCCCGGAATTTCTGCGTACATACGAAGGTGACAACGCGCTGCGGCACCTGTTCAGGGTCGCCTGCGGCATCGACTCCATGCTGGTAGGCGAGGACGAGATACTGCGGCAGGTCAAGGAGGCGTATTCCGAAGCCTCCGAAGCGGGCAGCACGGGCTTTGAGCTGAATACCGCGTTTCAGGCTGCCGTGACCTGCGCAAAGCGGATAAAGACCGAAACGGCGCTGTCGAAAACTCCCGTCTCCGCTGCGACTATCGCGGCGAACGAGGCGGCGGTACTCGGGAACGACGTGAATGTACTGATGATAGGCGCAAGCGGGAAGATAGGCTCCTCCACGCTGAAGAACCTTCTCCCCCGCGCGAATGTACATATCACGCAGACCGCCCGCGCGCACTCCGCGGGGACGGTGCAGTATGAGGGCGTGCGGACGGTGCCTTATGACAGGCGATATGACTTTGCTGATGACGCGGACTGCATCATCAGCGCCACCGCAAGCCCGCATTTCACCCTCACCAAAGAGCGGCTGAAGACGGCTCTGCATACCGACAAGCCGCGGCTGCTGATAGACCTTGCGGTGCCGCCGGACATCGAGCGCGGCATTGCGGAGCTGGACGGAGTGCGGCTGATAGGGATAGACGACCTCGGGGAGCTAGCAAGACGCAACAACGAGCTGAAAATGTCCGCTGCCGAGCAGGCGGAGCTCATAATAGACGAGGAGCTCGACGAGCTGCGGAAGAAGCTGACGTTCCACGAATTCCTGCCGAAGCTCGGTGACGCGCGTGAAGCGGCGGAAAGGCTGACATTCGACGAGCTGCTGTATAAGCTGCGGGACGGGCTGGACAGTGCGCAGTTCGCTGCCGTGCTCGGAGTACTTGGAAAAACGGAGGGGTGACAAATGGCATTTTTCCCCTTTTTCATTGATATATCGGATAAGAAGATACTGATAGCCGGGGGCGGGAATGTGGCTCTGCGGAAGGCGGAGAAGCTGCTGCCCTTCGGCGCGGATATCGCGGCGGTATCACCCGCTTTCTGTGAAGGCTTTGCGGCGCTGGAGGGCGTTATGCTGTACTGCCGGAGGTTTGCGGACAGCGATATCGACGGTGCCTTCGCGGTGATAGCCGCCACAGACAACAGGGAGCTGAACGCGCACATCTACCGGCTGTGCAGCGAACGGAACATTCTCGTGAACACGGTGGACGACCCGGAGAACTGCGGGTTCTACTTCCCCGCTCTCGTCCGGGCTGGCAGCGTGACCGCGGGCATTTCCACAGGCGGCACAAGCCCCATATTCGCGCGGTATGTGCGGGAGATGCTTACCGCGGCACTTGACGAAAAAACACTGGCAGCTGGAGATATCCTCGCCAGGTACAGACCCGTCATCAGACAGATGTTTGGTACCGGGGAACAGAGAAAAAATGCCGCTGAGAAGCTGCTGGAGCGCTGTGTTTCCGGCGGCGGGATACCCACGGACAATGAAATAACAGAACTGTTGGAGAGCCTATGAAAATACGCATCGGAACACGCAGAAGCAAGCTCGCGCTGATACAGTCGGAGCTCGCCGCAAAAGCGATAGCGGCGGCGTTCCCGGACATTGAGACCGAGCTTGTGCATATAACGACAAAGGGAGATATCGTGCTCGACAAGCCGCTTGAAAAGATAGGCGGCAAGGGCGTTTTTATAGATGAGATAGAGCGTGCCATGCTGTGCGGCGAGACAGACATTGCCGTACACAGCGCCAAGGACCTGCCGCTTGAGCTCGCGGAGGGTACCGGCATCTTCGCTGTGCTTCCACGCGCGGACGCGCACGACATTCTTGTGACACGCAGAGGTGAGCCGCTGCCGGAGCACCCGGTCATCGGAACAAGCAGCACGCGCCGGGCTGCCGGAGCCCGGAAGATCTGTCCCGACCCGGTGATCAAAGATATCCGCGGCAATGTGGACACCCGCCTGCAGAAGCTCGCCGACGGGCAGTACGACGCGATCGTGCTTGCGGCGGCGGGGCTGGAACGGCTCGGTGCGCTGACGGACGACAGATTTGACTTTGTAAGGACAGAGTACTCCGCGCTCGTTCCCGCGCCCTGTCAGGGCATCATCGCGATACAGTCCCGGGTCGGTGAGACCGCGGAGCTGCTGCGGAAGATAAGCGACACCGACACATATATGTGCTTCGAGACCGAGCGGAAGGTGCTGGAGCTTATGAACGCGGGCTGTTCCTCCCCGGCGGGGGCGGTTTCGGACATCGCGGACGGACGGATCACCCTCACCGTAACAAAGGATCAGCGGAAACTGCTTACCGACAGCGCGCCGGTCACGGAACGCTTCGCGCTTGCGGAAAGGCTGGTGAGTAAGCTGTGACGGGCTTTGTGTACATAATAGGCGCGGGCTGCGGCTCCGCCGACCTCATCACGGTACGCGGACTGAACGCGCTGAAAAGCTGCGATACGGTGATATACGACGCGCTCATCGACACCTCCCTGCTATGCAATGCCCCGGCGGGCGCGGAGCTGACATGCGTGGGAAAACGCTCCGGGAAGCACTCGGCTGATCAGGAGGATATCAACGCACTGCTCGTTGAAAAAGCTCTCGCAGGGCGCACAGTGGCGCGGCTCAAAGGCGGCGACCCGTTCGTATTCGGACGAGGCGGCGAGGAAACAGCCGAGCTTCGGAAACACGATATCCCATTCTCGGTCATACCGGGAATTTCGTCATGCATAGCGGTACCGGAGCTTGCGGGCATACCAGTCACACACCGTAATGTGAGCCGCGGCTTCCATGTCATCACCGCGCACACCTCGGAGGGTGACCGCGATTTCTCACGATATGCCGCGCTTGAGGGAACCCTCGTTTTCCTCATGGGAAGAAACGCTCTGACGGATATAGCGGAGGGGCTTGTGCGAGGGGGAATGTCCCCGGACACTACCGCGGCTGTGATAAGCGAGGGCGGTACCTTCCGCCAGCGCGCGGTCAGGGGGACCCTTGCGGACATTGCCGGAAAAGCGGAACGCGAGGGCTGCACGGCTCCGGCGGTCATAGCGGTGGGCGAGACAGCGGCATTCGACCTCTCGGGCAGCCTTTCCGGCAAGCTGAGGGGCGTTTCGGTGACAGTCACCGGGACGGAGAAGTTCACCGGAAAGCTCTCCGCGCTTCTCGGAGCGCAGGGGGCGTATGTAAAGCGGCACACCCACCTGCGCATAGTGAAACAGCGTGATATGCCGCCGCTTGACGGGTATGGCTGCATAGCGTTCACAAGCTCTTACGGCGCGGAGATGTTCCTGACGCACTGCAAAGAGCAGCGCACAGACCTGCGAACTCTCGCGGGGGTGAAGATAGCCGCCGTAGGAAGCGGCACAGCGGAGACTCTCGCCGCCGGGGGCATTATCCCGGACATTGTACCCGAAAAATACACGGTCTCCGACCTTGCGGACGCTATAGCGGATAACACAGCCGGAAAAGTGCTGATACTGCGGGCTGCACTCGGCTCGGAGACACTCGGTGAGCGGCTCGCGGAGCGGGGTACAGACTTCTATGACGTGAAGATATACGACACCGTGAGCATACCGGAGATACCGCCGGAGCACACTGACACCGACTACATCGTGTTCGGCAGCTCGTCGGGCGTGCAGGCGTTCTTCGCCGCCGGGAGCACAGTTTCCCCGCACACAAGGACAGTCTGCATCGGCGCACAGACCGCGGACACGGCAAAGCAATACACGGACGGCGAAATACTCACCGCCCTTCCGCACAGCGCGGAGGGGGTATTGAATACTATCAGAGGAGACATATCGGAATGAGAAGGTTCAGACGACTGCGGACGAGCGAGGAGATGCGCTCCCTCGTCCGTGAGACAAGGCTTGACAAAAGGGAGCTGATCTACCCCATTTTCGTGACCGAGGGGGAGAACATAAAGAACCCCGTGGATTCAATGCCGGGCATATATCAGTGGTCTCCCGACCGGATCGGCGAGGAGCTTGACCGCGCCGCTTCAAGCGGTATCGGAGGTCTGCTGATATTCGGTATCCCGGCGCACAAGGACGAACTCGCCACCGAAGCGTACAGCGAAAACGGCATCACACAGCGGACGATACGGCACATCAAGGAGAAGTACCCGCGGCTGCCGGTCATCGCGGACGTGTGCCTGTGCGAATACACCTCCCACGGTCACTGCGGGGTGGTATGCGGGGGCGAGATACTGAATGACGACACGCTGCCGCTGCTGGCGAAAATGGCAGTGAGTTTAGCGGACGCGGGAGCGGATATTATCGCGCCCTCCGATATGATGGACGGACGGGTCGCCGCGATACGCGGAGCGCTTGACGAAGCGGGTCACATCAACACTCCGATAATGTCGTACAGCGCGAAGTTCGCCTCGGGGTACTACTCACCCTTCCGTGACGCGGCGCAGTCCGCTCCGTCCTTCGGCGACAGGCGCACATACCAGATGGATCCCGCGAACGGCAGGGAGGCTCTCCGCGAGATAGCGGACGATATCGGCGAGGGCGCGGATATGGTAATGGTAAAGCCCGCGCTGGCATATCTCGATGTGCTCCGTTCGGCACGGGAACGCTTCGACCTGCCGATAGCCGCCTACAACGTCAGCGGCGAATACAGCATGGTAAAGGCTGCCGCGGCAAACGGCTGGATAGACGAGAAGCGGATAGTGCTCGAGAACCTGACGGCGATAAAACGCGCGGGCGCGGACATAATCATCACCTATCACGCGCTCGACGCGGCGGAATGGATAGAAGAATGAACACACAGAGATCATCGGAATTATTTGCAAAAGCAAAAGAGTTAATGCCCGGCGGCGTGAACAGTCCCGTCAGGGCGTTCGGGAGCGTGGGGCGGGAGCCGCTGTACATCGCGGGCTCACACGGCGACAGGATAACCGACACTGACGGGAATGAGTACATCGACTATGTGTGCTCGTGGGGACCCGATATCCTCGGACACGCTCACCCGGCAGTCATCGGGGCGGTGAAGCGAGCCTGCGAAAACGGGCTGACCTTCGGAGCCTGCCATGAGGGCGAGATAGTGCTTGCGGAGAAGATACAGGCGCACTTCCCTTCCATGGAGCTGATAAGGCTGGTGAGCTCCGGCACCGAGGCGGTGATGAGCGCTGTGCGTGCGGCAAGGGGCTTCACGGGACGGGACAGGATAGTGAAGTTCGAGGGCTGCTATCACGGTCACTCGGACGGGCTGCTCGTGAAGGGCGGCTCGGGACAGCTCACCGGCTCCGTCCCCGACAGCGCGGGAGTGCCCGCGGGATCTACCGAAAACACCCTACTTGCACGGTACAATGACGCGGACTCTGTGGAGACGCTGTTCGGACGGTTCCCGGAGGATATCGCCGCCGTGATAGTCGAGCCCTGTGCGGCGAATATGGGAGTTGTACCGCCCGAAGCGGGATTTTTACAGGCTTTGCGGGATATCACGGAACGATACGGCGCACTGCTGATATTCGACGAGGTGATAACAGGCTTCAGACTCTCGGCGGGAGGCGCGCAGGAGCTTTATGGCATAAAGCCGGATATGACAGCGCTCGGAAAAATAGTCGGCGGGGGCATGCCTCTCGCGGCATACGGCGGCAGGCGGGAGATAATGGAGCAGGTAGCACCCCTCGGCGCTGTGTATCAGGCGGGAACGCTCTCGGGAAATCCGATAGCGACTGCCGCGGGAATCGCGCAGATAACCGAGATCGAGCGCACGCCCGACCTGTACTGCGAGCTGGACAGGAAGGCGGCTGTGCTTGAGGCTGCCGCTGTGAAAGCGGGACTGAACGTGAACCGCTGCGGGTCGCTGATGACGGTGTTCTTCACCGATAAGCGGGTCACAGACTACGGCAGCGCGCTCACAGCGGACAGAGCGGAGTACGCGCGGTTCTTCGGTCATCTGCTGGACAACGGCATCTACGCCGCGCCGTCGCAGTTCGAGGCTATGTTCGTATCATACGCGCACAGCGATGAGGATATCATAAAAACGGCTGAAATTATTGCACATTACAGGAAGGAGAACCGGTATGGCAGTTGATTACTCAACACTCAAAAAAGGCGGCTTCATGCGCCAGAAGCAGAAGGACAATTTCTCGCTGCGGCTTAGGGTCGTAGGCGGGAACGTGACGGCGGAACAGCTCGCGAAGATAGCGGAGGTCTCGCAGAAATACGGAGACGGACACGTTCACCTGACCTCACGTCAGAGCATCGAGATACCGTTCATAAAGCTGGAGCAGATAGACGAGGTGAAGGCTGCTCTCGGTGAGGGCGGTGTGCAGCCCGGAGTCTGCGGTCCCCGCGTCCGCACGATAACCGCCTGTCAGGGCAGCGCGATATGCCCGAGCGGGTGCATCGACACCTACGAGCTCGCGAAGGAGCTGGACGCGCGTTACTACGCGAGGGAACTGCCTCACAAGTTCAAGTTCGGCATCACAGGTTGCCAGAACAACTGTCTGAAGGCGGAGGAAAACGACCTCGGCATAAAGGGCGGTCTGAAGGTGCGCTGGAAGGAAGAGGACTGCATAAACTGCGGCGTCTGTGAAAAGACCTGCCGCGTTGACGCTGTCACCATAACCGACGGGAAGATAACCGTGGACGAGGGGAAATGCAACTTCTGCGGACGCTGCGCTAAGTCATGTCCCACAGACGCGTGGGAAACGGTCAGCGGTTACATCGTGTCCTTCGGCGGACTGTTCGGCAACAGCATAGCAAAGGGCGAGCCGATAGTCCCCTTCATCGAGGACCATGACGCGCTGATGAGAGTATGCGACGCGGCGATAGAATTCTTCGCGGAAAACGCGAAGTCCGGCGAACGCTTCCGCTTCACCCTTGACAGAGTGGGTCACGACAAATTCAGAGAAGTGATATTAAGAGCGGTAAATGCGGAATGAAGACCGAAAGAATAAAGACCGACATACTCATAATAGGCGGAGGTACGGCAGGGTGCTATGCTGCCGTGACCGCCGCGGAAGACTCGGATAAGCGGATATTGATATGCGAAAAGGCGCACATAAAGCGCAGCGGGTGCCTTGCCGCCGGCGTGAACGCGCTGAACGCCTACATAACCGAGGGCAGGACTCCGCAGGACTACGCCGACTACTGCATGAAGGACGCGGCGGGTATAGCGAGGGAGGATCTGCTTCTCACCATGTCGGAGCGGCTGAACTCGGTGACGGAACGTCTCGAGAAAGAGGGACTCGTCATTCTGAAGGACGAGAACGGAAGGTACGTCACCCGCGGAAACCGCAATATCAAGATAAACGGCGAGAACATCAAGCCGCTGCTGGCGGGAATGGCGGAGCGCCTGCCGAATGTCAGCATACTGAACCGCGTGAACATCACCGACCTTGACGTGACCGATGACCGCGTGAACGGCGCGTTCGGGATAGGCATTGAGAACGATACGTTCTACATTATCGAGGCGGGTGCCGTGCTCATCGCCACAGGCGGAGCCGCAGGTCTCTACAAGCCGAACAATCCCGGCTTCTCCCGCCACAAGATGTGGTACTGCCCGTTCAATACCGGAGCGGGATACGCTATGGGGATACGGCACGGGGCGGAGATGACCACCTTCGAGATGCGCTTCATCGCCCTTCGCTGCAAGGACACCATAGCCCCGACGGGAACTCTCGCGCAGGGCGTCGGCGCAAAGCAGGTGAACTCCCTCGGCGAGGTGTATGAGCAGAAATACGGGCTCACCACCTCGGAGCGTGTGTACGGGACCGTGGCGGAGAATGCCGCGGGCAGAGGTCCCTGCTTCCTGCGAACGAAGGGGATCACACCGGAGCAGGAGCAGTCCCTCCTAAAAGCCTACCTCAACATGGCACCCTCGCAGACCCTTCACTGGGTGGAGAGCGGGGAGCTGCCGGGAGAGTACAACGTGGAGATAGAAGGCACCGAGCCGTACATTGTCGGTGGGCATACCGCGAGCGGGTTCTGGGTGGACAAAGACCGCGCCTCTACGATAAAGGGGCTGTACGCCGCGGGAGATGCCGCGGGCGGAGCTCCGCAGAAGTACGTCACGGGAGCTCTCGCGGAGGGCGAGATAGCTGCGGAATCCATGCTCCGATATCTCGGCGGCAGTTCACCGCGCAGTATTGCGGAGGAAAGCATTGCCTCCCATGAAAATGAGATATCCCGCTTTCTCGGCAGCTCCGGCAATTCCGAAAGCCCCTACACCACGGAGCAGCTCGAGGAGGCTATGCAGACGGCAATGGACAGCTACGCGGGCGGCATTAAAACAAACTACCGCTTCTCGGAGAACAGCCTCGACATAGCCGACCGCCGTATAGCACAGCTCATGACCCTATCGGACAGTCTGCGCGCGGGAGATATGCAGGAGCTGATGTACATTTACGAGCTGCGGGAACGGCTGACGGTATGCAGAACGGTCACAGCGCACCTGAAAGCTCGGCATGAGACGCGCTGGCACTGCTTCGCGGAGAATTCCGACTACCCGGAGAGAGACGACGAGCACTGGAAGGTATTCGTGAACTCCCGCCTTGTGAACGGAAAGACCGAGATAATACTGAGGAGAGTGAACGCCCCGTGAGCATTGAGATAAACAAGAGCAGATGCGTCGGCTGCGGGAAATGCAGAGACGTATGCCCCGGCACGCTGATAGCTCTCGGCAGTGACCGCCGCGCGTACATAAAGTACCCCCGGGACTGCTGGGGCTGCACGAGCTGCATAAAGGAGTGCCCCGTGTACGCGATACGCTTCTTTCTCGGAGCGGACATGGGCGGCACAGGCGGCAGACTGCACACCGAGCGGGACGGCGATATTCTCCGCTGGATAACCGAAAAGCCCGACGGCACTGTGACCGAGATCGATGTTGACACAAGAGAGTCAAATAAATACTAAAGACCGGAGATGATGTTATGCACGAATTATCGCACCTTGACGAGCTGGAAGCCGAGGCGGTGTACATAATCCGCGAGGTCGCCGCGGAATGCGAAAAGCCCGTGATGCTGTACTCTATCGGAAAGGACAGCTCGGTGATGCTGCACTTGGCGCTGAAAGCGTTCTATCCCGAGAAGCCCCCCCTTCCCCTTCCTGCACGTCAACACGACGTGGAAATTCAGAGAGATGATAAAATTCCGCGACGAGACCGCAAAGAAGCTGGGTATCGAGATGCTGGAGTACATCAACGAGGACGGCGTGAAGCAGGGTATCAATCCCTTCGACCACGGCGCCGCGTACACCGACATTATGAAGACGCAGGCGCTCAAGCAGGCGCTCGACAAATACGGCTTCACAGCGGCATTCGGCGGCGGCAGACGCGACGAGGAGAAGTCCCGCGCGAAGGAGCGCATTTTCTCCTTCCGCAGTGCCTCACACGCATGGGACCCGAAGAACCAGCGTCCCGAGATGTGGAAGCTCTACAACACGAAGATCAACAAGGGCGAGAGTATCCGCGTGTTCCCCATATCGAACTGGACTGAAAAGGATATATGGCAGTACATAAAGCGCGAGAATATCGACATCGTGCCGCTGTATTTCGCGGCGGAGCGCCCCGTGGTGGAGCGTGACGGCAACATCATCATGGTGGACGACGACCGCTTCCCTCTCAAGGAAGGCGAGGTGCCGCAGATGAAGTCGGTTCGGTTCCGCACGCTCGGCTGCTACCCGCTGACGGGCGGCATCGAGAGCACAGCGGCTACGCTTGACGAGATAATCGCGGAGACGCTTGCGAGCGTGGAATCCGAGCGCACCTCCCGCGTTATCGACAACGAGGCGGCGGGAAGCATGGAGCGCAGAAAGAGAGAGGGGTATTTCTGATATGGCAGGATTATTGAAATTCATCACCTGCGGGAGCGTTGACGACGGGAAATCCACCCTCATAGGGCATATCCTCTACGACGCGAAGCTGATATACGCAGACCAGGAAAAAGCCCTGAAGCTCGACAGCAAGGTCGGCAGTACGGGCGGGCAGATCGACTATTCCCTGCTGCTTGACGGACTTATGGCGGAGCGTGAGCAGGGCATCACCATAGACGTTGCGTACCGCTACTTCACCACCGGAGCGCGCAGCTTCATCGTCGCGGACACTCCCGGACATGAGGAATACACCCGCAATATGGCGGTGGGAGCCTCCTTCGCGGAGCTTGCGGTGATACTCGTGGACGCGTCGCAGGGGGTGCTCGTGCAGACCCGCCGCCACGCGAGAATATGCAGCCTCATGGGCATACGGCACTATGTGTTCGCGGTGAACAAAATGGACCTTGTGCAGTATTCGGAGAGCCGCTTCAATGAGATACTCACGCAGATAACCGGACTTACGGAAGAGCTGAAGCTCGCGGACGTGAAGGTGATGCCGCTGTCCGCGACGGTCGGCGACAACGTGACCGGACGCTCGGAGAATATGCCGTGGTACAGCGGCGAACCGCTGCTGAGATACCTCGAGACTGTGGACGTGAGTGAGAGCGCAAGCGGCGAGGCATTCTATATGCCCGTGCAGCGCGTCTGCCGTCCCGACCGCACATTCAGGGGTTTTCAGGGACAGGTTGAGGCGGGCAGCGTCTCCGTGGGAGACACGGTGCGCACTCTCCCGAGCGGCGAGACTGCCGCGGTCAAGGGGATACTCGTCACCGACAGGCAGGCGGATACCGCATACGCGGGTCAGCCCGTCACACTCACCCTCGACCGTGAGGTGGACGTTTCCCGCGGGTGCGTCATCACAAAGGACGAGGCTATAGCGGCATACGGCACGCTCGATGTATCGCTGCTGTGGACGGACGACAGCGAGCTGAACGTGGGGAACGACTGCCTTGTGAAGCTGGGGACGAAGCTCATTCCCGCGGCTGTCACGGAGATAAAGTACGCCGTGGACGTGAACACGGGCGCGCATATCCCCGCGAAGTCCCTCCGCAAGAACGGAATAGCCCGCTGCACGATACGGCTTTCGGAGCCTATAACCGCGGACAGATTTGCTCTCCACAAGACCCTCGGTGAGCTCATACTCATAGACCGTGTGACGAATATGACGGCAGCCTGCGGAGTGGTGGAGGACGTGCTCGACAAGGCAGTGAGCGGACAGGAGCAGGCGTCCTTCACGGACGGCACACTGAAAGCCCGCGGAGACCTCTTCGAGGAGTTCTACTACGATGTCAACAGCTACAACGTGTTCCACGCACAGACCATAAACAGCACCTTCCGCGTAGGTGACGAGATACCCACCCGCGGAAAGAGCTTCGCGTACCCCGACGATTTCGATGTCATCGTAATGCGCGACAAGGTGGCGGTGCTGATACGCGGGAGAAAGGTGGAGCGGTTGGTGCGCTTCGACGAGTACAGCTATGACTGCACCGTTCCCGTAGTAAACGGGCGGGGCTTCGCGGTGCTCGCGAAAACAGCCGACGACGTGAAGCGCTTTATCGCGGAATACGAAAGCTCCGACGAAGCAAGCCTCCCCGAGCTCTTCGGCAGGTGGCTAGACTTTGATACCTACCGGAAGATATATATTTCCGGGGCGTATATATGATGAATAAGCCTGTCGTTTCAGTGGGAAATGACAGGCTTTTCCGATTGACAACTTATACCGGTTTGTGTTATAATATGGGATATAAAAACTGGGAAGGTAAAACTATGATAAACGGAAAGAATATCATCGCCTTATGCACATCGAGAATATATGACCCGCAGCTCAACGGGTTTATAAGAGATCTGAACGAGCGGCTCCTGCCGCTGAACTGCCGGGTGCTGATATATACGCTCAACTGCGACCTGTACTGGGTGGAGGACAATAACGTCCCCGAGACCGCGGTATTCGGGATAATACCGTATGACAGGCTGGAGTGCCTCATTCTCATGGACGAGAAGATAAAGAGCCGCACAGTGGCGGAGCGGATAATCTCCCGCGCAAGGGAAAACTCCGTCCCCGTCATAGTCATAGACGGACACTATGAGGGGACGGCGGAGATATGCTTCGATTACGAGGGCGGCTTCGAGAATGTGGTGCGCCACGTCATTGAGGGGCACTCGGTAAAGAAAACGCACTTCATAGCGGGACATAAGGGCAATAAATTTTCAGAAGCGAGAATAGATATATTCAGAAAGGTGCTGACCGAGAACGGCTTGGAGTTCACCCCGGAAATGGTGAGCTACGGGGACTTCTGGGCAGACCCGGCACGCGCCGCCGCGCAGAGACTGATAGATTCGGGCGATATACCCGACGCGGTGATCTGCGCGAACGATATAATGGCGATAAACGTCTGTGACGTGTTCGTAAAAGCGGGGATAAAGGTGCCGGAGCAGGTCATCGTAACGGGCTTCGACGGTATCGAGGAGGCGCTGCGCTCCGTTCCGGCGGTATCCACGGCGGGCTGCGACTATACAGAGCTTGCCGACGCGGTACGGGACAGCGTCGCCGCGCTTCTGAACGGAGAAGGTCTGCGGGGCGGCAGCGTACTGCCGAGGCTCTCCCCGAACACCTCCTGCGGCTGCGAGTACATACCGCCCGAAAATGCCACCCTTGACAGCATAAACAACGTCTACTACCGCTATCAGGACAACATCAGGGAGTTTCACGACATAGCCTCGGGAATGCAGCAGGCGACCTCCCCGGAGGAGGCTGCCTCATTCCTCGCGAAAAGCCTGCTCATGCACGACCTCTGCTGCATTGCCGACAAGGGGTGCTTCGAAAACCGGGAGAACTTCTTCTTCCGTCAGGACGCCGGCACGGAGCACTGCGTGTTCTTCGACAGCTACCACCCCGACAGGGGTCTCACCGACTTCTCGCGGGAGGAGTTCATTCCCGACTGTGACAGGCGCTTCGCAACGGGCTTCCCGCTGATATTCAATATACTGGACTACATGGGAAAGCCCTTCGGCTGTCTCTGCTTCTCCTTCGACAACTATCATATCATAGAATACACAAAGACCGCGAGCATCACGGACACTGTCTGCATGGGACTTGGCGGGTATGTCAACATGCGCTTCCAGAAGTACCTCTCCGAGAAGGTAGACGCGGAGCTCAAGGTCGCCGCGCAGGTGCAGCTCAATATGCTGACCCGTGACTTCCCGAGGCACGAGCGGTATGATGTCGCAGCCTCCATGATACCCGCGAAGAGCATAGGCGGGGATTTCTACGACTTCTTCCATACCGACGGCAGCCATGTCGCGCTCGTAATGGCGGACGTATCGGGCAAGGGCGTTCCCGCTGCCCTGTTCATGGCTGTGTTCAAGATGATGATACATGAGCGCGCTCTTATGACGGGAACTCCCGCGGAGATACTGGAGTACATAAACAACCGGATATGCGAGAACAACCCCATGGGTATGTTCATCACGATATGGCTAGGGCTACTCGACCTGAACACCGGCATCATCACCTACGCGAACGCGGGGCATGAATATCCTGCCGTCAGGCGCGGGAACGGCTCCTTCGAGCTGATAAAGAGCGACAACTACCCGCCTGTGGGAACAGTGGAGGACATGGAGTACGAGGACCTCACCATTGACTTGAGCGGCGGCGGGAGTATCTTCCTATACACCGACGGCGTTACCGACGTAAAGAATACCGAGGGAGAACATTTCGGGCTTGAGCGCACTCTGGAGCTGCTCAACAGCACCGCGGGCTCTCCCGGGGATATCATCGGCGGCATGAACCGCGGAGTGGACGAATTCTCCGGAGGTGCCGAGCGCTTCGACGACACCACCATGATGTGCGTGAGCTATGTATGATATGACCCTGTACCGCAGCAACAGCGCTTTCCCACCGAGGGAGAGCGCTTTTTTATATGATGCGACGCTCAAACGGCTCAGACGGGAAAAATATTTTTCAGAAAACTGACAGCTTTTTCCGCTCCGCGGGGTGTTATAAATGAAAGGACCTTTCAGACAGAAAGAGGGAGGTGAGATACGAATGACCGACAGCGAATTCGAACGCTACGTCAGGCTGTACCGACGGAATGTGTTCGCGGCAGCGCTCTGCCTCGTCAGAAATGAGTACGACGCGGACGATATAACGCAGGAAGCGTTCCTGCGGCTGTACAGATACGGCGGAACGTTCAGCGAGGACGAGCACGTCAAGGCATGGCTCATACGATGCGCGCTGAACCGCGGAAAGACTATGCTCGGCTCGGGGTGGCGAAGGCGCTCACTGCCGCTTGACGCGGCGGCGGAGATAACATACACCGACAGCGCGTACGACGGCGGCAGCGACCTGCTGAAGCTGATAGGAAAGCTGAAACGGAACAATCGTATCGCACTGCACATGTATTACTATGAAGGCTACACAACAGAAGAAATTTCGGCAATACTGGGGATAAGCACCGGCGCCGTGAACTCCCGCTTAAGCAGGGGACGGCAGCAGCTGAAGGCGCTTATCGGAGATGAAAGGAATGTGGATAATGGATTACAAGGCTCTGTTCGATGATGTTATGTGCCGTAAATATGATACCGCGCCTCTTTCGGACGATGACGAATTTATTGCGAAAATCAAAGAAAGGGCGAGTAATATGGAAAAGAAAAAAATCAGATCCCGGAAGCCCGCGGTCATTGCGGCTTCGATAGCCGCCGCGGCAGTGCTCACAGGGTCGGTGGGCGCGCTGGTGAACTACTATCATCAGCGGTCTGTGGACTCCTTCATCTACGACGCTTCGGGTACGGGGAGCGCTGTGATGATAGACGAGGCGAGCACTCTCACATCTGCAAACGAGCATTTCAGAGTGACCCTCGACAAGACATATTTCGACGGCGAGAACATGACCTGCATCCTGACGGTGGAATCTCTCGACGGTACGGAGATACCCAACCTCGGCGTTTACGGATCCCATGACGGGGATTTCAGAGACGGTTCGGTGTATAATCTGAACTGCTGGGCTTCGACCGAGTACAAATGGAACGACACCGATTATGCTACTAAGAGGGCGTATGAGGCTCATATCACCGGCGCGAATCTGCGCCTGCAGTACACTCCGTATATCGGCGACGAAGGGCTTGAGGGCGGAACATACCTGAAATTCAGGGACTGGAATTATGAACCGCCGAGTCTGTACGTCCTTTCGGACGACGGGACCTACGTTCCCGCTGTTCCCGAAAGTGAGTGGAACATCTTCCACGACATCGTGCTCCGCACCGACGTCGAAAAGAATGTCGAAACGGCGGAGCTGTACAGCGAGATGGGCGCTAAGCTCATACTGTCGGAGATAGGCTACTATTCCAACGAGGTGAACGCGTTCCCGATATTCGAGAACGGCATCACCGACCCCGCGGACGAAAATGTTGCTCTGGTGCTCAATGACGGTACAACAAGGACCTTCGACAAGTTCCTGACCGACGCGTTCTCCGTCGGCACGAGCTGCTATGTACTGTTCCCCGAGACGATAGAGCTTGACGAGTACATGGGTATCGAGGTAAACGGTATAAGATATCTGAAGAAATGATCCCCCGGAATGAAAATATCCCCCGACACGGTGTCCTGCCGTATCGGGGGAATTCTTTTTACATTATCATTCTGCCGTTTTCTATGCGGACGATGCGGGAGCCGTACCCCGCGCATTTCTCGGAATGTGTCACCTGCAGGATAGTTATCCCCTTCTCCTTGTTTATCCGGGAGAAGAGCTCCATGACCTCGGAGCCTGCGGAGGAATCGAGGTTGCCCGTAGGCTCGTCGGCAAGTATTATCTCGGGTGAGGCGAGTACGGCGCGCGCTATGGCGACCCTCTGCTGCTGACCGCCCGAGAGCTGGTTCGGCATGGAGCGGCGCTTATCGGCAAGACCCGTTATCTCAAGTATCTCGTCCGTCAGCGGCTTCAGCTCCGAACGCTTCCGTCCCTTCGCAGTCTCGGGAAGTATCACGTTATCCTCTACGCAAAGGTTCTGCACAAGATTGTAGAACTGGAAAATAAAGCCTATCTTGCTCAGCCGCAGCTTCGCAAGCTCCCCCTCCTTCATCTTCGTTATGTCCTCGCCGCATACCTTTATGGTGCCCTCAAAGCTGCGGTCAAGCCCGCCTATCAGGTACAGCAGAGTGGACTTGCCGCTCCCGGAGGCACCCATGAGGGAGACGAACTCGCCCTTCTCAACGGTCAGGTCTGCGCCGTTGAGGACTGTCGCCGCGGCGTCGCCCTTTCCGAATACCTTCTTTACATTTATAACTTCGATCACATCGGACATTTTCGTTTCCTCCCCTTATTCATATTTGAGCTGCTCGGCTAAATTCATCTCTTTCATTCTGCTTATCGGGAATACCGCGACAGCCGTGAATACCGCCCACAGTATCAGTCCGAGCGTTATCACCGCTCCGGCGGAGTCCGCCTCGGGCAGCGTCAGCATGAGCGCCGCTGTTATCCTGCGGAAATGCAGCGACAGCAGCAATGCCGCCGGTGCAGCGAAAATGAGCGATATCCCCGCCGCAATGAAGCTCTCCAGCAGGAACATCTTCGCAAGCTGTCCACGGGTCATCGAGGTGGATATCAGCACCGCGCATTCCCTGCGCCTCCCCTCGAAGCCGATGAGCTGATTGCCCGCAACGCCTATGAATGTCATGCCTGCCGCGACGAAAATAAGGAAGTTGATGATCGTCATCACAGACGCGGTATCGCGGGCATTGTCCGCCTCATACTCCTCCCTCGTCTTTGCGTCCGTGACATAGCCTGCCGAGTGGTCGGTTATCGTGCTGACCGCCGCCGCGGGTGACGAGCACTTCGCGAGAATGAGCTGCGGGTTGTCCTTGTATATCTCCTTATACAGCTTTTCGGATATAGCCAGCGGCAGCGAGGAGCTGTCCGTATAGTTTATAAAGTCATTGCCCCGCACGGTAAGTGTCTTTGTGACAGGCATGAACATCTCGGACTTGAACGTGATCTCCACGGTGTCCCCCGGCTTGAGTCCGTTCCGGTCAGCGAGCACCCTTGTCATCACGACCTCATCATACCCGAGGTCGTCGGGCACTCCCCCGGAGCCGGTGTACAGAGTGTACCCGCCCTCCGGCACGCCGTCGATTAAGGTGTACAGACTTGTGTGAACGCCGTTTACAATGACATTGTCCATGCTGCTGTATATATATTCGGTCGCCGTGACTCCGTCGATGTCATCCACGAAGGAGACTGTGTTCCTGCCGGTGTCCGGCGTCACCCACACGAACAGGTCGGCGTCCGCCATGCTGTGAGAGTAGGTCATTCCGAACGAGGAAGCGAAGATGTAGATGACTATGGCTATCGCGGAAGCAGCGAAGCACAGCACTGCGCTTCCCACGGTGCTCTTTCTCTGCCGCACCTCGGTCGCCGCAAGCTGCGCTATCGGCATATTCAGCCTCCCCGACAGCTCAGCCAGCAGTCCCGCCGCGAGCCGCAGCAGATACGGGTAGAGCAGCGCCGCGGCAGTCGCGAAGAATATGAAGCTCACCAGCAGCGCAAGGAATTCATCGGGCGTGGCTATAAGCAGCACCGCCGCTATCACCGCGAGCACAATGCCCGTCACCGTAGACGCGCGGCTGTATCTGTACTGCGTGTCCTTGTTCGAGAAGATGATGTCGCGTATCGGAGTCTTTACCGCCAGCAGTATCTCCTTTATCGGACAGAGGCACTCTGTCAGCATAGCTCCGCAGATGACAGCGAGTATGAGGAGCGGAGAAGCGCTGCCTGTGTCGAGCTGAACTATCGTGCCGTCGGAATTCGCGGGCGCAAAGACGCCCGTCACGAGGTTAGGACGCACCAGACTGTCCAGCAGCACTCCGAGGAGCGCTCCCACAAGCCCGTACAGCGCGTTCTCCGCCAGCAGCACCGTGTATGTCATACCCGCGGGTATACCGAGACTGCGGAAGGTGCCGATGACAGGCATCTTGTCGGAGATGATGCGCTGTGAGGAGGATATGGTCACGAACAGCACCAGCAGGAGCAGCACCGCGAACATGGCGAGGAATATATTCGTCATATACTCTATGAGCTGCTGTGTGGTCTCGTCGCCGAGAAGCACCTGCACATCGGCTGTGGGAGCGTTCCGCTCAAGTATCTCCTTCGCCTCGGTTATGCGGGTGTTGTCGGCAACGTCTATGTATACCATGCGGGATAAGGCGTTCTCGCCGTCCATTATCCTTATCGAGTTCTCGGAGACGAGGATACGGTCACTGAAGAGCAGGGAGTTTTTAGTGTCCCGCTCGACGCGCCTGACCGTGAAATCGAAGGGCTCCTTCTTCCGGCTGTACAGGGTGAGGGTATCGCCCTCCCCGACCTTCAGGGAATCGGCGAGCCTGCCGGATATGGAAGCCTCAAAGTCGCCGAGCGTTATCTCCTCATCGACAAGTCCGAGCTTCTTCATCTCGTCGTTTATGCCGACAAAGGTATAGCTTTTTGTGCGGTATATATTGTAGCTGCCGGGGATATGCTCATCGAACGCCGTGGTTCCGTTGAGCTGCCTTACGGCGATATGCTCCGGCAGTCCGTCGGTGATGTCGTCTCCGAGAGGAGTAAGGCTCGTGACAAGGATATCCGCCGTCCCGAAGGCGACGCTGTTCGCGGAGCGCAGAGCCGATTCTATCGTTCCCGACATTCCGAACGCCATCATAGCCGCGAAGCTGCACAGGGCAACAGACAGCAGTATTATGACCGTGCGTCCCTTGTGCGCCCACATACTTTTAAGGGTGTGTTTGAGTATCAGTCCCATAGCTTACCACCTGCTCACCCTTTCCCCGGGGGCTTTGTACATACCGTCGCCCTCTTGTACGTCATATACCTCATAAAATTTATCGCAGCTCGAAAGCACAGCGTTCACGCGCACCTTCGCGGGACTGTGCACGTCGAGGTTTATCTGCTCCACCGCGTCCGTATCGAGAGTGTTTTCCGCCCATATACGCGCGTAGTTCTCGAAAAGCTCCTTAAGCTCGCCGACGGAATGCACCGCGTTCGTGATGCACTCTATCGCGCCGAGGTCGGCGTAGTTCTCGCCGTTCGTCAGCTTGCCGTCAACGTGGTACACATCGAGCACCGTGTATTCGCTGTAGTATTCGGAGAGCCTGTCCGCACGCTCGGACAGCTCCTTTCTGTCCGCTTCGCTGAGCCAGCCGGGGTTGTAATTGCCGTTCTCGTCGTAGTTCATGCACATGGAGTCGAAGGCATGCCCCATCTCATGCCCCACCACCATACCGAGACCGCCGAGATTTGCGGCGTCGGAGGCGTTCTCGTCAAAGAAGGGCGCGTGCAGTATCGCGGCGGTTATCGTCACGACATTCGAGGGGTCGTAGCAGGCGTTCACCATCTGCGAGGACATACGCGGCTCGGAGCTGTTGACAGGCTGACCTATCCGCGCTTTTTTCTCTTCAAAGAACATGACGTTCAGGCGGTGTACGCTGTCGGGGAGATCCTCCCCGATGACCGCGGCATCGGTGGGATCGACCTCCTCGGGAGCACTGTCCCCCAGTACGAAGGTGATGTTATCCAGCTTTCGCAGCAAGCCCGCGCGTCCCTCCTCGGAGAGCCATTCCGCATTGCCGATAAGCTCACGGTAGCTTTCAGTCAGTGTATCGCACATATCCCGCAGTGCCTTCTCCTTTACGGGAGTGAAGTATTCCGCGGAATACAGCTTGCTCACCTTCTCTGGCATGATCTCGTTTATCAGCTCCCCCGTCAGCTCTTCCCTGCTGATGGACTCGTCGGGAGCGTAAGTGGCAAGGGAGGAAGCCTCGGAGTAGATGAAGCTTGCCTCGGAACTCACCAGCATACATATCAGCAGATCCTTCCATTCCTCCAGCCGCTCATTTGTCAGCAGCTCATTCAGCTTCATAAGCTGTCCCCTGTCCTGTATGTAACAGCCGCCGTAGGGGTTCGCGTCCAGCCCGTAGGTCAGCTTCAGAGGCGTTTCCCCGAGGTTCGGCAGAAGCGCCGCGGTCTCCTCATCGGATATGAACGTGAATGTGGTGAACGGGTCGGCGGCGTGCATCACGCCGATGTCCGTCGCAAACGCGAGGTCAAGCAGCAGATACACCACGTCCGTCGCGAGCCTCTCCGCCTCGGGCTTATCAGCCGTGAAGGGCATAAGCAGATCCGTGAGTTCTCCCTTTGCCGTCATTGCGGCGGTATCTTTCTTCGTAAGCTCCTCGAGCGAGCAGCCGCAGATGTCGGTCAACTGCCTGATGTACAGAGTGTTCTCGCCGCTCTTGTAGTAGCTCGCGCTGACTATCACATATCCCGGGAAGGTGATGCCGTGGGTGACGAGAAGCTCCGCCCACAGCTTCATCAGCTCCTTTATATCCGTGACCGCGCGTATCTCCCCGACTATGCCCCGCACCTTCTCCATTTCCGCGGAGCCGTCGGTGTACTCCATGCCCTGACGGTAGAGCTCGCGGATAAGCTGCTCGGTGCTGCCGGCGGGGTAGTCGTCGGAGGAGCGCGTTATCCTGCCGAAGAGCTCCTCAAGCTCCCCGCGGACAGCCTTCTCCACCTCCGCGAAGGAACCGGAGGTGGTCTGCCCGTATTCCGGCAGATTCTCAAGCAGGTAGGCTGCATTCACATACCCGTAGAAATCGTCCTGAGGGCGTATCGACGAGGGATCGACCGCCGCCGTCGACGCAGTCCGCATTGCGGGCGGGATATACGGTATATCCTCGCCGCCGTCGCACGCAGACAGCAGCAGTACCGCCGCTGTCAGCAATGCTGTCGTCTTTTTTCCCCTTCTCATTTTCATTTCCTCTCTCTCACTCCGATCATCATTTTTCTTTTGCGGAATTTGCTTTTCCCGCCCTGTATATCACCGCGTAGACCACGAATACATACACGACGGTTATCGCGATATTCAGTATCATATTCTCCATGAATATGAACATCAGGACTATGAAGCTCACGGCAAGCCCGAGCATCTGCAAATAAAACGCGGGCTTGGGCTTGCAGTCAGCCTTCGAGTACCTGCGCGTCGCAAACAGGAACACATAGTACAGCAGGAACGAGCTTATCAGGAAAACTGTTTTGGGAACGAGCCGCATTTCCTCCTCATGCATGAATTCCAGCGAATTTGTGATATTGTTCAGCCCGAATATCATGAAGATGTGCAGCAGCATATACACAAGCCCGTTGTCCCTGCGCTCGCGGTCTATAATCTTATCATACACCGTTCCGTAGCTTAAGAAAAGCCCCACGACTATCAGGAACGCCATGAGCGAGAAGTATATCAGCATCGGACTGAACTCGCCCTCGAAATATCCCGCTATCGCTATGACCATTTCTCCGAAGGTGAATACCACATACAGCATCGCCCTCTCGGTGAGATGCGCGAAATCTATGATGTCCGTCTCGCCCCTGCCGCCGGTAAAGAGCGTTACAAGAATACCGAAGAGGATAGGCACTCCCGAGAAGTCGATACCCGTGCCGAGATACACGAATATGACAGCGATAACAAGCGCGGTCTCGACCAGCAGCGTCATCATTATCCGCTTTATCACGGCGATATGCTCCGGCTCGTCCTTATGGTTGCGCAGCTCGATGAAGTACTGCAGAGCTATGTTCAGCAGTATCAGCGCCCATGCGGTATGATACTGCGTGTGGTAGCCCTCCCAGTGCTCCTGCGTTCCCTCTGCCACAAAGTACAGCAGGAACATGTTCGAGAACAGGAAAATGTGCTCCCGCAAGCCGTTCCTGCCGTATATGTTGATGTAGTAGGTGCTGAAATTCCATATCTGTATGACCGCGAGCGTACACAGCACATAAGCGAGCAGCATTGCCGGCTGCACCATTCCGTCGGCTGTGTTGTGCAGCAGCGAGTTGTTGCGCCCGATTATGTACACGAATATCAGGTCGTAGATGAGCTCAAGGTACTCGACCTTCTTTTCTTCTCTTTGCGGCAGTTCTTTCATAGGTATCTTTCCTTCCCCCGTATATGATAAATATAATATATTATAGCACAAAAAAAGCGAATACTCAATAACAGTTCCATGAAAACCCGTAAAAGAACATTTCTTCTGTTATAAAGCTTCCGCTTTTTGTATTCAATGCGCCTCTGTGCTGTCAGCCGGTCATCATCGAGTCGTCAAGCTCTGCTGTGCAGTCGCCTATCTGCACCGAAGCCACGTCGGTCACGTCTATCATATACCCCTTCTGCGATAACTGCCAGCTGTGATTGAAGCTTCCGTCCCCGTTGACCTCACGATTGCCGACGCCGCCTTTGATCTCTATGACGGTTCCGTCGTTCATCGTGACAAATACAGGCGGGTGCCCGATATGAATGTTATATATATCCTTGAAACGCCCGTCAAAATTGAAATCATAACTGATGTACGCTCCGAGGGGCGAGAACCGTACTTCTTTCAGGTGCGAATACCCGTAATCGCCAAGGGTCGTATAGCTGTCGAGGCTGTATGTCCGTGACAGACCGCTTGCGTCGGGGAGCTTCACCGTTATCCTTCCGCACTCGGAATAGTCGGCATAGCCGTTCACAGGCTCTTCGCGCTTGTAGACGACAAATGTCACGGACTCCGTACCCTCGGGGAGTGACTTTACCCACCACTCGTATGTCCAGTCAACATGGTTTTTCCCCCTGAGGTCTCCGACATGACCAGCCCCCATACCGGCAATGCCGATATTGCCGTCCATATCATCTATTCCGATGAAAAAAACTTTATCATCGTTTCTCCAGTCAAATTCACTGTTTTTATTATCTGTGACCGTGACAAATGCCCGGAGAATACAACCGTCGTAAATAAGCCCGCTCAGACTGAGATCAAAGTCGTCGAACTCCAGCGTTTCTCCGACCTCAACGGTCAGCCTGTCAAGAAGCTCCAGTTCCTTGTCCGTCATTTCATGATATTCCCGCAAGCCCTCGGGAACGGTGTAGGTCCCGCCGTACATGAACTGCTCCTGTTCGGTGCCTGCCGTGTATTCGTTCCATTTAGCGCTGTCCCGTCTGTAATTCGTATACTCGCTTATCAGCAAAGACCCGAAGTCCCAGCTGCATGCCGCTCCCACCGACACCACCAGCGCACTCATTGCCGCGGCTATTGCTATCGGTACTGCGGCAGCCTTGTTTATCCGCTTACTTTTCCGGGCGGCTTTCAGTATTTCCTCACCGCTAAGCGATGACTGCATTTCATCAAGATAGTCCTTGTATATACTCATACTTATTCCTCCTTACTCAAGATATTTTTTCAGCGCTTCACGCGCACGCTGGAGACGTGATGTGACCGCCGAGGTGCTTATCTTCAGTATCTTCCCCGTCTGTGCCGCTGAATAGCCTTCATAGTAGTACAGGAAGATGACCTCCCGGTATTTCGGCGACAGCTTTTTCAGCGCCTCACGCAGCGCTATCCTCTCATCGAGGGCTTCTTCACGCTCCCGCCCGGTATTTCCGTCCCACTCGCTCCTGTGCGTGATACGGTACAGCCTTGTGTGGTCCCTGCACTTATTCACTGCCACACGAATAAGCCAGTATCTCCTGCTTTCCTCGTCCGGGAAACGCTTCCCGCATTTCAGGTACTTTATAAACACTTCCTGCACTATATCGTCACAGCAGGAGAGGTCTCCGGTATTGGCAAAAACCAGCCGGAACAGCATATTCCCGTATCGCTCGACATCTGCAGTGAACTCTTCGTCGGTCACATTATCACCCCCTTTTCCGTAAATTGAACGCGCTCTGTATATAAAACGGATGAGCGGAGCGTTTTGTCTCATTTATTTTCCTTCCGCAAAAATAATGACCGACACAGCGTGAAGCTATGCGGTCATATTGTTGTCTTTATCGTGCGGTATTTCTGCCATAATTCGCGGCAAGCTCCCGCGCCGACAGCTTATCCCAGCGTGACATCAAGTATCATCATAAGCACAAATCCCAGCGAAAACGCTATCGTCCCTGCGTTGGAATGCTCGCCCTCCGACATTTCGGGGATAAGCTCCTCCACGACCACATACATCATAGCGCCCGCCGCGAATGCCAGCAGATACGGCATTACCGGCACCACCGCGCCTGCCGCGAGTATCGTGACTACAGCCGCTATCGGCTCCACGACTCCCGACAGAACACCGAACAGGAAGGTCCTGCCCTTGTTCATGCCCTCGGCTCGCAGCGGCATGGAAACTATCGCGCCCTCGGGGAAGTTCTGTATCGCGATACCGAGAGCAAGTGCCAGCGCGCCTGCCGAGCTGATGCCGGAGCTGCCCGAAAGAAAGCCCGCGTACACCACTCCGACCGCCATACCCTCGGGTATGTTATGGAGCGTGACCGCGAGAATGAGCTTTGTGGTGCGCTTCAGACCGCTCCTCGGTCCCTCCTCCTGGTCGTTCATGTGAATGTGGGGAGTTACCACATCGAGCAGGAGCAGAAAGCCCGTGCCGACGAGAAATCCGACCGCCGCCGGAACGAATGACAGCGCGCCCATACCCTCGCTGCTTTCAAGAGCGGGCTCCAGCAGGCTCCAGAACGAAGCCGCCACCATTACTCCCGCGGCAAAGCCCGTAAGTATCTTTTGCAGGCTGGCGGAAATATTCTTTTTCAGTACAAATACCATAGCCGCGCCGAGGCTTGTTCCGGCAAAGGGGATTAGTATCCCCAGAATTACATCTGTGCTCATGTGCTGTATGATTCCTTCTCATCTGTCCGGCGTTCTCTTCCCGTTCCACTCCGCCGGACGCTTTAGCGGTCAAAGCCGTTACTGTATGACGGCTTTCGCCTTTTATTATAGCACATTCCGGGAGCAAAATCAAGCTTTATAACACTGTCCCTTCGATTTTGAATCATCGCAGCTCACGCTCTATCGCACCTTCTGTCTTATCGGGAGTCTGCGAAGGCTCGAAGCGCTCCCTTCATTTCACAGAATGCCATGCTTCTCGAAAAACGCGAAAATCCTCCCGAAATAAACATCGGGGTCAACATACACCGCTCCGCCGTGTCCGGCACCCTCGGCGACATACAGCTCCTTGTCGGTGGGGCAGGCTTCATGCACCCGGTACACCATTTCGGTGTGCACGAAATTGTCCTCCGAGCCGTGAATGAACATCATCGGCACCTTCGCGTTCTTCACCTGCTCAAGCGCCGAGGCTTCCTCGAAGGTGTAGCCCGCGCGCAGCTTTGCGATAACGCTCGCCGTGTTCAGGAACGGGAATGTCGGCAGCCCGAATATGTATTGCAGCTCGTCGGAGAAAATGTCCCATACCGAGGTGTAGCCGCAGTCATCAACGATAGCCTTCACATTGTCCGGCAGCGCTTCCCCTGCTGTCATCATCACGGTCGCGCCGCCCATTGATACACCGTGCAGCGTTATGACCGCGGCGGGATCTTCCGAGATTATCAGGTCTATCCATTTCAGCACGTCCTTCCGGTCGAGCCAGCCCATGCCGATGTAATCGCCCTCGCTCCCGCCGTGTCCGCGCATATCCGGCAGCAGCACGTTGAAGCCCCTCTCGGCATAATACGCGGCATAGTTTGCCATGTGCTCCTTCCTGCCGGTGTAGCCGTGGATTATGACAGCCCATAGGTCGCTTTTCTCCGGTGCGCGGACTGTGCTGCCCTTAAGCAGCAGCACGTCATCGGAGGTTATCGAGACTTCCGATACCCCGGCAGTCTCCAGCCACGCGGCAGTCTTTTCCGACATTGCCTTCGCGTTGATGTCCACGATATTGTTCGTCTCCTTGCTTGTCACGGACGGCGGAGCCACTGCCGCTCCCGACGCCGAAGAACGCCCTATCGCGAACGTCACGAGATAGTTTCCGACAAGGATATCCGCCGCAAGCAGCAAAACGACAAGTATTGCGCAGACGATCAGTATTATCCTTGCGCGCGGTTTTTTCTTTACTTTTTCGGTCATAGCATTGTCTCCCATAAACGATTTAGTTTGATACAATCAAGCGCAATTAAATTATACAGCATTTCTTACTGAATGTCAACAGGCTGATCAATAATTTTCCGCTTTTTCACGGCGATCACCCGTGAATGCGGCTTATTGCCGGGAATCCGGTGCTTTCCTGATGCGCCTTATCACAAAAAATCCGGCAACAGCGGCGCATACCCCGACGGAAACATTGCTGACCAGCATGACGATACCGACGCTTGCGCTGCCGATATCGGTGTAATTCTGCAAAAACCACAGTACCGGAATACGGAACACGAACACACGCAGAACATTCAGCACGAGCGTAAGCTTCGTGTAGCCGAACCCGTACAGCAAAGCCATTACCGCCGCGTTTATGCCGAGTGTGACCGCGCCGAGCGCTTCATACCCGTAAACCTCCTTTATCAGCAGCCGGAAATCCTCGTCCTGCCCAGCAAACAGAGCGCTCAGCGGGTCGAGGAGGATCAGCGTCAGCGTCATAACGACAACTCCCAGCGCTGTATTTATGACAAGTATCTTCCTGAACGCGTCCAGTGCGCGCCCGGTCTTTCCCGCGCCGATATTCTGACTGATGACCGAAGCGCCGCCCTCCTGAAAGCCGTTCTGGAGGTTTGTCGTAATGCCGCCGAGATTGTTCGATACGCCAAGCGCGCCCACAACGGAGGTCCCGTAATCCGTGCTCATTTTATTGACGATGAGCTTTCCGTAGGCGAACGCGGCCTTTTCGGTGACTGCCGGATATGAGGTCTTTATGACCGGCAGAATGACAGCTCTGCGCATAGAGACCTCTTTCGGGGAAAAGCCGAATATGCTGCCTTTTTTCAGCATATTCACCGCGGCAATCATAAACATGGCAAGATTAGCCGCGAGTGTAGCGAAAGCGATCATCACGACCGTCCCGTTCATCACATAAACAAATACAGCCGTAAGCACCGACTTTATCACGAGGTACACAAGGTTTATCCACATTATCAGCTTTGTGTTGCCCCGTGCGCGCTCTATCGCTATGTAGACGACATTGAAGAAGTTCACGGCTATGTTCACAAGCTCCACCGAAAAGTACTGACCGCTCGCTTCTATCAGCTCCTCGGGAGTGCCGTTCAGACGCAGGAACTGCGGAGTAAACGGTATGACCAGCAGCACGGGAACGCTGATAAGAAAGCACAGAAAGCAAACGCCGCTCACGCGCTTTTTCACAAGGTCGTAATTCCCCGCGCCGTAAGCCTCGCTTATCTTCATTCCCGCGCCTATGGCAAGCCCGCCGCCTATCGCGGAAATGACAAAGCTTATCTGCGATATGTAAGCGACGGACGAGACCGCGTCGGTGCCTATATGCGCCGCCATCATAGTGTCCAGCATCTTGAATATCTGCAAAAGTCCCTGATATGCCGCCAGCGGTATGCAGATCGTGAATATCACCCTCCACATATCGCCGCCGAGAACAAATTCTCGGAATTTTCTGTCTTTTGCGGAAAGCTCTTTATCCTTGTCCACGAGACTTATCTTAAACCTCTGAATGAGCCGCGAGCCTGTAAATTCCGGTCACATCATTCCTGTCAAGCTCCATAAAGCCGCCGAGCTTTCCTTCACCTATGCCCAGCTTTTCCACGAGAACGGGGATATCCTCTTCCCTCGCGCCAAGCTCCGCAAAGTTTATCGGCATGCCGATACTGTGCAGGAAGGAGCGGAAGCGGCGAATGCCCTCCAGAGCCGTAGCCCCGGGGTTTTCAAAGTTCATCTGACAGCCGAACACCCTCACCGCCATCTGGCAGAACCGCATGACATTGTGCTTATACACATACTCCATCCACGCGGGCATTATCACGGCAAGCCCCGCTCCGTGCGCAACATCGTACAGCCCGGAAAGCTCATGCTCGAGGGCGTGGCTGTTCCAGTCCTGCTGTCTGCCGACGCCGCAGATGTTGTTGTGAGCTACCATTCCTGCCCACATGATATTCGCGCGGGCGTCGTAGTTGTCCGGGTCCGCCATAACGCGGGGAGCCTCCTTGACAATCGTGAGCAGCACTGCCTCGCAGAGACGGTCGGTTATCTCAACTTCCGTCGTATTCGTGAAATACCGCTCGAAAACGTGCGCCATAATGTCGGTGCAGCCGCAGGCAGTCTGATACGCGGGAAGTGTCTGCGTCAGCGCGGGATCCATTATCGAGAATTTCGGGCGCAGTATCTCATAGCCGATACCGCGCTTGAGCATACCGTCCTCCTTCGTTATCACAGAGCTGCGGGAGCCCTCACTGCCCGCGGCTGCGATAGTCACTATGACCGCGAGGGGCAGTGCTGCCTCCACCTGCGCCTTTTTGCCGTAAAAATCCCAGAAGTCGCCGTCATACGGAACGCCTGCCGCTATTGCTTTTGTGGAGTCTATCACCGAACCGCCGCCCACAGCGAGAATGAAGTCAACGCCCTCGCTCCTGCACAGCTCGATGCCCTTGTATACGAGCGTATCGCGCGGGTTCGGCTTCACTCCCCCCAGCTCGCAGAACGCTATCCCCGCGCTGTCGAGTGACTTCTTCACCTTCTCGATAAGTCCCGACTTTACCGCCGAGCCTCCGCCGTAGTGTATAAGCACCTTTGAGCCGCCGTACTTTTTTATATAACTGCCGACCTCGTTTTCACGGTCCTTACCGAACACAAATTCCGTGGGAGCATAGAAATTGAAATTTTCCATTATGATGAACCTCCGTTGTACATTCCTTTCGCTCAAAAAACTTTTTTCATTGTATCATACTTACCTGAATAAATCAATACAGCAGAAGGAACAAAATAGTTTTTTACAATTTTCGGGGTGATTTTTCATATTGCGTTCCGTACTTTTCCCGTCACCACTCCGCAAAAATATCCTTCGACGCCTTCAGGAATTCTTACGGTATCTCGACTGCCGTTTCCGTCACAGTGCGGTTCTCATCGGTTATGGGGTAGGGATTGCAGCCGCCGCGGCGTGTCTGTACGCCCACCTCTTCGGCAGTGAAGCGAAACCCGCAGTTCCCGCAGACTATCTCCGTGCCGTCGGCTGTGTAGCGCCCATTGCCAGAATCATAGCAGGATTCGCAAGTGTTGAAGGCGGTTCGGACATTCCCGCTGCCGTCGAGGACAGCGAGCACCTCCATTTTCGTGCCGTCAACGGTCACGGGGTAGAAGCTCGCAGTCTCCGAGACTGTTTCGAGCGGAATGACAAGGCTCTGCGTTTCGCTTACCGCAGGTGCCGACGAGCAGCCGGACAGAAGCAGCGCGGACGCCGCCAGCAATACTGCCGTTATCTTCTTTTTCATTTTGTGCTCCTTTCAGACTTCGTTTATTACATGGGTCTTGCCCTTTATCATGCCCATCCAGCAGGTGTAGTCAATGACTCCCGTCCCGTCGGGGGTGAATTCTATCACATTTTCGCCCTCATGGAAGGTGTACTGCAAACCGAGGTCGTTTACGATGAATGTCCCGTTGCAGCCGTTGATACTCTTCGGAGGGGCGTTTATCGTCCATTTCACGGGTATTCCGCTGTACACGGTTATCTCGGGGTATGACCCGGCTTTCAGCGTGCTTGAAACGAGCTGCACGCCGTCAGCTATTATTGCCGTGTCCTCCGGTACCGCGTTTGCCACTGCGCTGCCGAGCACAAACCCGCTTGCGACCGCGACCGCAGCCGCCGCAAGCATTGAGCCGTACCGTGCAGCTTTCCGTTTTATCGGCAGTGCCGCGCACACCGCGACAAGCGCGAGCCCGATGAGCACCGCGTAAAGCACGCTGTCCGGTATCATTCCGGTAAGCCCCGCGCCCTGCGTCAGCATTGCGAGCCCCATTACCGCGATGAGCACAGTGCCGGCGGTCTGCACCGCGGCGGTGAACCTGTGCCCGAGCAGCTTCACGAGCGGTGCGCCGGAGGGCTTTTCGCTCGCCTTGTACCCGATGTCCTCAATGGCAGCGATTACTTCCGGGAGTGTGGTCTTTGTGCTGTCGAGCCGGAACACCGCGTCCGAGGTTTTCAGGCTCACAGTGACATTTTCTACCCCGTCAAGCTTACGCAAGGCTTTGGCAATGCGTTTCGGACACTGCGGACAGGTCATTCCGGTAATATAAAGGTGATTGTTGCTTATTATATCTTGCATATAGATTTAATAGGCAAATGCGCCGCGAACCGAAGCGTCTGCACATACCCGCCTCTGCAATGGTTGAGCTATTTTAAATTGCTCTAAACCGATTATAACATTCCACAGCGCCTGTGTCAACCGATTTCGGAAAAAATCACATGCATTTCACAGTATGCACATTCGGTAATTCGTTTATTGAGCCGAACAGCTCCGCCCGGCAGAGCTCAGTGCTCCGCCGGGCGGTACCCGTTACGACTGTTTTGAGTTTTCCTCATCGTTATGTCTTATCTGTGCGCGCTTTATCTTGCCGCCGAGAGTTTTCGGAAGCTCGTCAACATATTCGATGACACGGGGATACTTGTAGGGCGCGGTCTCACGCTTGACGTGGTCCTGCAGCTCCTTTGTAAGCTCGGGCGAGGGAGTGTAGCCCTTCGCGAGGACTACGGTAGCCTTCACGACCTGCCCTCTTATGGGGTCAGGTGCGCCGGTTATGGCGGATTCGACAACCGCCGGGTGTGTGAGCAGAGCGCTTTCCACCTCGAAGGGTCCGATGCGGTAGCCGGAGCATTTGATAACATCGTCGTTCCTGCCCACGAACCAGTAGTAGCCGTTGGAATCACGCCACGCAACGTCACCGGTGTCATAGTTCGTCCCGCCGAGCACTGCCTTTGTCATTTCGGGGTCCTTGTAGTACCCGCAGAAAAGTCCGGTGGGGTGGTGCTGGTCTATATCGCATGCCATGATGCTACCCTCTTCGCCGTCCTCGGTCTCGGTGCCGTCGGGACGGAGCAGGCGGATATTGTAAAGCGGGGAGGGCTTTCCGGTGGAACCGGGCTTGGGGTCTATCCACGGGAAGTTGGCCAGAAGTACGGAGCCCTCGGTCTGCCCGAAGCCCTCGCGCATCTTCTTACCGGTCAGCTCATAGATACGGTTGAATACCTCGGGGTTGAGAGGCTCGCCCGCGTTACAGAAGTTTTCGATGCTCGACAGGTCGTACTGTGTCATGTCCTCCTGGAGCATGAAGCGGTACATGGTGGGAGGAGCGCAGAAGGTGGTGAGCTTGTACTTGCTGATGACCGAGAGCATGTCCTTCGCGTCGAAGCGCCCGGTGAAGTCATAGACGAACTGCACAGCCCCGCATATCCACTGACCGTATATCTTGCCCCAACCGAACTTTGCCCAGCCGGAATCCGATATCGACATGTGCAGCTTGTTTTCCTGCACCTGATGCCAGTACTTCGCGGTAACTATGTGACCGAGGGGGTACGAGAAGTTGTGGCACACCATTTTCGGCATTCCCGTGGAGCCGGAGGTGAAGTATATGAGCATGATATCCTCGGTCTTTGTTGCCTGATCGTCGGTGGGACGCTCGAAGGTTTCGGGATACTTCGCTATCTCGTCCTCGAAGAAGTCCCAGCCCTCTCTGGGCTCGGCAACGGCTATCGTCTTGCGGAGAGTTTTTATCTCGGGAGCGGCGCTGTCGATCTGTGCGCGGATATACTCGTCGTCACAGGCGATTATGACGGATATCCCCGCCATATTCCCGCGGTAGGCGATATCATGGGCGGTGAACAGGAGATTGCCCGGGATAAGTATGATACCCAGCTTATGGAGAGCCGTGGCGATCACCCAGTACTCCCAGCGGCGGCGGAGGATAAGAAGGACAACATCCCCCTTTTTCAGTCCGAGGCTGCGGAAATAGTGACAGGCTCTGTTCGAGAGCTTCGAGATGTCGGTGAAGGTGAAGGTGCGCTCCTGCTTATCGTGACTGAGCCACAGCATAGCCTTCTTGTCGGGCTCCTGCTTCGCCCATTCATCGACTATGTCCCAGCCGAAATTGAAGTTGTCGGGAACATTAACACGATAGTTTTCTACGAAATCCTCGTACGAATCGAATTCGATACGGGGAAGATAGCGGTCTAAAAGCATTTCAACAAATCGCTCCTTTTATAATATAAGTTCGGCGGGTCATTCCGCTATCACAGTCAGGAATCTTGCCTTGCTGTCGCCGTGGCAGCGCTGACCGTGAGGATATGTGGGGTTGAAGTAGACGGAATCCCCTTCGTTCAGGGTGAGCACCTTGTCCTCGAAAATGACGTCTATGCTGCCCTTCAGGACGAGATTGAACTCCTGCCCGGCGTGAGTGACGAGCTCGGCAGGCTCGTCGGACGGCTCGAGAGTAACAAGGAGGGGCTGCATTATCTTGTCCGCATAGCGGAAAGCCAGATCCTTGAAACGATATCCGGGAATACGGCTGACTGTCTTTCCCTGCCCGCGCCGGACGATCTGATAGGTGTTTATGCGGCTGGGTTCGCCGGTAATAAGCTCGTTGAAATCCACCTTGAATTTTGTGGCTATCTCATAGATGACGCTTATCGGAAAATCTCCGTTCTGCTCATAGCCCGCATAAACCTCGGCGGCAACGCCCAGTTCATCGGCAAGCTGCTCCTGCGTGTAATCGCACACCTCACGCAATTCGCGGATACGGGCGGCTATTTCTTTTATGCTTTCCATAATTCGACCTCCGGTAAAGTTAAATTTCGGTAACTTCTTTATTATATCACAAACCGACAAAATAATCAAGACATAATTGTTAATAAGGCAGTGAAACAGCACGAGGCTGTCGGCGGCTGTCAGCGAAACGCCCGGCTTTGGCAGGCTTTTCTTTGCTTAGGATATATATTCTTTTATCTTATTTTCCGCTGCGGCATTTCACTTCTATTCTGCCGATTTAAGACTGTCTTTTCTGAAATACGCATACGCCGCAAAGCACATGATTATCTGCATGACCGTTGAGCACGGTGTCGCAAGCCCTATCAGGAACAGCGAACCGCCGCCGATATTCTGCATTATAAAAGCAACGGGGATTCGCACGAGAAACGCCCCGCAGATACCCTGCGCCATAACGAATTTAGTCTTGCCGAGCCCGTTGTAATAGCCGATAAAGCAAAACAGAAAGCAGGTCAGCAGGCAGTCTATGGCATACGCTTTCAGGTAATCCCACGCGTCCGCGACCGTGCCGGCTTCATTCGAGAATATCCCCGCAAGCAGGTCACCGCGGAAGAATGTCAGCAGGAACATCACCACACCGAACGCGAAGGATACCGCGATACCGCTCTTCAGCGCCTTCTTCGCTCTGTCGTCATATCCCGCGCCGATGTTCTGTGCCACAAACGCGGACATCGACTGCATGAACGCGGCAGGGACAAGCATGATGAACGCGCAGACCTTTTCCGCTACTCCGATACCCGCCGACGCGGTCACTCCGAGGCTGTTGACTATCGCCTGCATAACAAGGAACGAGATCCCGACCAAAAGATCCTGCAAAGCTATCGGCGCTCCGACACGCAGTATCATCAGCGCGTTCGACCGCTTTATTTTCAGGTGCGAGCGGTGAAATTCAAAGGGCAGCGTCGTCCGTCTGATGATAAAAAACGAGATCAGGACGCTGACAAGCTGCGCGATAACTGTGGCAAGAGCGGCTCCCGACGCTCCCATTCCGAAGCCCGCCACAAACAGCAGGTCTCCGGCAATGTTGCACGCGCAGGCGATACCCACCGCGATGAGCGGAGTCTTCGAGTCGCCCAAGCCTCTGAAAATACTGCCGAGCAGGTTGTACGCGGTGATTATCAGAAATCCCGCGCCGCATATCCGTATGTAGTCCACCGTCACATCGAACGCTTCCTCGGGAGCCTGCATTACCGCCGCAAGTCCCGGCGCTCCGACAACCGTTATCGCTGTGAACACCACGCCCGTTGCCGCGAATATCAGCAGTCCCGTACCTATAGTCTGCGCAGCGTCCTCGGGGCGCTTCTGCCCTATGCGCTGCCCTACAACTACGGTAACTCCCATTGAAAAGCTGACTATCAGGTTAGTGAGCGTCAGCACTATCTGCGAGCCTGTCGATACCCCCGAAACATCGGCGGTGGTGCTGAACTGTCCGACGATAAGCAGATCGACAGCACCATACATCGCCTGCAAAAACATGGCGAACAGCACAGGCAGCATAAACCGTAACAGCTTCGGAAGTATCGCGCCCTCCGTAAAATCATTGTTTTTCATTGTTCCATATCGTTTTCCGCGCAGTTACAGCGGCGTGTTTTCCTCCGTTATCGTATTTCCCGCGTCTCATCGGGTATTTTTTTCTTATATCCGCAGTCACAGTACGGTCCGCCGGAAGCAAGCGTGTACTCCCGGACAAACTCCGACGCTCCCCCTGCCTCGCTCATTGTGTAGTCAAGTCTGCACATAGCAGGTACAAGCTCGTACAATCCCAGCTCCTTCATCAGCGTGCATATACCGCAAGCCGTGAACCTCGCCTCATAGCCGCTGCCGTCCTCGTAAGGATAAAACTCCATATTCCAAGAGTACGGATTTCTGTCTGCCGCTTTAAGCGCAGCCGTATCCTTCATTCCCTGTATGTCCGCGTCCGTGAACTTCTTCCTTCCGCTCTGCCGGCAGAACCATTTCATTACGCCCGTCATCATGGATCCGCGGTAATACTCGGTCGCCTTTTCCACCGAGGGAAGCTCCGGCATATTCAGCAGAAATGCCGACAGCATCGCGCAGTTCACGATGTTCATTCTGAAGCGGTCCGCCTTTTCAAACTCCGGTAATGAACCTATGATCTCCTTGTATTTTGTCCTGGCTTTTGCAGTGATCTCGTTCGCTGTTTTGTTGTCATAACCGAGAACAGCGATTAACTGCTTCTTAAACGAACCGGCGAACAACAGCCACATTCCCGCCGGCATTCCCGCGTATTTCATTGTTTCCTCCTTAGTCGTTACAAACCGACCTTCCGCGTCTTCGCATTCGAGATAAAGCTTATGTATTCTTTTTCCTTTTTTGCTCCTGTGAACCTTATCGTCTATAACTGTTGCCGGTAAAGAGCTGCCGAATAAACGCAGCAATACTGCCATAACATCAAAGAATATCAGATATACCGACAGAGCTGTAAAGGCGATAAGAGCCAATTTGTCGGGTATGCCGCGCATATATACATAACAGAACACCCATAAAAAACAACAAACACAGCCGATATTATAATTTCACGCGTCCGGCAATGTATTGTTATATAATATTTTCTTCTTCCTGTCATAGATCCCTTTTAAGTAATTCTCCTTATCCGGTCTGATACGGGCATTCGCTCACGCTCCCGAAAACAAACTTTTTCCTATTATAACATATCCCGGCAAAAAATACAATAACAAATATCGGACTCTTAATATCTGAACATTTGGATATTTTTCGATCATACACCTGTGCAAGAAAACCTCCATATTGTGTGAGAATGATCATTTCCCGGCAATTGGAGGCTATATATATTAAAAACAATTATGCTTCACAAATTCCAACGCAAGTTCAGCGGCATGATCGGCATCATTTCCATAAAAGCCATGCCTCGCGCCGTCGATCTTAACAAGCTCCGCTGACGGAAATGCCTTGACCGCCCGTTCGGAGTACGATACCGGCACTAAACCGTCCGCTGTCCCGTGTATTATCAGAACATTCCGCTTGTAATCCGGCATTATATCATATTATAGCACATTTTCCGGCATAATACAAATACTTTTTGTTTGGGGCAATATGCTTGACAGGCATATTGATCTTATGGCAGAATATAAAAACCTCTGTACGGTGTCTTACCGTAACGAAAGTGATAATATTATACTTTCGGCGGTACGGAATTACAACACACTTTACGACAGGCTGTGCGGTATAACACTACTGCACGGCTTTTCTTTCCCGGAAAAGCTATCATCATCAGCCATCGGCGCAGAGAACAAATAATTAAAGCGGTGGACGGAACTATTGTAAAGGTCGCGGGATATTCCGGAACGTCAGCCGCGAATATAGGCAAGCTTACAAGCGGGACCCGTATCCCGGCAAGGCAAAGCTCGACCGCGTATAAGTTTACTCATGGGATATACAGCTTTTCCGAAGCCAACGGGAAAATAGGTGTTCTCTGCGAAACAATAGGCTGTGACCCGTCGGCAGGTGAAAAAAAGATAAGAACGGCGCTGCTTGACTGGCTGTATGAAGATGTAGTCGAGCTTGACGACCGGACTGAGGGGTTTAAGCA